>NZ_JARZAH010000004.1:0-426527 GCF_029892145.1 Kitasatospora sp. GP30
GGTCGGTGGCGGAGGGACCCCCTCCGCCACCGACCGCACGGCCGTGCGCCTACCGGGCGCTCAGCGCCGCGGCCACGTCCATCACCAGCGGCTCGGTCGGGTGGACCCGCTCGACGTCGGCAACGGCCGCCATCAGCTCGAAGACGTCGGTGCCGGTGGCCTCGGCGCAGCGGGTGATCAGCGGGAAGAAGCTGGAGTGGGTCTGGGTCAGCCCGCCGACCACCTGGTAGCTGCGGTCGTCGTGCAGCCGGGCCAGTGGCCGCACCGCGGTCTCGCTCAACTGCGCCAGCGCACGGTAGTCGTAGCCGCAGTCGGCTCCGCCGCCGTGCAGGATCGCGACGAAGGACTCGGTGACGGTGTTGCCCGCGCCGCGGCCGATGCCGTCCAGCGTGGTGTCGATGTAGCGCGCGCCGGCCCGGGCCGCCGCCAGCGCGTTGGCGTTGGCCAGGCCGAGGTTGTCGTGGCCGTGGAAGCCGAGCGGCACCTCCAGCTCGCGGCCGACCTGCTCGAAGAGCTCGGTGACCTCCCACGGCAGGAAGCCGCCCACCGAGTCGACCAGGTAGACCGACTCGGCACCGTACTTGGCGCACTGGGCGGCGGCGCCGGCGACCCCGTGCGGGTCGAGCACATTGGTCTTCATCAGGTTGACGAAGGTGCTCATGCCCAGCTCCCGGGCGAGGTCGATGAAGGCCTCGGCGGGGGCCACGTCGGTGATGTCCACGCCGATCCGGACGAACTGCATGCCCTGGTCGGCGGCCCGCTTCAGGTGCTCGAGCTCGGCGATCCCGGGGATGCAGAACATGCCCCAGCGGGCCGCTTGCAGGACCTCGGTCGCGATCTCGAAGCAGCGGTCGTCGTCGACCAGCATCGGCTTGGCCAGTGCCTCGGCCGCGTTGAGTCCGAGCCCGTGGCCCAGTTCGATGAGCCGGATTCCGGACTCCTCCAGTCCGGTCAGCACATTTCGGATGGTCTCCTCGGTGAAGCGGAAATCCACCGAGTAGCTGCCGTCCCGGAGCGTGCAGTCGAGGATTTCGACCGTGCCAGGAGCGGCGCTGCCTGCGGTTTCGTGCGAAACGCCTGTCATTGAGCACTCCAGAATTCGAGAAATCGCGGCGAGCGGAACGAAGAAGGGCTCGGGCCGGGCGGCACTCGTAGTCAACCAGCCCTGGAACAAGGGGGGTTCGGCCGTTCGGGCCCGAGGCAGCATCGACCTTGAGCCTATCCGTGAATTCGCCCGAGCGACCGGCACAATGACCGGCACAACGGCAGCCTGGAGGTGCCTCTCGGGTATGCCGGCGAAGCCTTGTCGGAACTGGTGGGGACTGCGAGACTCGACAGGGGAATGCGCTGCAATGCGACCGCAGATTGATGTTTCGAGAGAGAGTGGATCGATGGCCGACGTCCTGACCCAGAGCCAGCTCGACTCCTATCGGGAGCAGGGCTTCCTTGTTGTGGAAGGCATCATCGAAAGCAGTGTCGTGGACCGTGCGCGCGGCGTCGTCGACGCGCTGCTGGCCTCTTCGGAGCTCGGCAGCGTGGCGGAGACGGAGCCCGGCGACAGCTCCAAGGCCCGCCGCATCTGGGCGCCGACCAGCCGGGACAAGGTCTTCGGCGAGATGGCCGAGGACACCCGGCTGCTGGACGCCGTGTCCCAACTGATCGGGGAGAACCTGGTCCTGCAGTACTCCAAGTTGAACGTCAAGGCGCCGCGGGTGGGCAGCGTCGTCGACTGGCACCAGGACTTCGCCTACTACCCGCACAGCAACACCGACCTGGTGGCCGTGCTGATCTACCTGGACGACGCCACGCCGGAGAACGCCTGCCTGAAGGTGGCGGCCGGCTCGCACCGCGACGGGCTGCGCAGCCACGAGGTGGACGGCTACTTCGCCGGCAAGATCACCACGCTGGAGGGGGTCGGGGTGGACCCGGCCACCGTGGTGGACTGCGTCGGGAAGGCCGGCACCGCCGTCTTCCTGCACCCGCTGGTGGTGCACGCCTCGGAGCGGAACACCTCCGACCGCTACCGCCGCGCCTTCATCCCCGCCTACCGCGCGGCCGACGCCTTCCCGCTCTACTACGGCCCGCACGCCGCGCACAACGAGCCGACCGCGAAGCTGGTGCGCGGCGTGCCCTCGAAGACCGCGCGCGGCGAGGGCGGCGTGTGGCGGCTGCCGATCGCGGCGGCCGAGTTCAACTCGCTCTTCGAGATCCAGGAGGGCGCCCACCTGAAGGCCGACCGCAAGGCCACGACCGGCTACTTCTCCCACGAGGCGCCGGCGGACGACGAGAGCTGAGTGGGGGCCGCGCTCGGCCGAACTCGCCCGCCCACGGGCGAGTTCGGCCGAGTGGCCCTCGTAGGGTGGTCGGCGAGGCCGGTGGACGCCGGCCCAGGTCGACAAGGATGGACGCCGTGCCACACGCCATCACCGCGGACGGGACCCGCATCGCCTACCAGACCCAGGGCGCGGGCGCCCCGCTGCTGCTGCTCGCCGGCCAGGCGAACAACCACCACTGGTGGGACCAGGTCCGCGACGACTTCGACACCGCCCGCCGCACCATCACCCTCGACTACCGCGGCACCGGCGACAGCGACAAGCCCGAAGGGCCGTACAGCACCCAGGGCTTCGCCGAGGACGCCGTCGCGGTGCTGGACCACCTGGGCGTCGACCGGGCCGACGTCTACGGCACCTCGATGGGCGGGCGGGTCGCCCAGTGGCTGGCCGTCCGCCATCCGCAGCGGGTCCGCTCGCTGGTGCTCGGCTGCACGTCGCCCGGCGGCCCCAAGGCCTTCGAACGCGACGACAGCGTGCGCCGCGCACTCGCCTCTCCGGACCCGGCCGAGCGCCTGCACACCCTGCTCGACCTGATGTACACCCCGCAGTGGCTGGCCACCCACCCGGGACCGCACCGCACCCTCGGCGACCCGGCCATGCCGCCGCACGCCCGGCGCGCCCACCTGCGCGCCAGCAACGGGCACGACGCATGGGACGCGCTGGCGCAGATCCTCGCGCCCACCCTGGTGCTGCACGGCACCGACGACCGGTTCAACCCCACCGCCAACGCCGCCCTGCTCGCGGAGCGGATCCCCGGCGCGCAGGTCCGGCTGATCCCCGGCGCACGCCACGCGTACTTCGAGGAGTTCCGCGACCTGGCCGGCCCGCTCGTGCTGGACTTCCTGGACCGAAAGGTTTCCCCTGCATGACCCAGTCAGCCGACTCGTCACGGACCGCCGTCCTGCCGGTCCGGGACGAACTGCGCGGCCTGTCGCCCTACGGCGCGCCCGCCCTGGACGTCCCCGTCAGCCTGAACGTCAATGAGAACCCCTACCCGCTGCCCGAGCCGCTGGTCGAGCGGATCGCCGAGCGGGTGCGGGCGGCGGCCCGCGACCTCAACCGCTACCCGGACCGGGACGCCGTCGAGCTGCGCGCCGCGCTGGCCGCCTACCTGAACCGCAGCGGTGCGGCGGAGTTGACGTACCGTCAGATCTATCCGGCCAACGGCTCCAACGAGGTCATCCAGCTGCTGATGCAGGCCTTCGGCGGCCCCGGCCGCAGCGCGCTCGGCTTCGAACCCTCCTACCCCGTGCACCCGTTGATAGCCCGCGGTACCGGGACCGAGTGGATCGCGGTCGCGCGCGACGAGGAGTTCGGAGTGGACCCGACCGCGGCACGGGCGGCCATCGCCGAGCGGCGGCCGCACCTCGTCCTCCTCACGGCGCCGAACAACCCGACCGGCACGGCCCTTTCGGCCGAGCTGGTGCTGGACCTCTACGAGGCCGCGCAGCAGGCCCGGCCGTCCCTGGTGGTGGTCGACGAGGCGTACGCGGAGTTCTCCCACCACCCCTCGCTGCTGCCGCTGCTGCGGGACCGGCCGAACCTGGTGGTGACCCGCACCATGTCCAAGGCCTTCGGGGCCGCCGGACTGCGGGTCGGCTGCCTGGCCGCCGCTGAGGCGGTGGTGGACGCCGTGCAACTCGTCCGGCTGCCTTACCACTTGTCCTCGCTGACGCAGGCCGTCGCGCTCGCCGTGCTGGAGGACAGCGCCCAACTGCTGCGCCAGGTCGACCTGCTCAAGTCCGAACGGGACCGGGTCAGCGCGGAGCTGCGCGCGCTGGGCTTCCAGGTCACCGAATCCGACGCCAACTTCGTGCAGTTCGGCCGATTCGCCGAGCCGCGCCGTGCCTGGCAGGCGATCCTCGACCGGGGCGTGCTGATCCGCGACAGCGGGGTGCCGCAGCGGTTGCGGGCCTCGGTGGGGACGCCGGCGGAGAACGACTGCTTCCTCGACGCGGCCCGCGCGGTGCGCTCGTTGGCGCACTGACCGGTTCGTCCCGAGACGGCGGCTTCCAGGTCCGGCGGCCGCCCCCCTGTGAAAGGTCCTCAACGTGCCCACCCATCTGCCCGTCTTCCTCGTCACCACCTGGTTACTGGCCATGCTGCCGGGCGTGGGGCAGGCGCTGATGCTCCGCCAGGCCCTGGCCGGCGGGCTGCGGACGGCCTGGGCCACCATCGCGGGCAACGCCACCGGGCTGGTGCTCTGGTCCACCGCGGCCGCCGCCGGGCTCTCCGCCATCCTGCTGGCCAACCCCCGGATATACGCGGCGATCCGGATCATCGGGGGAGTCCTCCTGGTCGCCCTGGGGATCAGCACCCTGTACACGCGCCGCACGGCGCGCGGGCGGGCGGGCGAAGCGACCCCCACCGCGCCGAGCACCGAGGCCGGCCCGCGCACCGGGTTCTGGAAGGGCTACCTGCTGGGTCTGAGCACCAACCTGGGCAACCCCAAGGCGGGTGTCTTCGCGGTCTCCGTGCTGCCGCAGTTCGTGACCACCAACGGCCCGGTCCTGCTCTCCAGCCTTGCCCTCGGGGGGCTCTGGGCCATGGTGAACGCCACCTGGTACGTGCTGTTCACCTTCGCGGTCGGCCGGGGCCGGGCGCTGGTCTCCCGGCCGGCCGTCCAGCGCGGGCTCAGCGCGGTCACCGGGGTGGTGCTGATCGTGGTCGGCGCGGCCGTCGCCGCCGGTGCCTGAGGCGGCACCGGCGCACGTCCCGACAGGCCGCGCCGGCCGAGGTGTCAGGCCTTCCGGTGGCGGATCACCAGCGCCGCCACCAGCACGGCGGCCGCCGCCACCGCGGTGCCCAGGACGAAGGCCGCGTCGATGCCCTGCACCAGGCGGTGCGCCGCGCTGCCGGTGCCGTGCCGGCTGGTGTTGCTGAAGAGCGAGACCAGCACCGCCGTGCCCACCGTGCCGCCGGTCCACTGCAGGGTCTGCAGCAGCCCGGCCGCCGCGCCGGACCGGGCCGGTGTCACACCGCGCAGCACCAGTGCGCTCATCGGCATGAAGCTCATGCCGCCGCCCAGCCCGATCAGCACCAGCGGGCCCAGCAACTGGGCGGGGTAGCCGCCGTGTTCGGACAACTGGGTGAGCCAGACACCGCCGAGCACCACCAGCGCCGCGCCGGTGACCAGCACCGCCCGGATGTTGACGCGGGCCAGCGCCCGGGGCATCAGCCGCACGGTGGTGAACAGCACCAGGGTCATCGGCAGGAAGCCGAGCCCGGTGCGCAGCGCGCTGTAGCCCAGCACCTCCTGGAAGTAGAGGGTGAGCAGGAAGAAGAGCGGGAACATGCCGGCCGGGATCAGGAACATGTTGAGGTAGGCGCCGATCCGGCCCCGGTCGCGGAGGAACTCCAGTGGCAGCAGCGGCTGGCGGGCCTTCAACTCCACGGCCAGGAAGGCGGTCAGCAGCAGCGCGGCGGCGGTCAGCGTGGCCAGTGCCAGTGCGTCGGTCCAGCCGCGGTCGGCGGCCCGCAGCACGCCGTAGACCAGCACGGTGCTGCCCAGGGTGCCGGTGATCGCGCCGGCGACGTCGAACCGGCCGGGCTGCCGCTCCGGCTCCTGGATCACCCGGGGCGCGGCCAGTGCGACCACCACGCCGATCGGCACATTGATCAGCAGCGCCCAGCGCCAGGAGAACCAGCTGGTGAGCGCCCCGCCGAGCAGCATGCCGAGCGAGCCGCCCAGCCCGGCGCCGGCCGAGTAGAAGCTGAGCGCCCGGTTGCGGGCCGGGCCCTCGTCGAAGTTGACGGCGATCAGCGCCAGCACATTGGGCGTGCTCAGCGCCGCGCCGACGCCCTGCACGGCGCGGGCGGCGAGCAGCAGTCCGGCGTTGGGGGCCAGGCCGCCGAGCAGCGAGGCGACGGTGAACAGAGCGACACCCGCGCTGAACGCGCGGCGGCGGCCGAGCACATCGCCGACCCGGCTGCCGAGCAGCAGTAAGCCGCCGAAGGTCAGGGCGTAGGCGTTGGGTACCCAGGACAGCGCGGTGGCGCTGAAGTGCAGTTGGCGCTGCAGCGCGGGCAGGGCCACGCTCACCACGGTGGCGTCGAGGGCGATCAGCATGTAGGCGCCGAGCAGTACGGCCAGGGTGGCTCCTGAACCGCGGTCGGACACCGTGGCGGTGTTGGATACGGGGGCAAGGGTCGTCATGGGTCGGACTCCAGGGCAGAATAAGCGGAGGAAGTCTCCAGTTGACGGTCAGAAATATACGGAGACACTCTCCGTTTAGCAAGGAGGTACGTACGCCATGTCAGCTCCCGAGTCCGGCACGGCCGTTGACGTGGCGTCGGGCGTCGCGCCGGCGCGGCCGATGCGCGCCGACGCCCGACGCAACTACGAGCGGCTGGTGAGCGCGGCGGCGGAGGCGTTCGCCGAGCGCGGCGAGCGGGCCTCGATGGACGAGATCGCCAAGCGGGCCGGCGTCGGCGCGGGCACCCTCTACCGGCACTTCCCGGCCCGCGAGGACCTGGTGGCCGTGGTCTACCGGGGCGGCCTGGAGGAGACCTGCGCCAAGGGGCGGGCGCTGCTGGCCGAGCGCGAGCCGGGCGACGCGCTGTACGCCTGGCTGGAGGTGATGGCACTGCACTGGCGGGCCATCGGAGAGCTGCGGACCCTGATGAGCGCCGTCTTCGCGGAGCGAGGCGACCTCAAGGAGAGCTGCCACGACCTGATCTTCGGCATGGCCGACGAGCTCATCGACGACGCCAAGGCGGCCGGGACGGTGCGCGGCGATCTGACCGCGCCGGAGGCGCTGCGACTGGTGCACGCCACCGTGGTGGCCTGCGAGTCCAAGCCGGGCACCGTGGAGGTCGCGCTGGAGCGGATGCTGGAGCTGGTCACGGACGGGCTGCGCCCCCGCGACTGAGCCGTGCCGGGAGGGCGTTCGCCCTCCCGGGTTCCGCACACTCATTGAGTCCGTATGCGAATCAACGACTTGTTGAATTCGGCCCCCGGAAGCCTTGACGCCCCAACTGGCCGCCGCCTACCGTGATTCCGCATAACAGAACTGAGCTTCCGCGATGTGGAATCGAGTAGGAGCAGGAGTCAGCCGATGCCTCGAATGACAGCCGCCCGCGCGGCAGTTGAGATCCTCAAGCGCGAAGGAGTCGAGGTCGCGTTCGGGGTGCCGGGCGCCGCGATCAACCCGTTCTACAAGGCGATCAAGGAGGGCGGCGGGATCCGGCACACCCTGGCCCGGCACGTCGAGGGCGCCTCCCACATGGCCGAGGGCTACACCCGGGCCAAGGCCGGCAACATCGGGGTCTGCATCGGCACCTCGGGACCGGCCGGCACCGACATGATCACCGGCCTCTACTCGGCGATCGCCGACTCCGTTCCGATCCTGTGCATCACCGGCCAGGCGCCGGTCGCCAAGCTGCACAAGGAGGACTTCCAGGCGGTCGACATCGCCGCCATCGCCCGGCCCGTCACCAAGGCCGCCACCACCGTGCTGGAGGCGGCCCAGGTCCCCGGGGTGTTCCAGCAGGCCTTCCACCTGATGCGGTCCGGCCGTCCGGGCCCGGTGCTGATCGACCTGCCGATCGACGTCCAGCAGACCGAGATCGACTTCGATCCCGACACCTACCACCCGCTGCCCGTCCACCGGCCGACCGCCACCCGGCCCCAGGCCGAGCGGGCGCTGTCCTACCTGCTGGCGTCCGAGCGCCCGCTGATCGTGGCCGGTGGCGGCATCATCAACGCCGACGCGGCCGACCTGCTGGTCGAGTTCGCCGAACTGACCGGCACCCCGGTGATCCCCACCCTGATGGGCTGGGGCGCCATCCCCGACGACCACGAGCTCAACGCCGGCATGGTGGGCGTCCAGACCGCGCACCGCTACGGCAACGCCAACTTCCTCGCCGCGGACTTCGTGCTCGGCATCGGCAACCGCTGGGCCAACCGCCACACCGGCTACCGGCTGGACGTCTACACCGAGGGCCGCACCTTCGTCCACGTCGACATCGACCCCACCCAGATCGGCCGGATCTTCGCCCCCGCCTTCGGCATCGCCTCCGACGCCAGGGCCGCGCTGGAGCTGTTCATCGAGGTGGCCGAGGAGCTCAAGGCCGCCGGGCGGCTGCCGGACCGCGCCGACTGGATCGCAAAGACCCAGGAGCGCAAGGCCACCCTGCTGCGCCGCACCCACTTCGACGACGTGCCGATGAAGCCGCAGCGGGTCTACGAGGAGATGAACAAGGCCTTCGGTCCGGACACCCGCTACGTCACCACCATCGGCCTGTCCCAGATCGCCGGTGCCCAACTGCTGCACGTCTACCGGCCGCGCCACTGGATCAACTGCGGCCAGGCCGGGCCGCTCGGCTGGACCATCCCGGCCGCGCTCGGCGTCGCCACCGCGGACCCGGCGAGCCCGGTGGTCGCGCTCTCCGGCGACTACGACTTCCAGTTCATGCTGGAGGAGCTCGCGGTCGGAGCCCAGCACCGGATCCCCTACATCCATGTGCTGGTGAACAACGCCTACCTGGGCCTGATCCGGCAGGCGCAACTCGGCCTGGACATCGACTTCCAGGTCAACCTGGAGTTCGAGAACATCAACGCGCCCGAGCTGGGCGGCTACGGCGTCGACCACGTCAAGGTGGTCGAGGGGCTGGGCTGCAAGGCGATCCGGGTCACCGACCCCGGCGAGCTGGGTGCCGCCTTCGAGACAGCCAAGAAGCTGGCCGCCGAACACCGGGTGCCGGTGGTGGTCGAGGCGATCCTGGAGCGGGTCACCAACATCTCGATGAGCCCGACCGCCGACATCGCGCAGGTCGTCGAGTGGGAGGAGTTGGCCACCGAGCCCGGCCACGCGCCCACCGCCATCAAGACGTTGAAGGGACAGCCGCTCCCAAGACACCGAGGGCCCGTCGGACGGTGATGTCCAACGGGCCCCCAGGGCCTGATTTCTGATGCTCCGTCAGGAGTTGCAGGGATTGCCCCGGCCGAGCCCGTAGTCGCCGCTGATCCGGTAGGTGCCGGGAGTCGGCGCATAGAGCTCCGTCCAGTCGCCCGACTGGCGCAGGCAGCCGTGGTTGCTGTCGAGGTGCCCCACGCCCAGCCACGGCGACCACGGCACCTTCAGCCGCACCGTGCCGCCGACCGGCATGTCGACGGTCATCGAAGCCGCACCCGCGTGCTCCACCACGGCCGGCGGATCGGCCAGCGGGGTGGCGTCGGCCACCTGGTAGACCGTCCAGGCGCCGTGCTGCCAGACCTGCTTCAGCCAGGGCTGGCCGGCCCGGATCAGCGCCGCCTCATCGGTCGCGCCGTTGTCCGGCTTGTCCGAGGAGAGCGCCACATAGCCGACCCCCCACTGCCGCAGCCAGCCGTGGTAGTCGTCGGCGGTGAGCTTCTTGGTGGCGTAGAACAGCGGGTTGCGGGTGACGTCCGCCTGCCGGTTCCAGCCGCGCGCCAGGTCGACGTACGGCGCCACCCCGCTGGCCTCCCAGTGCGAGGAGAGCGGCACCACCTCGACCCGGCCGCGGTCGGCGCCCAGCTGCTGCAGCTCGTTGATCAGCGCACCGCCGTCCCGGGCCGCCGGGGCCTTCGGCGCCGTCGCCAGCAGGTCGCCGATGGTCCGGCCGGTGATCCAACCGGCCACCGACAGGAAGGCGATCAGCGTCAGCGCCGCCCGCTTGCGGCTCTGCGCGCTGCTGGTCAGCGCGGCCAGCAGCGCGGTGCCCGCGAACAGCAGGCTGAGCCGCTCCACATTGCTGCCCACCGGCGACGGGATCAGGAAGACCAGCACCGTGCCGATCACATAGACGATCCCGGCCCGGCGCACCGCCGCCCACTCGCGCGGCACCAGCAGGATCACCGCCAGCGCCGCCGCCACCACCAGCACCATGTTGTGGAACGAGAACGGCTGCACCCCGCTGAACGGGAAGAGCAGCGTGGTCGCGCCGACCACCACCGCGGGCGCCAGGAGGAGCGGGTAGCTGTCCCGCCGCCGCCCGGTCAGGAACAGGCCGGCCGCCGCGACCTCAAGGAACACGCCCACCACCGGGCTGCTCATGGTGCCCAGTGCGGCCAGCACGAAGAGCAGGGTGCCGCGCAGTCGCGGGCCGGCGCAGGTGAAGGCGACCACAGTGGCGGCCAGGCCGAAGGCCAGCCCCAGCGCGAAGGTCACCCGGCCCGAGGCCACGTCGCACCAGAGCGCGAAGGCCGTGAACAGCGCCGGCCACATCGGCCGGGACACGCCCGACCGGGTGAGCAGCAGGGCACCGAAACCCGCACTGGCGATGCCGGCCAGCGCCCCCGTGGTCCGCACCCCGAGGAAGCTCATCAGATAGGGCGACAGCACGCTGTAGGACGCGATGTGCATCCCGCCGTACCAGGACAGGTTGTAGGCCGAGTCCGGATGCTGCCGGGCGAAGTCGGTCCAGGCGTACTGGGCGGACAGATCGCCCGCGTCATTGGCCAGCCAGAACACCCAGACCAGATGGAGCAGGGCGGACAGCACGGTCGCGGCGACCACCGGGTGGCGCGGGGCCGCCCGCAGAGTCCGGCGCAGCGAACTGCGCAGTGCGGGCAGCCGGGCGGCGGGAATCGCCGATCCCACGGTGGACATAGCGGATCTCTCTCGAAGTCGAGTGTTTCGACCCAATAACTTACGTGGTGATGCCGCGCGGCCACGCCGCGGCCCCGGACCCTCGCCGTGGGTCCGGGGCCGCGGTCCGCCCGCCGTGAGAGGGCGGCGGACGGAGTCCGGGTCACGCACCGTCCCTGGGCGGCCCGGAGTCTGGGGGTCCGCGCAGGTCAGCCGCGTGCGGTCAGCTCCTGGGCGGCGCGGGCGCAGGTCAGCGCGATCCGGTCCTCGTCCGCCGTGGTCAGCCGGCCCCGCTCGACGACCGCGTTGCCGTTGACGAACAGCACCGACAGCGGCGGCAGTGCGCCGAGGACCAGGGCGGCGACCGGGTCGGCGATCGAGGAGTGCATGATCCCGTCAACCTTCCAGAGCGCCAGGTCGGCCAGCTTGCCGGCCTCGATCGAGCCGATCTCGTGCCGGCGGCCGAGCAGCCGGGCGCCGCCCATGGTGCCCAGGCGCAGTGCGCCGCGGGCGGTCAGCGCGTCCGGCCGGCCGTGCAGGCGGTTGATCAGCAGGGCGTTGCGCAGCTCGGTGCCCAGCTCGCCGGACTCGTTGGAGGCGGTGCCGTCCACGCCCAGGCCGACCGGGACGCCGGCTCTGATCATGTCGGGCACCCGGGCGATGCCGGCCGCCAGCCGGGCGTTGGAGGACGGGCAGTGCGCCACGCCGGTGCCGGTCTCGGCGAACTTGGCGATGTCGGAGTCGTCCATGTGCACGCAGTGCGCCATCCAGACGTCCTCGCCGAGCCAGCCGGTGGACTCGAAGTAGTCGGTCGGGCCCATTCCGAACCGCTCCTTGCAGAACTGCTCCTCCTCGGCGGTCTCCGAGCCGTGGGTGTGCAGCCGCACGCCCTTGCGGCGAGCGAGCACGGCGGACTCGCGCAGCAGCTCGGTGGAGACCGAGAACGGCGAGCAGGGGGCGAGCGCGATCTGCAGCATCGAGCCGAACGAGGAGTCGTGCCAGCGGTCCACGGCGGCCTCGCTGGCGCTGAGGATCTCGTCGGTCCCCTCCACGGCGTGGTCCGGCGGCAGCCCGCCGTCCCTGCGGCCGCGGTCCATCGAGCCGCGCAGCGCGGTGAAGCGCAGGCCGAGCCGCTGGACGGCCTCGATCGAGGCGCCCAGGACGTCACCGGCGCCGCGCGGGAAGACGTAGTGGTGATCGCTCGCGGTGGTGCAGCCGGACTTCAGCAGCGCGGCGGCCGAGCCCAGCGAGGCGGCGTGCACCAACCGGTCGTCGATCCGGGCCCAGGTCGGGTAGAGCGCGACCAGCCAGTCGAACAGGATGTCGTCCTGGGCCAGGCCGCGGGTGATCCACTGGTAGAAGTGGTGGTGGGTGTTGACCAGCCCGGGGGTGACCAGGTGGCCCGCGCCGTCGATCCGGCGCACCACGCCGTCCAGCCACTGCGGGGCCGGGCCGTCGCCGACCGACTCGATCAGATTCCCGTTGAGCACCACGTGCCCGCGGGCGTACTCGGTGTCATCGGCGTCGACGGTGGCTATCGCCGCGTTCTCGATCACGACCCGCTGGCCGGCGGGCGGCGGTTGGACTGCCATGTGGGGGACTCCTCGCTGGACTCTCGCTGGGCTGGCGCTGCGCTCTCGCTGGGGCTCGCGCTCGGCTCTCTAGCGCACCGAAATGGCGGGGGTCACGCCGTCGCGGTGCACGGTGCCCTCGATCAAGCCGTACATCCGGTCGGCGGCGTAGTACACCTCGTTGTCGTTGGTCAGGCCGAACGGCTCCAGGTCGACCAGGAAGTGGTGCTTGTTCGGCAGCTCCAGGCGGACCTCGTCCACCTCGGCGCGGTTGTCGAGCACCCGGGTGCCCATCGCGTGCAGGGTCTGCTGCAGCGAGTAGGAGTAGGTCTCGGCGAAGGCCTCCAGCAGGTGGCGGCGGACCTGCCGGTAGCTGCGGTCCCAGTCGGGCTGGTCCTGGCCGTCGGCACCGGAGTAGGAGTACCGCCAGCGAGCGGTGACCTGGGTGGCCAGGATCCGGTCGTAGGCCTCCCGCAGGGTGGTGTACCCGTCCTTGATGAAGCCCCAGAACTCCGAGTCGGTGGTGTTCATCACGACCAGGTCCTGCAGGCCGGAGATCACCTGGACCCGCTCGCCGTCGAACACCACCTCGGTGGTGCGGACTTCACCGCCGTCGCGGACGAAGGAGTGGCCGGCCTCGCCGGTACCGCTGGAACTGGCGGGGGTCTCGATCCGGTTCCAGGCGTACTCCTCGATCCGGATCCGGGCGCTGTGCACCACACCGCGCTCGGTCGCGCTGACGAAGTGGCGGGCCAGCAGGATGCCGAACGCCTCGGCCGACTCGATGCCGTACTGCTTGGCGAAGGCGAAGACGGTGTTCTTGGTGGTGTCGGTGGGCAGGCAGTTGGCGTTCGACCCGGTGAGGTGAACGTCCGCGAACTCGCCCTGGAGGGCCACCGACACATTGAGGTCCTTGATCGAGTGCCGGGTGCCGTCCCGCTGGACGCGGACGATCCGGTTCTCGGCCTTGCCGTACTGGTTCTGACCGAGCACGTGGGCCATGGTCGGCTCCTTGGTGTCTAGCTTCCGCGATAGACGGAATATCCGAAGGGATTCAGCAGCAGCGGCACGTGGTAGTGCGGCTGCGCGGGCGCGACCGTGAAGACGATCGTGACCTCGGGGAAGAACGGCGTCCCGGTCGACGAGCGCGCGTAGTACGCCGCGGTGTCGAAGGTCAGCCGGACGACCGAGCCCGCCTCCACGGCCGGCAGGTCCTTGACCCGGCCGTCGGAGTCCGTGGCGGAGGTGCCGAGCACCGTCCAGCCACCCCCGGTGCTGAGCGCCAGCTCGACCGGGACGCCCTCGGCCGGGCGGCCCAGGCTGGTGTCGAGCACATGCGTGGAGATGCCGGTCATGGCGTGAACGACCTTAGCTAGTGCTTGATGTGACGAGAGGTCAGAAATCGACGGTAGCTCAGCTGGTCTCGTTCAGAAGCCGGTTGAGGCGGATGTCGTTGATCTTGCGCAGTTCGCCGCGCACGACCTGTGCCTCGGCGGCCGGAGTGTGCGGGTAGCGCTCGCGCAGGGCGGCGAGCATGCTGTCCGCGGTGCGGTCGGTGGCGCAGATCAGGAAGACGTGGCCGAACTTCGCCTCGTAGGCGGTGTTGGCCCGGTCGAGTTCGTCGAGCAGCGCGCGGTCCGCGCCGCGGATGCCGGCCTGCTCGCGCTCGGAGGCGGCGTCGCCCGGCCTGGGCGTGCCGATCCGGGCGTGGCCGGCCATCGCCTCCGCCAGGTCGGCGGTGCTCAGGGCGGCGGTGGCCGCCGCGTTGGCGGCCAGCAGGGCGGCCCGGTCGGACCAGGGGCGGGTGGCCGTGACCGCGGCGGCCCAGCGGGTGCTGGTGCAGATCTCCAGCAGGAGCCCCAGCAGTTCGGCGGGCTCGGCGGTGGCGAGCGCCTTCAGGGCGCCGGGTGGGTCACCTGAGGTGTGGGGGTGGTTGGTCACGAGTGGACCTCCTGGGGAGTGGTGCCACTCGCACAAGGTAGATCCACCACCCCCGACCGTCAACACTTTGTTGAAGCTTGCCGATCAGGCCTGACGATTCAAGTAGTTGTACACCGTGAAGCGGCTGACGCCCAGCGCGGCCGCCACCGTCTCCACGCCGTGGCGGACGGTGAAGGCACCGCGCTCCTCCAGCAGGGCCACCACACGCTGCTTCTCCTGTCGGTCCAGCTCGCTGAGCGGCCGGCTGCCGAACTGGCGGGTCGTCTCGGCCAGCAGTCGGTCCAGCGCACTGCTCAGGTGCGGCAGTCGGACGGCGACCGCCGGGACGCCCTCCCACTCCAGGACCACATCGTCGGGCCGGGCCTCGGCCGGGTCCAGCGGGGTGGCGCCGACGGCGTCCAGCAGCGGCTTGATCGCCGCGGCGAGCGGATGCTCCTGGGCGTCGGTCACGGCGCGTCCACCTCCTCGCCGGCCGGCAGCACGCTCACCTGGAACGAGATCCGGTTGGCGCCGGCCTCCAGGCTGTCGTGCAGCAGTCGAGTGACCGCGGCCATGACCCGCTCGGCCTCGCCCGTGGCGCTGGTGCCGAACGGGCCGACCGTGACCTCCAGGCCGGCCTCGTCCACCACCCGGCGGGCGGCGGCCGCGTGGTCCGGGAAGGCGTCCAGTTCAAACGGTTCTGTCGTGAATTCCACCATCAATCGCACGCGTTCACTGTAGCGAGCGGCGGGTCCGGGGGAAGCCGGTGCGCACTGCCGCCTTCAACAAAGTGTTGCAGAAGCCTTGACAGTGCTTCGGGCGGACATGGCAAGCTTCCGGTGAGCAGAAACCAACTTTCGTATTGCGGAATTTGAGTGAGAGAGAGGGATATGGCCGCCGCCTCCGCGTTCGCGTCCATCGGCGGACGCGCCACCGTCAACCTGTCGATCCTGTTCGCCGAACTACCGCTGCTGGAACGCCCCGCCGCAGCGGCCGCCGCCGGATTCACCAGCGCCGAGCTGTGGTGGCCGTTCGGCACCCAGGCCGTCCCGAGCGAGGCCCAACTCGACGCGCTGCGCACCGCGTTCAAGGACGCCGGGCTGCGCCTCAGCGGCCTGAACCTGCTGGACGACCTGTCGGCGGGCGCCAAGGGCACCGTCTCGCTGCCGGCCGCGAGCGAGCGTTTCCGGGCGAACCTCCCGGTGGCCGCGGCGCTGGCCGAGTCACTGGGCGCCGGCGCGCTGAACGCCCTCTACGGCAACCGGATCGCCGGATCCGACCCGGCCGCCCAGGACCAACTCGCCCTGCAGAACCTCACCTTGGCGGCCCGGGCCGCCCACTCGATCGGTGCCGTGCTGCTGATCGAGGCCCTCAACCGCGATGACGCACCCGACTACCCGCTGCACACCGCCGCCGGCGCCGTCGCCGTGGTCGACCGGATCAACGCCGCCACCGGGCTCGGCAACGCCAAGTTCCTCTGCGACCTCTACCACCTGTCGGTCAACGGCGAGCAGTTGGAAGCCGTGATCGACACCCATGCGGACCGGATCGGCCATGTGCAGATCGCCGACAACCCCGGCCGCCACCAGCCGGGCACCGGCTCGCTCGACCTCGCCGCGCTGCTCGACCGGCTGACCGCGGCCGGCTACAGCGGCCCGATCGGCCTGGAGTACCGGCCCGCCGCGGGGGTCAGCGCCGACAGCTTCGACTGGCTGCCGCGCGAGCTGCGCGCCGCGCGCTGACGGCCCTCTTTCCTACCGAAGGCCCCTTTCGATCCAAGGAGTGGCACGATGAGTCGCAGGATCGCCTTCATCGGCCTCGGCATCATGGGCAGCCCGATGGCCGCCAACCTGGTCAAGGCCGGCCACCACGTCACCGGCTACAACCTGACCCGGCCCCAGATCGACGCCCTGGTGGCGGCGGGCGGCCATGGTGCCGGCAGCATCGCCGAGGCGGTGCGGGAGGCCGAGGTCGTCATCACCATGGTCCCGGCCGACCCGCAGGTCGAGGAGGTCATCCTCGGTGCGGGCGGCGTGCTGGAGCATGCCAAGCCCGGCACCCTGGTGATCGACATGTCCTCGATCACCCCGCAGACCTCCGGCAAGGTCGAGGTCGCGGCCAGGGCGAAAGGCATCCGCACCCTGGACGCCCCGGTCTCCGGCGGCGAGGCAGCGCTGTCGATCATGGTCGGCGGTGCGGCCGAGGACTTCGCCGAGGCCAAGCCGCTCCTCGACGCCCTGGGCACCACGGTCGTCCATGTCGGCCCGGCCGGCGCCGGGCAGACCGTCAAGGCGGCCAACCAGCTGATCGTCGCGGTCAACATCCAGGTGCTGGCCGAGGCCGTGGTCTTCCTGGAGAACACGGGCGTCGACCTGGCGGCCGCGCTGGAGGTGCTCGGCGGCGGCCTGGCCGGCTCCACGGTGCTCAACCGCAAGAAGGCCAACATGCTCGGCCGCGAGTTCACGCCCGGCTTCCGGATCGACCTGCACCACAAGGACATGGGCATCGTGACCGCCGCCGCCCGCGCCGTCGGGGCACCGCTGCCGCTCGGCGCGGTGGCCGCCCAACTGGTCGCCTCGGCCCGGGCCAACGGCGACGGCTCGCTGGACCACTCGGCGCTGCTGCGCGGCGTGGAGCGACTGGCCGGGCGCGACCCGCGCTGACCTCGACTCCTCCTGGTGGCGTGTACCTGTCCGGTCGTGCCCGCGCCACCAGGAGGGCACCACCTGCGAAGCCGGCCACCCGGCCCGTCGCAAGATGGACCGCAGCATCGGTCCGACCCGGAAGTGAGCCGCCGAATGTCCGTCACCCCCGTCCAGGGCCATGTGGTCGTCGCCCCCGACAAGTTCAAGGGCACCCTGACCGCCGCCGAGGCCGCCGCCCGGCTGGCCGCGGGCATCCACCGGGTGGCGCCCGGCGTCGAGGTCCGCCAACTCCCGGTCGCGGACGGCGGCGAGGGCACCCTGGACGCCGCCTTGGCGGCCGGATTCACCCGGATCCCGGCCAAGGTGTCCGGCCCCACCGGGCTGCCGGTGGACGCCGCCTTCGCGCTCCGGGGCGACCTCGCCGTGATCGAGCTGGCCCAGGCCGCCGGCCTGGCCCGGCTGCCCGGCTGCCGCACCGCACCGCTGGCCGCCGGCACCTACGGGGTGGGCCGGCTGATCGGACGGGCCATCGGCGCCGGCGCCCGGCGGATCGTGCTGGGCCTGGGCGGCAGCGCCAGCACCGACGGCGGGGCCGGTCTGGTGCAGGCGCTCGGCGTCGGCCTCTACGACGAGGACGGCGCCGAACTCCCCCCAGGCGGTGCGGCCCTGCGCCGGCTGCACCGCCTGGAACCCGGCTCACTGGCGGACACCCTGAGCGGGGTGGAGATCACCGTCGCCTGCGATGTCGACAACCCGCTGCTCGGCCCGCGCGGAGCCACCGCCGTCTACGCCCCGCAGAAGGGCGCGGAGGGCGTCGAACTCGCCCTATTGGAGGCCGGGTTGACGCACTGGGCCGACGTGGTCCGGGAGACCACGGGCCGCGAGGTGCGCGACGCACCCGGCGCCGGAGCCGCCGGCGGGGTCGGCTTCGCCGCCCTGGCGCTGCTCGGTGCCACCATGCGACCCGGCATCGAGCTGCTGCTCGACCTGCTGGGGTTCGACGAGGCCGTGCGCGGGGCGCGGCTCGTCGTGACCGGCGAGGGCTGCCTTGACGAGCAGACACTGCACGGCAAGGCGCCCGCCGGAGTCGCCGCGGCGGCCACCAGGGCGGGGGTCCCGGTGGCCGCGGTGGCGGGCCGCGTCGACCTGCCCGAGAGCGCCTGGCGCCGGGCCGGCTTCATCGCCGCCTACGCCCTCGGCGACCTGGCCGAACAGCCCGGCGACAGCCTGACCAGGGCTGCCGAGCTGGCCGAACGCGCGGGGGAGCGGCTGGCCGGGGAGCTGCTGGCGCGGGCCTGAAGTAGGCCGGAATCCCGGCGCGTTGATGCATTGACGTTTTGTTGAAGGCGGACCTAGGCTCCCAGCCGATCCCACCGCGGCAACCCTTCCCGGAGGTTCGTGATGCAGCAGTCGAGTGCGGTGATCCGTTCCCGCCGCGTGGTCCTCCCGGACGGCGAGCGGCCGGCCGACGTACTGATCCGGGACGGCCGGATCGAGCGGCTCGGAGCTTACGGTTCGCTCACGGGTGCCGAACTCACCGACCTCGGAGACACCGCCCTGCTGCCCGGCCTGGTCGACACCCACGTGCACGTCAACGAGCCGGGACGCACCGAGTGGGAGGGCTTCGCCACCGCGACCCGGGCCGCCGCCGCCGGCGGCGTCACCACCATCATCGACATGCCGCTCAACTCCATACCGCCCACCACCACGGTGGCCGGCCTGGCCGCCAAACGCCGCGCGGCCCACGGGCAGACCTGGGTGGACCTGGGCTTCTGGGGAGGCGCCGTCCCCGGCAACACCGCCGAACTCCAGGGCCTGCACGAGGAGGGGGCGTTCGGCTTCAAGAGCTTCCTGTCACCGTCAGGGGTGGACGAGTTCGGGCACCTCGGCCCGGCCGAGCTCACCGGGGCGCTCACCGAGCAGGCCCGGCTCGGCGCCCTGGCGATCATCCACGCCGAGGACCCCGACGAACTGGCCTCGGCACCCCAGCTGCCCGGCAGCCACTACCGCGACTTCCTGGCCTCCCGCCCCGCAAGCGCCGAATCCGCCGCCGTGGCACGGCTGCTGGCCACCGCCCGGCGAACCGGGGCCCGGGTGCACATCCTGCACGTCTCCTCGGCCGACGTGCTGCCACTGCTCGCCCGGGCCCGGGCTGACGGCGTGCGGGTGACCGCCGAGACCTGCCCGCACTACCTGACCCTGGCCGCCGAGGAGATACCGGACGGCGACACCGCCTACAAGTGCTGCCCGCCGATCCGCGACGAGGCCAACCGGGACCGGCTCTGGGCGGCCCTGGCCAACGGGGAGTTCATCGGCATCGTCTCCGACCACTCGCCCGCCACCAGTGAACTGAAGCTCCGTCAGGAGGACGGCGGCAGCGGCGACTTCGCCAAGGCCTGGGGCGGCATAGCCTCGCTGCAGCTCGGCCTGCCGGCGATCTGGACCGAGGCCCGCCGACGCGGCCACCAACTGGCCGACGTGGTCCGCTGGATGGCCGCCGGACCGGCCGAACTGGTCGGCCTCACCGGCACCAAGGGCGGCATCGCGGTGGGCTGCGACGCCGACCTGGTGGCCTTCGACCCGGAGGGCAGCTTCACCGTCGACCCGGCCGGCCTGCAGCACCGCAACCCCGTCACACCCTATGCGGGCCGCACCCTCACCGGCATCGTGCGCACCACCTGGCTGCGCGGCCGACGGGTCGACGTTGCTGCCGAGCCGTTCGGCCGGCAGCTGCGCCGACCTCAACTGAGTTGAAGGAGCCATGTTATGACTGATCGTCAGATTCCGACCTTCACCGAACTGGTCAACCTCGCCTCCCGGCTGCTCGGCGCCGGGGTGGTCGCCACCAACGAGGACACCTTCGCCGACGCCGAACACCTGCTGCTCGCCGAGCCCGCCGAGTTCCGCCCGCACACCTTCGGACTCAAGGGCCAGATCATGGACGGCTGGGAGTCCCGGCGCCGGCGCGGCCGCAGCGCCGAACAGCCGCACCCCACCGACGAGGACCACGACTGGGCCATCGTCCGCCTCGGTGCCGCCGGCCGGATCCACGGCGTGATCGTGGACACCGCGCACTTCACCGGCAACTACCCGGAGAGCGGCTCGGTGCAGGCCGCCTCGATACCCGGCCACCCGTCCCCCGAGGAGGTGGCGGCCGCCGCATGGACCGACCTCGTGCCCCGCACCCCGCTGCGCGGCGACACCGCCCACGAGTTCGCGGTCACCGACCCCACCCGCTACACCCATGTGCGGCTCAACATCTGGCCGGACGGCGGCGTCGCCCGGCTGCGGGTGCACGGCGAGGTGCTGCCCGACCCGCGCGACCTGGCCGGCCTCACCTTCGACCTGGCCGCCCAGGAGCACGGCGGGGTGGCCGAGGCCGCCTCCGACCGCTACTTCTCCTCCCCGCACAACCTCAACGCTCCCGGCCGCGCCACCGTCATGGGCGAGGGCTGGGAGACCCGGCGTCGGCGTGACAAGGCCAACGACTGGGTGCGGATCGCCCTGGCCGGGGGCGGTGAGGTCCTGGCCGTCGAAGTGGACACCAGCCACTTCGTCGCCAACGCCCCCGGCTGGGCCGACCTGCTGGGGTACGACGCCACCGGCGGCGGCGATCCGGCCACCGACCCCGAGGGCTGGTTCGAGATCCTGCCGCGCACCCGACTGCAGCCCGACACCCGGCACCGGCTGCGGCTGTCCGGCGCCCGCCCCGCCACCCATGTGCGGCTGGGCGTCTACCCGGACGGCGGCATCGCCCGGCTGCGCCTCACCGGCCGGCTCACCGAGGCCGGGCGGGCGAGCCTGGCCCTGCGCTGGTTCAACGCGCTGCCCGCCGCCGAGGCCACCGCGGCGCTGGTCGCGGCCGGGCTCACCGACGCCGAGGCCGCCGCCCTGACCGCAGCCCGCCCACTGACCGGCGCCGCCGACCTCCCGGCCGCACTGCTGGGCGGCTGATCCGACTGCCCGTCGGGTCCCGATGAGCCGCCCGGGGCCGCGACTCGGGTGTGGCCGATGCGGCCCGGGGCGTGGGCGTCTTCCCGTGGTGGCACAGTTGCCTGCCCGTCGAGTCTCTGGTGACCTATCGCGGGCCGCGACCTGGGTGTGGCCGATGCCGCCCGAGCCCCGAGGCCTGGGCGCCGGGCATGGCGTGCTGCCACGGCGGTACAGGTGCCTGTCCGTCGGATTTCCGGTGGGCTGCCGCGGGCCGCGACCTGGGTGTGGCCGATGCCGCCCGAGCCCCGAGGCCTGGGCGCCGGGCATGGCGTGCTGCCGCGGTGGCACGGTCGCCCGCGCCGGGCGGCCCCGGCCCCTTCGCAGGGCCGGGGCCGCCCGGTCGGTGCTCACGCCTGCGCGGTGACGGCTCCGCCCGACGCGTGCGCGCTCCCCGACTGCCAGCGGTACTCGCTCACCTGGCCGCCGTGGACGGCGACCCGGGCCTCGACGAGCCCGCCGGTGCGCCAGATCAGGTAGTCCCCCTCGGGAAGGGGGGAGATGACCGCGCAGTGGACGGTGCGGCCGGCCAGATGGCGCGGGCGCACCGCCGCGTGGGTCCGAGCCGCGGCGCCCCCGGCGAGGCTGACCTCGATCTCCAGGCCGTCCTCGGCCGGGCTCGTGTGGATGATCAGGGCGCCGAGGGTGCCGCCGATCTCCAGGACGACGCTGCCCTCCCGCGAGGGTGCGGGAAGCGGCGGGTGCGAGTGGGAATGCGGCATGGCGTGCTGCTTTCGCTGGTGAGAGGCGGCTCAGTTGGACGGGTTGTGGTAGCCGTCGTACGGGACGCCGAGGTAGGGGAAGACGTTGAGGTAGGGGTTCTTGAGGTCGGCCGGGGTCAGGCCGTCGGTGATCACGCCCGCAGCCGCGTCCGGGGTGAACGAGCTGTCGACCAGCGGGATGGTGGCACCGGCGATGGCGCGCAGTTCGACGGTGACGACGTCGTCGAAGACGCGCCGGCCGTTGGGGAACCCGGCCGCGTCACCGGCGATCAGGCCCAGGATGTCGGGCTTGGTGGCCGGCGGCACGGCCACGTTCAGCCGCAGCATGTCGGCCTGGGTGTCGCCGGTGAAGTTCTGGAAGCCGGGCACCACTCCGGTGGGGATACCGGTGAGCAGGATGGCCAGCAGGTCGGCGCGCGGCTTGGTGTAGGCGGCCAGGTTGGGGAAGACGCCCGGGTACTCGACGGGCAGCAGCTTGGCCAGCTCCGGCATCGCGACGTACTGGGCGAAGTTCTTGTCGTCGGCCGGCGGCTGGGTGTTCCACAGGTCCTTCTTCCCCATCGGGATCACGACCTCGTTGACGAGGGGGTTACCGAGGCGGGAGACCTGGACGAACGGACCGGACTCCGTGTTGTGCCCGTCGGGGTCGATGACCCGGGCCCGGCGGCGGGACGCGGTGGTCCACACCCCGATGGTGGCGAGCGGGTCTGCGACACCGCTGGGCTTGCGGTGGTCCTTGGTCAGGTCGGTGATCGGTACCTGCAGGGCGATGCTGTGGACGTTGAGGGCCTTGGGGGTGTTCACCCCGGGGGCGGGCTCGGTGAAGGCCGGCATCACGTGCAGCTGCTGGAACGGGCGCAGGGTGAGCAGGTCGAAGATGGAGCCGAGATCGACGTAGAAGCCTTCGGCACGCTGGCCGGCGAACACCTTGGCGCCGTCCGCCAGCCGGTGCACCGCCTCGTTCGCCAGGGTCGTGTAGTCGGGGGTGGAGAGCGGTCCGATGTTGCACGGCGGGCAGCTGAGGTCTTCGGCGATGACCCGTCGGCGTTCGCCCTCGACCCGGGTGACGCTGTAGGTCTGGCGGCGGTTCCAGTTCGGGGAGTCGAGCGAGTTGATCGGCCCGGTGTTGTACAGGAAGGAGTCGGGGTTGCGGACCTCGACGCGGAACCGGAACTCGTAGCTGATGTCGGGGCGGCCGTCGTTGTCGTTGTCGATGTGGATCGCGTAGAGGACGTCCTCGCCGAACTCGTAGAAGTTCGGGCCGCCGGCCGGGCCCTGCAGCGGGATGTAGTTGGCGATCAGGGTGACGGTGTCGCAGTCGTCGGGGCTGACGAAGGCGTAGACGTCGGTGCTGTCGGCGACCGGGTCCTTGGAGATCTCGGGGGCTTCGCGGTGGGACGACACAGGAGCCTCGCTCGGTGGGTGTTGGGTGGTGGGTGGTGGCTTCTGGCAGGTTGGCGGGCCGGTCGGCCCCGACGGGCGCTGCCGCCGGGGCCGGCCGGTGCGGTTGGCTGGTTCAGTCCAGGGCGCGGACCAGGGCGGCGGCCAACTCCGGGTCCTGGACGCGGTGGTGCCGGTGGCCGCTGAACAGGTCGAGGTGGCCGGCCCGGACATCGCGTACGTGCACGATCACGGGTTCGTCGTGGTCGGCGGGCGGGTGCGGCGCACCGGCGCCGGCGGTGCGATCGTCGGCCGGCGCGGCACTGGCGGCCGTGGTTCCGGCGAGCAGGTTGACCGCCAGTCCGGCGGCACCGACCGCGGCGGCCTGGCTCATCAGGCGGCGACGCGAGACGCCCTCGGGTGGTGTGTCCGCGGCGGAGTTCTCGACAGGCATGCACTGCCCCTTCGTTCGGTGGGATGGCCGACGCGCCGAATGGAGAACCGCGTTTCACCGTGCACGAATGACTGTGCCCCGCGATTCGCTGATGCGGTGCGACACGGCCGATCGCAGCAAGACAGCCGCCGGTGGATTCACGAATAGACCGCTCAGCGGTCACGCGAAAGTGAATCGGCGTCAGCTCCCGGTGGTCAAGACGACACGCCTGAACGCCTTTTTCCGTCCACCGCTTGGCAGGCCAAATCGACGTATGGAATAGGCCGGGCCCCCGGAAATCCGCAGCGGACTCCAGGCGGCCGGCATCAATGGCGGTGACTTTGCGAAGGCCTGGTCCGGCTGGGATCCGCCTCCGCACGGGCTGACGTTCCGTCAGTACCCCCACGGGTGCGTTCTCGCTCGCCGGACCGACTTCCAGGGGCACCCGCTCCCGGGTGATGGCAGTCGGGAGCGGCCACCAGCCTACCTGTCAAGAGTGTCAGGCCCCTTGCCCGACTGGCATATGCCATTCGGCCAATACCCGTCACCTGCGGGAATTCGTCCCGTCCGACGAACCTGGCAGCCCGTCGGAAGATAGGCTGGAGGTTGGCCCCGCCGGTTGCGGCCGACGGGGCTGTCGAGTGCGGCGGAAGGAGCGGACCATGCCGGTAAACGGCCAGAGTGGTCAGATCGCGCTGGACCAGGGCGCAGCGGGACCACAGGGCGCGGTTCGCGGTGCCCTGCGGCTGCTGGAGGCCGTCGACCGACACCCCTACGGCGCCACCCTGCGCGACCTGGCACGCGAGACGGCGATGAGCGAGCCCGCCGTGCGCGAGCTGGTCAACCTGCTCAGCGCGGAGGGTTATCTGCAGTCGGTGGACGGCACCTGGCTGCTCGGCGGCACCTTCGCCATGCTCGGCCAGAGCAACCGGGAGCAGCTGGTCCGGATCCGCCTCCAGCACAAGCTCACCGAACTGCGTGACGAGCTCGGCGCCGCCGTCTACTTCAGCCGGTACCACGACGGCGAACTGCGGGTCGAGGCAGTGGCCGAGGGCGAGCACGCGCCCGCCGTGCACGAGTGGGTGGACTTCAAGGCCACCGCGCACGCCAGTGCGATCGGTAAGTGCCTGCTCAGCCAACTCGACCACGACGGCCGCCTGGACCACCTGTCCCGACATCCGATCGCCCGCCTCACCTCACGCACCATCACCGACAGCGAGCAGCTGCTGCACCGCCTGGAGCGCCAGTCGGGCGGCACGCCGATGCTCGACCTCCAGGAGTACGCGCTCGGCACGGTCTGCGCGGCGGTGCCGGTCACGGCCGGCAGCACGGTGGGCTGCCTGGCGATGTCACTGCCGGTCGGCAGCGCGCACCGGCTGCGCGCCGCCGCCGAGTTGCTGGCCGAGCGGGCGGCGCCGCTGATGCTGGCGATGGCGGTCTGACGGGCTGCGGTGGGCCCTTGGCCTCGGCCGTGATCACCCCTGGTTCGCGTCGTTCGGTCAGATGATCGGGCGGTGGTGCCGGCGCACGGCGTCGACGATCCGGTCGGTGAACGGGTCGTGGCCGTCCGCCGGGATCCGGGGGACGACGAACGACGTGCCGTCGCGGGCCAGCAGTCGGTAACCGAGCAGGCGGCCCGTGCCGCCCTGGCCGACCCGCTGCTGGTGGATGCCCCGGAGGCCGGCGATCTCAGACCATGGGACGGCCCGGGCGCCGGACCGGTCGGTGTGCACGAGCCCGCCGTCGTACAGGTACAGCGCCCCCTACCTCCCGGAGGGCACCCTCGTGGTCCACCCGGTCACCAAGGACCTGGAAGACCTCGGCGGCACACGCGCGGGCGACGCGGCGGCCCAGGTGGCCGGCTGGCCGAAGGTGCTGGCGCTGCTGGCGGCCGCCGGCCACTGACCTGCACGGGCGCTCGCCGACCCGGGCCACCCCCGTGAGGGGCGGCCCGGCTAGAGTCGGCCTGGGTAACCGAGTGTTTCCACAAGGAGCATGACGGATAATCAGCAGGTATTACCATGACTTGACCTTGCCGTCGCGCTCTTGGGGAGGGAAGCACGTGCCGAACCGCACCACCACGGACGAGGAGTTCGACGCGGATCTCGCGGGCATGCTGGCCGCGCCGCACGCCGTGCCACTGGGCCTGAAACCCGACGTTCCGTGGTTCGACTTCGACCTCGTGATCGAACTCGGCCTGGGCTACCTCAACCGCGGCGAGTCCACCGCCGCCGAGGCCGTCGCCACCGCCGCGCTGGCCTCGCGCAGCGCCAAGGTCCAGGCGGCGGGCCAACTGGTGGCCGCCCTGCTCCAGTTGAGCCGCGGCCGGTACCGCCGGGCCTGGGCTGCGACTGGAAAGGCCGCCAAATTCAGCGACCCGGACGTGGCGGCCGAGGTGGCTTTCGTGCGGGGCCTGATCCTGGAAGGCCGCGGAAACAACCGGGACGCGAGCCACCAGTACGGGGTGGTCGCCCAATCCGGGCGGTACCGGAGCGTCGGCCGCGCCGCGCTCGCCTTCGGCGAGATGCTCGCGCGCGAGAGCGGCAGCTGGGATCCCGACGCCTACGAGGTGCTCGGCGCCGCCGTCGACAGCGGCTTCCCCGAAGCCGCCGGCCCCGCCCTGCTCGCCCAGGCGACGCTGGTCGACCGCGGCCCTGACCGGGACATGGCGGAGTTCCTCTACCGCGAGGCGACCGGCGCCTCGATCCCCAGGACCGCCGCACAGGCCGCCTTCCACCTCGGCGACATCCTGCGGGAGCGCGGGGACCTGGCCGGCGCCCGGGAGCAGTTCAGGGCCGCAAGCCGGTCCAGCGACCCGGAGTTCTCCGCGAAAGGCGCGCTGAACCTGGGCGTCATGCTCATGGAGGCCGGCCAAGCCGCCGAGGCCATCGAGCTCTTCGACCTCGCCGCAGCGTCCAGCCACGAGCCCGCCGCCGCCCGCGGCCACTGCCACCTCGGCCTGCTCGCGATCGACGCCGGCGACCCCCGGACCGCCGAGCACCACCTGCGGATCGCCCTGCGCTGCAAGGACCCCCAGGTCCAGGCCGCGGCTCGGACCGGACTCGACCACCTCCGCAACGGCGGCAGGTGACGCGGCCCGCCAAGCCGCTTCCCCAGCCCAAGCCAGTCGCGGTCCGGGGGGTGTTCGCCGAGACGCCGTGAACTCCACCTCGTCGCGCAGATACCGTGGCCGCCCGTCGGCCAGCGCCTGCATGGCGGCGTCCAGACTCGGGGTCGGGCCGGGCTGGGAACTCCCGGCCCGGGGTTCCGGTCAACGGGCCCGTTCAGTGGGGCGGTCGCAGGCCGTTGAAGATCACCGAGAAGATGCGCTCCCGGCCCGCTGGGTCCGCGCTCAGGCGCTCCACCATGTCGGCGGTGCCGACCAGTAGGGCCTGCAGCTCCGGGACACCCAAGTCGGGCCGCACCGCGCCCGCTTGCTGGGCGCCGGTCAGGACCTCGGTCAGCCGGGCTCGGAGCACCTGGACCGGCTCCTGGAGGCTCTGGTGCACGTCGATCCCAGCCGCCGCCAGGGCCCGGGCGTACTCGTTCTTGCCGGCCGACTGGTCGATCACCAGGGTGAAGGTGGCGAAGAAGGCTGCGGCCGGGCCCTGCTCCGCCAGCAGCCGGGCGATCTCGGTGCTCAGTGTCTCCAGGCGGCGCAGTAGCACGGCCTCCAGCAGCGCCTCCTTGGTGGGGAAGTGCCGGAAGAGCGTGCCGACGCCGACGCCCGCCGCCTTCGCGATCTCCTCGGTGGTCACCGAGACGCCCCGGTCGGCGAACACCTGGGCGGCCACGTCCAGCAGCCGGGCCCGGTTGCGGGCCGCGTCCGCCCGTAGTGGGCGCGCCTGATCAGTGCTCACGTCGTCCTGGTCCTTCCCATCGCTGGACAACCGGAGTGGCCAGTCCGTATCGTCGCTCCCAGAGAAACCGGAGTCGTTAGTCCGATTCTAGCGATCCGTATGCCTTGGGGGTTGATCATGTCCGAAACCGCAACACCGCGCGAGGTCTTCGAGAAGCTGCACGCCGGAATCACCTCCGGTGAGTACGCCGGCCTGGCCGATCTCTATGCCGAGGATGCCGTGGTGGAGGCCGTCTTCGAGCCGCTCGCGCCGCGCCGGATCGAGGGCCAGGCCGCGATCCGGGAGCGCTTCGGGATGGTGCGCGAGAACGTTCCGTTCACGCTGACCGGGAAGAACCAGGTGATCCGCGAGACCGACGATCCGGAGGTGATCGTCGCCGAGTACGACTACGAGGTGTACCAGAAGTCGACCGACAGCACCTTCGAGGTCTCGAACATCCAGGTGCTCCGGGTGCGCGACGGCCTGATCGTGCACAGCCGGGACTTCCACGACCACCTCGGCTTCATCAAGGCCCGCGGCGGCCTGTCCGAGCTGGTGGAGAAGCTCCAGGGCGAGTGACGGCCACCTGACGGCCGGCTGACGGCGGCGGGGGGGGGGGGGGGGGCCCCCCCCCGCCCCCCCCCCCCCCCCCCGGGGGGCGCGGGGGGGGGCCGCCCCGGGGGGGGCGCCCCGCCAGGGCCCGGGGCCGCGGTGGCGGTTGGGGGTCGCCAGCCGCGGGGGGGGGGGCGCCGCCCCGGGGGGCCCGGGGGGGGGGCGGGGGGGGGGGGCCCCCCCCCGGGGGGCCCCGGCCCCGCGCCGCCGTTCGCGTGCCCGTGCTCCGCCTCAGTGCTTGGCGAACATGCTGTCCATGAAGTCGATGATCTGCTGGTCGGTCACGCCCTTGGCCATCCGGTGGCCCATCGCCAGGTCCTTCTCGGTGATGATGCCGACCAGCTTGCCGTCGTCGATCACGGGCATCCGGCGGATCTGGTGCTGCTCCATCTTCTTCAGCACCGCGTCCATGTCGTCGTCGGCGCGGACGCAGTGCAGGTGGCCGGCAAGGTCCATGGCCCGCATCGTGTCGGGGTCCTTGCCGGCGCCGAGACACTCCAGCACGATGTCACGGTCGGTGATGATGCCCTTGAGCTTCTTGTCCGGGCCGCAGATCGGCAGCGCGCCAACTCCGCTGGCCCTCATCATCTTCGAGGCCTCGCGCAGCGTCTCGTTGGCGTCGATGCATTGCGCGTTGGCGTGCATGATGTCACGGGCGGTGATCATAGTTCTGCTCCTCTCCTGCCGGACGGTACCGGCGACCTCACGCTAGGTGCGGAGAGGGCGGGTGGCGACCGGGGTTGGACCGTTCGCGATCTTATTAGACCTACTGTCGATAAGAACGCTGCAAACCCTTGTGAGGTGAGGTACCGGCCAGTAGTTTGAGGTGCTGCCACCTCAAGGTCAGTTGCCCCACACCCGCAGGTCAGGAGGGCCCCATGCCCAGAACCGCCGCAGAGGTCCACACCGACCTCGTGCTGGAGCCCCGCGATGTGAAGTTCGACTGGAGCCGGCTGCCGCTGCACTGGATCCCGGACGAGCCGTTCGCCACCCACACCATCAATGTGCTGCACCTGCTGCTGCCCGAGGGTGAGCGCTGGTTCACCGAGGTCTTCAAGGACGCGCTGCCGCTGATCACCGACGAGCAGCTGCGCGAGGAGGTGCTCGGCTTCATCGGCCAGGAGGCGATCCACGCCGAGGCCCACCAGGAGGTGCTGGACCACCTGCTCGGCCAGGGCCTCGACCCGCGCCCCTACGTGCGCCAGATCGCCTGGCTGTTCCAGCGGATCCTCGGCCCGAAGCCGCACCTAAGCCCCCGCCAGCGGCGCGAGAACGTCATCGAGCGGGTGGCCTTCGTCGCCGCGATCGAGCACTTCACCGCCTTCCTCGGCAACTGGGCGCTCAACTCACCGGGCTTGGAGCGGGCCAAGGCCGACCCGACGATGCTCGACCTGCTGCGCTGGCACGGCGCCGAGGAGGTCGAGCACCGCAGCGTCGCCTTCGACCTGCTGGTCCACCTGGACCGGGGCTACGGTCGGCGGATCCGCGGCATGGTGCTCGGCGGGCCGCTGCTGGTGCACCTGTGGGTGCGCGGCGTGCGCTACCTGCTGGCGGCCGACCCGGAGCTGCGCGGCCGGCTGAAGCCCAGCTGGCGGCAGGCCTGGGACGGCGCGCAGCGCGGCATGCTGCCGGACCCGATCCAGTCGCTCCGCTCCGGGCTGCGGTACTTCAAGCTCCGCTACCACCCCACCCAGGAGGGGTCCAGCGCCCAGGCGCTCGGCTACCTGGCCACCTCGCCCGCCGCCCGGGCCGCCGCGACCCGCTGAACCACCCCTCCAGGAGCCCCAGATGACCCCACCGGCCGCCGACCCGGCCACCGAGCCCGCCGACCCGGCCACCGAGCCCGCCGACCCGGCCACCGAGCCCGCCGCCGCGAGAGCCGCCGCCGAACGCACGGCGGAAGCCGAGCCCGCCGCCGCCGAACGCGCGGGGGCTGCCGACCCCGCCCCCGCCGGACGCCCGCAGGCCACCGGCCCCGCCCCCACCCTGGCTTTCGGCCGCACCAGCCGGCACGACCTGGACACCCCGCCGCCGGACCTCTACGGCCGCCCCCGCGCCGACCGCTTCTTCAGCCTGCTCACCCGGTTCAGCGACCTCTACACCCCCGCCCTGGCCAGCCCGCCGCTGCGCCGCAGCCCGCGCCGCCCGCCCAGCCGCGGCCGCGCCCCGCTGGTCCTGGTGGTGACCGCCCACCGTCCGGTCGCCGACGACGTGGTGGAGCTGCGCCTCGCCGACCCGGCCGGCAGCCCGCTGCCCCCCTGGCAGCCCGGCGCCCACCTCCAACTCACCCTGCCCTCCGGCCGGGTGCGCCACTACTCGCTCTGCGGCGACCCGGCCGACCGCGGCGGCTACCGGATCGCGGTGCGCCGGATCGCCGGCGGTGGCGGCGGGTCGGTGGAGATCCATGACGAACTCCACGTCGGTGCCCGGCTCACCGTCCGGCGCCCCCGCAACGGCTTCGTCTTCTGCGCCGAACCCAAGCTGCTGCTGATCGCCGGCGGCATCGGCATCACGCCGCTGCTGCCGATCGCCCGTGACGCCCAGCACCGCGGCCTCGACTGGCAGTTGGTCTATGCCGGGCGCAGCGCCGAGACCATGCCGTTCACCGAGGAGCTGACGGCGCTGGCCTCCATGGGGGTCCCCCCGGCCGGAGGCTGGGGGAGGGTCACCCTGCTGGTCGGCGGCACACCCACCGGCGAGCAACTGCTGGCCCGGGCCGGCCGGGGCGCCGCCGTCTACTGCTGCGGCCCGACCCCCATGCTGGCCGCCGTCCAACAGGCCTTCGACGCCTCGCCCGCCACCGCGCTGCACTTCGAGCGGTTCGGCGCCGCGCCGGTGCGCGACGGCCGGTCGTTCACCCTCAAGCTCTCCGGCAGCGGAGAGGAACTGGCCGTCCCCGCCGACAAGTCCGCGCTCGACGTGCTGCGCGAGGCCCGGCCCGGCACGCCGTACTCCTGCCACCAGGGGTTCTGCGGCACCTGCCAGGTCCGGGTCCTGGCCGGCACCCCCGAACACCGCGATCGCCGGCTCACCGCCGAGGAGCGCGCAGCCGGCGCCCTGCTGCCCTGCGTGTCCCGGGCGGCCGAGGGCGAGACCCTGGTCCTGGAGGTCTGACCGATGGCATCCACCTTCAACTACTCCGACGCCGACCTGGCGAAGTTCCGCGAGATCCAGCAACTCGCTTACGACTGCGCGGAGAAGACCGCCGCCTGGATCGAGCCCGGGGTCACCGAGCGGCAGGCCACCGACCGGCTGCGCCGACATCTGGTGGCCGCCGGGGTGACCGACTTCTTCCACGTGCCGTTCGCCTGGTTCGGCGACCGCACCGCGTTCCGGCACTTCCACACCCCGCTGCAGTTCTTCGCCGGCGGGCGGGTGCTGCAGGAGGGCATGCCCTATGTGCTGGACTGCGCACCGGTGGTGGACGGCTACACCGCCGACATCGGCTACGGCGGCAAGGTCGGCGAGAACCGGATCTGGGACCGGCTCGCCCAGGACCTCCAGGTCTACCGGGAGTTGATCCTGCGCGAGGTCAAGGCCCGCAAGCCGCTGAACGAGATCTACGCCGCCGTCGACGCGCAGATCGCCGCGCACGGCTACGACAACCGCCACCAGGTCTACCCTGGGCGGGTGATCGGCCACCAGGTGACCCGCAACACCAGCCGGGCCCCGGCCGGTGTGAACCTCTTCGGCTTCGGCCTGCGCACCCTGCAGACCCTGGGCCGCGAGCTCATCGCCGAACGGCTGCACGGCCGTTCACCGCTCTGGGCCGACGGCCGCTCCTCCCAGCACGCGCCGACGCCCGGCCTGTGGGCGGTCGAACCGCACATCGGCTTCCGCGACACCGGCATCAAGTTCGAGGAACTGCTGGTGGTCACCGAGGACGATGCCTACTGGCTGGACGACGACCTGCCGCACGTGCGGCGCTGGACCGAGCCCGCCCGTGGTGGGTCCGACCGTACCGAGCAGGCGGAGGCCACCCGATGAGCGACCGTACCGAGCAGGCGGAGGCCACCCGATGACCGACCGTACCGAACCTCGCCGCCGCTTCGTGCACTCGGCCGGCATCGACCTCGCCGTCTTCGAGCAGGGCGATCCGGAAGGCCCCACCGTGCTGCTGGTGCACGGCTACCCGGACACCCATGTGGTGTGGGACGACGTGGCCGCCGACCTCGCCGCCGACCACCACGTGGTGCGCTACGACGTGCGCGGCGCCGGCGAGTCGGGGATCCCGGACAGCCGTGAGGGCTACCGCCTCGCGCTGCTGGCCGCTGACCTGTTCGCGGTGGCCGACGCGGTCAGCCCCGACCGGCCGGTGCACGTGGTCGCCCACGACTGGGGCTCGCTGCAGTCCTGGGAGGCCGTCACCGAGCCCGGTGCGGAGCGCCGACTCGCCTCCTACACCAGCATCTCCGGGCCCTGCCTGGACCACATGGGCCACTGGATCCGGCACCGGATGCGCCGCCCGACCCCCCGGCACCTGCGCCAACTGCTGGTCCAGGGTGCGCACTCCTGGTACATCACCGCCTTCCACCTGCCGCTCCTGGCACCCGCCACCTGGCGGTTCGGGCTGGCCCGGGCCTGGCCGCGGGTGCTGCGTGACCTGGAGGAGGTCAGCCCCCGGGCGGGCCACCCGCAGCCGACGCTCCGTCAGGATGCGGTGCGCGGGATCGAGTTGTACCGGGCCAACATGCGGCCCACGCTGCGCTCGCCGCGCGAGCGGCCCACCAAGGTGCCGGTGCAGCTGATCACGCTGCAGCGCGATCACTACGTCAACACCTTCCTCTCCGAGGGCCTGGAGCGCTGGGTGCCGGATCTGACGCGCCGTCAGTTGAACGCCACCCACTGGTCGGCGCTGCTGGAGCAGGGGCCGAAGGTGGCCGGGATGGTGCGTGAGTTCACCGGCCGGATCGAGAACGGGAGTTCGGGAGTGGGAAGCAGCACTGGGCCGCTGGTGGTGATCACCGGGGCGGGCAGCGGGATCGGGCGCGCCACCGCGTTGGCCTTCGCCGAGCAGCAGCAGGCCACCGTGGTGGTCTGCGACCTGGACCTGGCCGCCGCCCAGCGCACCGCCGAGCTGGTCGACCTGCTCGGCGGTGCGGGCCACGCCTACCAGGTGGACGTCAGCGACGGCCCCGGCATGGACGCCTTCGCACAGACCGTCGCCACCGGCCACGGCGTGCCGGACGTGCTGGTCAACAACGCCGGCATCGGGCACTCCGGGACCTTCCTGCAGACCACCGAGAAGGAGTGGCAGCGGGTCCTGGACGTCAACCTGTGGGGCGTGATCCACGGTTGCCGGGCGTTCGGCAGCCTGATGGCCGAGCGCGGCCAGGGCGGACACATCGTCAACCTGGCCTCGGCGGCCGCCTATCTGCCGTCCAAGGTGCTGGCCGCCTACGCCACCAGCAAGGCCGCGGTGCTGATGCTCTCCGACTGCCTGCGCGCCGAACTCGCCACCAGCGGAATCGGGGTGAGCGCGATCTGCCCCGGCATCGTCAACACCAACATCACCCGCACCTCCACCTTCTCCGGGCTGACCGCCGAGCAGCAGGCCGCCAAGCAGGCCCGGGTCAGCAAGCTCTACGCCCGGCGCGGCTTCCCGCCGGAGAAGGTGGCGGCGGAGATCGTCAAGGCGGTGCGCACCGGCAAGCCGGTGGTGCCGGTCACCGCGGAGGCCAAGGCGGCGCGGCTGGTCGGGCGGCTCTGGCCGGGGGTGCTGCGGCAGTTGGCCAAGCTCAACGCGGGGTGATGTCACCCGTCGCAGGCCGGCCCGAGCCCGGCTTCGGCGACTCGGTGTGTTCCAGCAGCCCCGAGGTGATGTCCAACACCTCGGGGGTGGTGGAGAGTTCATAGTGCAGCCGGTCGGCCGGCACACCGCCCCGATGGAGCCGCTCGACCATGCTGATCACCATGGCATCCGGCCCGGCCAGGAAGACCTCATGGTCCTGCCAGTTCCCCTGGGCCGGGACTACCTCGGGCAGCCGCCCCTGCACCCCGGCCCAGCCGATTTCGTCGGACACCACCGGCACCAGCAGCAGCCGGGGAAAGCCGGCGGCCAACTGCCGCAGTGCGTCCAGGTCGTAGAGGTCGCGCTGGTAGCGGGCGCCGACGAACAGGTGCAGGGTGAGCGGGCGGTTGTGCGTGATCATCGCCTCCACCAGCGCCTTGATCGGCGCCAGCCCGGTGCCGCCGGCCACGCAGACCACCCGGCGGGCCGGCCGCTCGGGCAGCACCAGGGTGCCGCGGCCCGGCCCCAGTCGCAGCACATCGCCGACGCGGGTGTGCTGGACCAGGGCGTTGCTCACCCAGCCGGCTGGTACGGCCCGCACCTGCAAGCTCAACAGGCCGTCCTGACGTGGGGCGTTGGCGATCGAGTAGGGCCGCCAGACCCGCGGCCAGCGCGGCGTCTCCACGGTGGTGTACTGGCCGGCCCGGTAGGGGAACGGGGCGTGCGGGCGCAGGGTGATCACCGCCAGATCGGATCCGCGCCGCTCATGGCCGACCACCTCGGCGTGCCAGAACGGCGGGGTGCGGTCGGCCTCGGTCTCGGCGGCGCCGCTCATGGTGGCGGCGATCTGGTGGTAGGCGATCGTCCAGGCCCGCTCATGGGCCGGGGTCCACTGCGGACCGGCGAACCTGGCCAGGGTGGCCAGCAGTGCCTGGCCCACCGCCGCGTAATGCTCGCTGCGTACCCCGTACTTGCGGTGGTCGCGGCCTAACTGCTGTAAGAAGACCGTCAGTTCGGCGGGCCGGTCGAGCATCCGGACGGCGCCGGCCAGGGCCTGGAAGAGCCGGTCGCGCTGCACGTCCATGGCAGCCGGAAACAGCTCCCGCAGCTGGGGGTTGTGCAGGAACAGGGTGGCGTAGAAGTGGGCGGCGAGTTTGTCGCCGTGGTCCCGGAGCAGGGCGAAGCTGCTCCGGATCAGCGTGAGCTGGTCGGTCTCGGTCATGGTGGCGGGGGTGGTGACCGTTCGTCAGGGACGGGATGGCGAGCCCGTCGTGTCGTGTTCCTGACAGGCTGATTTGAGACAACTGTGCGTTGCTGAAACGGCCTTCAGAACCATACACGTACCGCGACGGCTGGTCATCCGATTGTGTGCACGGCCTGTAGTGACTTGGTGCACGGATGAGTTGCCCGTGGGCCAGTCGATGTTGTCAAGCCCGTCAATGAAACCGTCGCCGGTGGCAAGGAGCGCGGGGTGCCGCCGGGCGACCCGATGGGACGTCAGGCGTTCTGGGTCCGGCCCGGCCGACCCCAGCCGGGCCGGACCCAGAACGATGCCGCGCCCTGATGGACTCGGGGGAGACCATCAATGGCGGCAGTACCGGCAGCCGAACCCATGCATGAACGGCTGCCGGAGGTCCGACCGCTGGTGTGCCCGGGGAAGCCCTCCAGCGGTCGGAAGTCTGCTGGTCCTACTGCCTGTTGCGGCCTCCCGCCGGCTGGCTCTGGCCCTGGGCGGGGTGCGAGTGGTCGGGCCCGCCGCCGTTCCCGTCGGGGTCGCCGGTCGGCCCGGGGGCCGGGGCGGTGGGCTTGCCGTGCGCACCGCCCGAGCCGGCGCCACCCGAGTCGTCGCCCTGGTGGCCGGGCGGCCCGTGCTGGTCGCCGGATGATGAGGACGTGGTCGCAGTCGCAGTCGGCCTGTCGAGGTCCGGCGACCGCCGCGCCAGGTCGGCGCAGTACGCCCGCACCCGGTTCGAGCCGCCCGCCGCGCGCGTCAGCGGCTCGAACCGGGAGTCCGAATTGCCCTGCTGGTCGTCCTGCGGCCAGACCTTGCACAACGCCAGCAGTGCGGCCGAAGCCGGCCCGGAGAGCTGGGCCGACGGATCACCGGACGGGCTGTTCGAGGGCCCGCCGGTCGGCTTGCCGGACATCGTCGGGCTGCCGGGCTGCGGCCGGTCTGCCTGCGGGCTGCTGGTGCGGGGCGCGGTGGAGGAGTGGAGGTGGCCCTTGCCGGGCATGGTGCCCGCCGGATCGGAGGCCGCGGTGTTCTGCGCGGACAGGTTCGGCGAGTCGCCGCCGAGCACCGCGGGCAGATGCCCGGTGCCGGCCGCCACCGCGACCCCGCCGAGGGCCGTCACCGCGAGCGCCGCCACCGCGGCGCGGGCGCCGAGGAACCGCGCGGCGACGCGCGGGCGCGCCGGGACGCACTCGGCCATCGGGCGGCTCCTCTGGATGGGAATGGCGGCATGGGTCGGGGCGAGCCGAGCGGCCTCCCGAAACGCGGCCACCGCCTCCTCCTCACCGGTCAGCTCGCCGTCGGTCGCCGGGGCAGCCGCGGCCGCGAGCACTCGGGAGAGGGCGCCGTGACCACCGTCCGTACCGACGGCTTCACCGCCGAGCAGCTGCTCGGCGACGTCGCGGTCGATCCGACGGGATCGGTTGGTGCTCATCTCATGTCCTTCAGCGTCGGGGCCCCGGGCGGTGTCACACCTTCGGCCGGGTTTTTTCTCGGCCGGCCGCGCAGCTGGGCCACGGCGCCTCGCGGTGCGGGTGTGGCCGTGGGGGACTCCAGCAGCTTGGCGAGCCGGCGCAGGCCCCGGTGGGCGGCCATCCGCACGGTACCGGCCCGCTTGCCGAGCACGCGGGCGGCAGTCTCGGCGTCCAGCTGCAGCACCACGCGCAGCAGCACCGCCTCGGCCTGGTCCTTGGGCAGGCCGGCGATCATCGCCAGCGCCTCCTGGGTGCCGACGGTGGCCAGGGCCGCGCCCTCGGTGTCGTCGCCGGCCGGGAGCTCGGTCAGGTACTCCTCCGGCAGGTCGGCGGCCGGGCGGCGGCGCTTGGCCCGCAGGTGGTCCATCGCGCGGTTCCTGGCGATGGTCGCGGCCCAGCCCCGGAAGCCGTCCCCGTCGCCCTGGAAGGTGTGCAGGTCACGGGCGATCTGCAGCCAGGCCTCCGAGGCGACGTCCTCGGCGTCGGCCCCATCACCTCCCACTACTACCCGCAGATAGCGCAGCAGCAGCGGCTGCACCGTGCGGAACACCTGTCTGAAGGCGTCCTCGTCGCCGGCCTGGGCAGCCCGGACGGCGCGGTCGAGCGCCTCCGCTGCCTCGGGCTCGGCGCCTGGTGGTGCAGCGGCTGGCGGGGTCGGGGGCGGGCCGGCGGCATCGGCGAACCCGAACTGATCTGCGTTTTGCACTGCCACATCATCCGCCATCGAAGCGGCCCGAGTGGCCACCCGAGCCCCCAGAGTGCGTGCACGCGCCAAAGGCGTGGGCGGATACTCAGGAAACCAGCCTGACGGATGATCAGACTGGGAGGTTCCTGGGAACTGACGAGGGCTCAGGCTGTGATTCAGGCGACCCGGAACGCACCGCTCCGGGGTCGCTCCAGGTCGTGGTGGATCGGCCCGGTGCCGGCCGACAGCGGCAGGCAGCCGCCGCCGCGCCGGCCGGCCACGATCTCGGCCGCGATCGCCACCGCCGTCTCCTCCGGGGTGCGGGCACCCAGGTCCAGGCCGATCGGCGAGTGCAGCAGGGCGATCTCCGCCTCCGTCAGGCCGGTCTCGCGCAGCTTGGCGTTGCGCTCCAGATGGGTGCGGCGCGACCCCATCGCCCCGACGAAGCCCACCGGCAGCCGCAGCGCCCGCTCCAGCAGCGGTATGTCGAACTTGGCGTCATGGGTGAGCACGCAGATCACCGTGCGGCCGTCCAGCCGGTCGAGCTGCGAGTCCAGGTAGCGGTGCGGCCAGTCCACCACCACCTCGTCGGCCTCGGGGAACCGGCGCGCGGTGGCGAAGACCGGCCGGGCATCGCAGACCGTCACCCGGTAGCCGAGGAACGTGCCGATCCGGACCACGGCGGCGGCGAAGTCGATCGCGCCGAAGACCAGCATCCGCGGCTTGGGGACGAAGGACTCCACGAAGAAGGTGACCGTGCCGCCGACCGATCCCGCGGACGTGTCCGCTGATATCGCTGGAGTGCAAGGGCGGCCGTCCAGCGCCAGGGTCACCGTGCCGGTGCGGCCGGCGTCCAGCATCGCCCGTGCCTGCGCCACCAGCGAGCGTTCCAGCTCGCCGGTCAGCGAAGGGAGGCTGCCGTCGTGGCCGCCACCCGTGACGGCGACCGTGGCACCCAGCAGCCCGGCCGGACCGTCGACCACCCGGGCCAGTGCCACCGGAGTGCCGGCGCCGAGGTGGGCGATCCCGGCGTCCAGCCCGGCATCGCCCCCCGGCACCACCGGCTGCACGAACACCTCCAGGACCCCGCCGCAGGTCAGGCCGACCGCGAAGGCGTCCTCGTCGCTGTAGCCGAACCGCTCCAGCACCGGCCGCCCGGTCTCCAGCGCCGCCCGGCACAGCTCGTAGACGGCCCCCTCCACGCAGCCGCCGGAGACGCTGCCGATCGCCTCCCCGACGTCGTTCACCGCCAGCGCGGCCCCCGGATCGCGCGGCGCGCTGCCCGAGACGCCGACCACGGTCGCGACGGCGAACGGGCGCCCGGCGGCGTGCCACGCCCGCAACTGTTCGGCGATGTCCTGCATGTCGGCGGCTCCTGTCCTTACACAACGATGGTCTCAAAGATCGATACCGCAGTGCGTTCCCTCCGTGCCCCGATATCGCCGGATCAGTGCACGCCCAGCCATTCCTTGATCGGAGCGAGTGCGAAGTACACCAGGAACACGGCGCCGAGCACCCACATCAGCGCCCCGGGCTCCCGCCACCGGCCGGTGCCGGCCTTGATCACCAGGTGGGAGACGACCCCGGCGGCCACCCCGGCGGTGATGCTGTAGGTGAACGGCATCAGGGCACAGGTCAGGAACGCCGGGATGGCGGTCGCGCGGTCGCCCCAGTCGATGTGGCGGGCCTGGCTCATCATCATCGCGCCGATCACCACCAGCGCGGCCGAGCCCACCTCCACCGGCACCAGGCCGGCGATCGGCGCGAAGAACAGCATCAGCGCGAACATCCCGCCGGTGGCGACGGAGGCGAGGCCGGTGCGGGCGCCGTCGCCGACCCCGGTGGCCGACTCCACGAAGACCGTCTGCCCCGAGGCGCCGGCCAGGCCGCCGAGCGCGCCGCCGGCGCCGTCGATGAACAGCGCCCTGGACAGGCCCGGCATCCGGCCCTGGGCGTCCGCCAGACCCGCTTCGGTGCCGACCCCGATGATGGTCGCCATCGCGTCGAAGAAGCCGGCCAGCACCAGGGTGAAGACCGCCACCGAGGCGCTGATCGCCCCCAGGCCCTTGCCGCCGAACGCGCCGAACAGGTCGACGCGGCCGAGCAGGCCGAAGTCGGGGGCCGCGACCGGGCTGCCGTGCAGGGCGGGCGGTGCGCTGCCCCAGGACTTGGCCGGAAGGTGCGCAGCTGAGTTGACGAGCATGGCCGGCACGGTGCCGCTCGCGATGCCGATCAGGATCGCCCCGCGGACCTGGCGGGCCAGCAGCACGATGATGACCAGCAGCGTGACGGCGAAGCAGAGCACCGGCCAGCCGGTCAGCTCGCCAGCCGGCCCGAGCGACAGCAGGGTGGGCCCGCCGCTCTCCACCACGCCCGCCTTGTGCAGGCCGATCAGCGCGACGAACAGGCCGATCCCGATGGTGATCGCGTGCTTCAGCGGCAGCGGGATCCCGTTCATGATCTTCTCGCGCAGCCCGGAGACCACCAGCAGCACGATCAGCAGGCCGTAGACCACGCACAGGCCCATCGCCTGCGCCCAGGTGGTGTGCGGGACCACCAGCGCCGAGACCGCGCCCGAGACCGACAGTCCGGCGGCGGCCGCCAGCGGCACATTGCCGACCACGCCCAGCAGGATCGTGGTCACGGCTGCCGCCAGCGCCGTGGCGGTGGTCAGTTGGGCGTGGTCGAGCCGGGCGCCGGTGGCGTCGGGCCCGCTCAGGATCAGCGGATTGAGCAGGATGATGTAGGCCATCGCCATGAAGGTGGTGAGGCCGCCGCGGAGCTCGGCGCCGACGGTCGAGCCGCGGGCGGAGATCCTGAAGTACGCGTCCAGGGCGCCGAGTTGGGTTGGGGCGCCGGACGCGGCGGGTCTGGTGTCGGTGGGGTCGGGCTCCGTCGGAATCCGGGTCATGTCCACTCCCAAGTGTCAGTGGGGGTTGGGTGTGGGCGAGTCGACCTGGCGGGTCATGGGGGAACCGGGCAGGGGGACGGTTTCGACTCACGAGGGACGTTGCTACAGCGTCCCGGTGAGGTGCTCGGGACGGACCGGGATGCGGTTGAGGGCGATCCCGGTCGCCTGGCGGATCGCGGCGACGATCGAGGGGGTTGCGGAGACGGTGGGTGCCTCGCCGACCCCGCGCAGCCCGTACGGGGCGTTGGGGTCCGGCAGTTCGAGGATCTCCACCGGAATCGGCGGGGTGTCCAGGATGGTGGGGATCAGGTAGTCGGTGAACGAGGCGTTGCGCACCTTGCCGTCCCTGACGATGATCTCCTCTATGACCGCCAGGCCGAGCGCCTGGGTGCAGCCGCCCTGGATCTGGCCGACCACCGAGAGCGGGTTGAGCGCCTTGCCGACGTCCTGGACCGCCGTCAGCTCCACCACCTTGACCAAGCCCAGCTCCACATCCACGTCCACCACCGCGCGGTTGGCGCAGAAGCTGTACTGCACGTGGCCGAAGCCCTGGCCGGTCTCCGGGTGGAACGCCTCGGTGGGGCGGTGGTGGTGCTCGCGGGTCAGCTCGATCGCCTCGTCGCCGAGCAACTCCACCATGGGGACCAGCACTCCGGCGGACTTCGAGACCACCTTGCCGTCGACCAGCTCGATGTCGTGCTGCGTCCAGCCGTACCGCCGGCGGCCCTTGGCGATCAGCTCCTGCCTGACCGCCTCGGCGGCCAGCTTGACCGCGCCGCCGGTCATGTAGGTCTGGCGGGAGGCGGAGGTCGAACCCGCCGAGCCGACCTCGGTGTTGGCCGGGTGGATGGTCACCTGCTCGACGCCCAGCTCGGTGCGGGCGATCTGGGCGTGCACCGTGATGCCGCCCTGCCCCACCTCGGCCATCGCGGTGTGCACCATGGCCACCGGCTCGCCGCCGATCACCTCCAGACGCACCCGGGCGGTGGAGTAGTCGTCGAAGCCCTCGGAGAAGCCGACGTTCTTGATGCCCACCGAGTAGCCGACGCCGCGCACGATGCCCTCGCCGTGCGAGGTGTTGGAGCACGCACCGGGCAGCACGCGGATGTCCGGGTCGGCCAGGTCCAGCGGTGGCGGCAGCGGCATGTCCTTGACCCGCTGCAGCAGTTCGGCGACCGGGGCCGGCGAGTCGATCCGCTGCCCGGTCGGCATCACGTCGCCCTCCGTCATGGCGTTGAGCTGGCGCAGCACCACCGGATCCATGTCGAGTGCGGCGGCCAGCTTGTCCATCTGGCTCTCGTAGGCGAACGCCGCCTGCACCGCGCCGAAGCCGCGCATCGCCCCGCAGGACGGGTTGTTGCTGTACAGCGCGAGCGCGTGCATCCGCACGTTGGGGATCACATACGGTCCGTTGCCCAGCGAGGCCGCGTTGCCCACCACGGCCGGGGACGCGGACGCGTAGGCGCCGCCGTCCAGCACGATCCGGGCGTCGGAGAAGACCAACTTGCCGTCCCGGGTGGCGCCGTGCTCGTAGGTCAGGCGCGCCGGGTGGCGGTGCACGTGGCCGAAGAAGGACTCGTCCCGGGCGTAGACGATCTTGACCGGCTTGCCGGTGCGCAGCGCCAGCAGGCAGGCGTGGATCTGCATCGAGAGGTCCTCGCGGCCGCCGAACGCGCCGCCGACCCCGGCCAGGGTGAGCCGCACCTTCTCCTCGGGCAGGCCCAGCACCGGGGCGATCTGCTGCCGGTCCACGTGCAGCCACTGCGTGGCCACATAGAGGTCGACGCCGCCGTCCTCGGCCGGCACCGCGAGACCGGACTCCGGGCCCAGGAAGGCCTGGTCCTGCATGCCGACCTCGTACTCGCCCCGGACGATGACATCCGCCATCGCCCGCACCTCGTCGGTCACGCCCAGACCGTGGACCAGCTTCTGCTGGTGGCAGATGTTGCCGTAGCCGTGCGACTTGTACTCGTACGGCTCATGGACGTAACCGTGGACCTCCGGGTGCAGGCACTGCTCCTCGGTGACGATCGGGGGGAGCACCTCGTACTCGACCTCGATCTTCCGCACCGCGCGGCGGGCGGTCTCCGGATGGTCGGCCGCCACGATGGCGATCGCCTCGCCGTGGTAGCGGACCTTGTCGATCGCCAGCGCCGGCTGGTCCGCGATCTCCAGGCCGTAGAACTTGGCGCCGGGGATGTCCTCATGGGTCAGCACCGCGTAGACGCCCGGCAGCTTGACCGCCTGCGAGACGTCCACCGAGAGGATGTTCGCCCGTGGATGCGGCGAGCGCAGCGCCATGCCCCAGAGCATGTCCTCGTGCCACAGGTCGGAGGAGTAGGCGAACTCGCCCTTCACCTTCAAGGTGCCGTCCGGGCGCAGCGGGGAGCCGCCGATGCCGTCCTTGGACGCCTGGTTGAGCTTCCGCAGGTTCTTCTGCTCCTGGAGCGTGCGCTCGCTCATTCGGTGGCCGCCTTCCGGGCCGAGGCCAGCCGCACCGCGTCCATGATCTTCTCGTACCCGGTGCAGCGGCACAGGTTTCCGCTGAGCGCCTCCCGGATGTCGGTGTCGCTCGGCTGCGGGTCGCGGGCCAGCAGCGCGTCGGTCTGCACCAGCAGCCCCGGCGTGCAGAAACCGCACTGCACCGCGCCGGCGTCGATGAACGCCTGCTGGACCAGGCCCACTTCACCGCTCGCCGGATCGGCCAGGCCCTCCACGGTGCGCACCTCGCGGCTCTGCACCTGCCCGGCCGCGACCAGGCACGAGCAGACCGGCACCCCGTCCAGGTAGACCGTGCAGGAACCGCATTCGCCCTGCTCGCAGGCGTTCTTGGAGCCCGGCAGGCCGACCCGCTCGCGCAGCACGTAGAGCAGGCTCTCGCCCTCCCACACGTCGTCCGCCTCAACGGGCCTGCCGTTGGCGGTGAAAGTGACCCTCATGCCGCGCTCCTGATCTGCTTGCCGTAGTCGTTCCAACACCAGGTGAGGGTGCGCCGGGCCATCACCGCCAGGGTGTGCCGCCGGTAGTCGGCGGTGCCGCGCACGTCGTCGATCGGCGAGGCGGCCGCCCGGACCAGCTCGCCGAACCGCTGGACCACCTCGCCGCCGAGCACCTCGCCCGACTCCCACAGGCCGCGCTCGGCGAGCACACCCTCCAGGTACCGCTCCGCCTCGACCGCCCGGCGCGGCGTCGGGGCCGCCGAGCCGATTCCGGCGCCCACCGTGCGGCTCCTCGGGTGCAGCGCCAGGCCGAACGCGGCCACCGCGATCACCATGGCGTTGCGGGTGCCGATCTTGGAGAACTGCTGCGGGCCGTCCGCGACCGGGATGTGCACCCGGCGGATCAGCTCGTCCGGCTCCAGCGCGTTGCGCTTCACCCCGAGGTAGAAGTCGTCGATCGGGATCAGCCGGGTGCCGCGCGCCCGCGAGGCCGCCTCGACGAAGACCTCGCGGCCGGCCGCCAGCAGCGCCGGGTGCGAGTCGCCGGCGGGGGAGGCGGCGCCCAGGTTGCCGCCGACCGTGCCGCGGTTGCGGATCTGCGGCGAGCCGACCGTGTGCGCCGCCAGCGCCAGGCCCGGCAGCGGGCCGGACAGCTCCTCGATGATCCGCGCGTACGGCACCGCGGCGCCGAGCCTGACGACCTCGTCCTCGATCGACCACTCGGCCAGCTCGGTGATCCGGTTCAGGTCGAGCAGCGCCGCCGGCCGGTGCACGTCGAAGTTGATCTCGACCATGACGTCCGTGCCGCCCGAGATCGGCAGCGCGGTCGGACACTCGGCCTTGGCGGCGAGTGCCTCGTCCCAACTGGCGGGCCGCAGGAACTCCATGCGGGTGTCTCCTCACCTCGGTCACCGCGGCGTGTCCGGCGGCGTACGGCCAGTGAACCGCCGTCCGGAGCCGGCGAGGCAGTCACCGATGGCATGAAGCCCGTGCGCCGCCGCCACCCGGCATCCTGTACGTTCCTCTAAGAGGGCCCAAAGGCGCCGCTGAGCATGGCCAACGCCCTGCGAGCCCGACGCCCCGGCCGTCCCTATAGACCGTAATCCGGCGATGACGTCCGAAGCGACGGCGCCGCGCACCGGCCCGCAGCGAAGACCCGCGGCATCGGGCACACTGTCCTCCCGTCCCGACCACCCGGTCACCCACCTGGTCACCCACCGTTCAGACGAAGGAGTCAGCGGATGCGCGTCCGTGACCTGCTCGCCCCCGGCGCACCACGGCTGCGCCTGCTGGCCGCCGAGGAAGAGCTCGACCGGCAGGTCACCGGGGTGATGACCACGGACCTGCAGGACCCCAGCCGCTATCTGCACGGCGGCGAGCTGGTCATCACCGGCATGCTCTGGCGCACCGCACCGGCGGACTCCGAGCGCTTCGTGCGCACCCTGGCGGCCGGCGGGGCGGTGGCGCTGGCGGCCGGTGCGGCCGAGGTCGGCCCGATCCCCGACGACCTGATCGAGGCCTGCCGCCGGCACCGGATGCCGCTGCTGGCCGTCCCCGACGACATGGCCTTCGCCACCCTCACCGAGTACGTCGGCCGCCAGGTCTCCGCCGACCGCGCCGCCGACCTGGCCGCACTGGTCGACCGGCACCGCCAGCTGGTCTCCGCGGCCGGAGGCGGCGGACTGGACGCCGTCCTGCAGCTGCTCGGCGGTGACCTCGACCTGGACTGCTGGGTGCTCAGCCCGACCGGCCGGGTGATCGCCGGGCCGGCCGAGCACCTCGGCGCCGCCGACCGCGACCAGCTGGTCCGCGCCCACCTGGCCGCCCAGCGGCAACGCCGCCGCCCGCCGCACCGGGCCCAGTCGGCCACCGGCACCTACTCGCTGCTGCCCGCACCCGCCGACCCCGAGGCGGCGGCCCCGCTCGCCGACTGGCTGCTGGCCGTCGCCGGCGACATCACCGAGTGGACCGCCAAGCGCCAGCAGCTGGCCGAGAACCTGGCCGGGCTGGTCGCCGCCGAACGCACCCGCCGCGACGAGGACCGCCGGCTGCGCCGCCGCCTCGCCGACGAGATCCTGGCACTGCTGCAACGCGACGCCGACCCGGCCGAGATCAGCCGCACCCTGCACGCCTCCGCCGTGATGGCCGGATACCCGAGCTCCGCAGCCAACTCGCCCACACCCGAGGAGACTTGGCTGATCATCAGCGCCGAGGGAGTGGGCCTGCCGGAAGGCGCGGTGCGAGCCGTCCTGGAGGAAGCGCTCACCGACACCGCCGACCGCGCGCTGGTCGCGGGCAACGGCACCGGCGCCGTGGTGGTGCTGCCCGCGCCCGAGGCGCCCGTGCCGGCCGACGCGCTGCGCGACCTGCTGGCCCCGCTGGAGGCCGGGCTCGGCTCGGCCGGCCGGATCACCGTCGGCGTCTCCGCCCCCGCCCAGGCGGCCGGCGCCCTGCGCGGCGCCCTGGAGGAGGCCCGGCACGCCCGCCGGATCGCCGCCTCCCGGGTCGGCCGGGTCTGCGTGGCCGGCCCCGAGGAGCTCGCCTCCCACGTACTGCTGCTGGCCGCCGTGCCCGACGAGGTGCGGCGCGCGTTCCGCAGCCGGCTGCTCGACAAGGTGATCGGCTACGACCTGGAGCACCAGGCCGACCTGATCCGCACCCTGGAGGCCTTCCTGCGGTCCGACGGCTCCTGGACCCGCTGCGCCGCCCAACTGCACGTGCACGTCAACACCCTGCGGTACCGGATCGGCCGGATCGAGGAGCTGACCGGCCGTGACCTGTCGCGGCTGGAGGACCGGGTGGACTTCTACCTGGCGCTGGAGCTGGCCTGACGAGCCCCGTGCGCAGAACGGCGCCTGACGGATCACCGGATCCGTCAGGCGCCGTTCGTCGTGGTGTCGGCGCGTCGTGGTGTCAGCGCGGAGCCGGGATGATGCCGCTCAGCCACTGGAAGATGCCCGGGATCATCGGGCGCCACAGCGACGGGGTGTGCGCACCGGGCGTCAGCTGCACGGTCACCGAGGTGGGCGACTTGGCGGCGGCGGCCAGCGCCTGACCGTCCTCGTAGCCGTCGCCCTTGCCGCCGCTCTGGTACAGCGCGACGTGCGGCGGGGTGGTGGCGTGCTCCAGGATGTAGAGCGGGTTGGCGGTCTGCCGCAGCGGGTCCTTGGCGGTCAGCGACAGTTCCTCGGCGTGCGGGTCGTTGTAGCCGGAGAGGCTTATCCCGGCGCGGAAGCGGTCCGGGTGCAGCAGCGCCATCCGGTCCGCGCAGTGCGCACCGGCCGAGTACCCGAGGATCGCCCAGCCGTCCGCCGAGGTCTCGGCTCGGAAGTTGTCCATGATCATCTGCGGCACGTCCCGGGAGAGCCAGGTGTCCGCGTTGACCTTGCCCGGCACATCGGCGCAGCCGGTGTCCACGGTGGTGCTGATCAGCTGGGTGCGCGGCGAGATCAGGATGAACGGCGTCACCTTGCCGGACTGCATCAGCGGCTTCAGCTGCTCGGTGACCTTCAGTGAGCCGAACCAGGCCTTCGAGGACCCCGGGAAGCCCGGCAGCATCTCGACCACCGGGAACTTCTTGTCCTTGTACGCCGGGTCGTTGTACTGCGGCGGCAGCCACACGTTGACCTCGGCGGTCACCCCGGACAGCTGACCCTTCAGGTCGGTGGTCTGCACGTCCTTCGGCACCAGCGGGTCGTCCACGGCCTTGAACTGCTGCAGCGCCTTCGCCGGCTTGGCGTCGCTGCCCGACCCCGGCCCGCCCTTCTGGCCGGCCGCGGCTTCGGCCGGCGGGGCGGGCACCGCCTGCACGTGCTCGTCCGAACCGAGCAGGTCACTCCAGCTGCCGTAGATCATGTTGGCGTTGTTCACCATCACGAAGACCATGGTCACGGCGGTCGCCTGGCAGAACAGGATCATGATCAGCCGGGCCAGGAACTGCACCGGCTTGGGGCCGCCGACCCGCCCCCAGAGCAGCATCGCCAGCAGGATGGAGACCGGCACCAGGATGATCGTAAGGATCAGGAAGGGCTGACCTGTCAGTTGCATCTATGTATCTCGTATCCGGGATTCCTATCGCCCGGACCCCCATGGCCGGTGCGCACTCACTTATACGGGGACGCGGTGAACGCATGATCGGTTACCTCAAACCTGAGAGGAACCTGAGAGAAAGATCACGTGTACTTGAATGTCCCCGTTGTGACCGTCACTAGTTTGACACCTGTCCGGGGGCTCCTCGTGCACCGGAGGGTCCCATCTTCAGGATTCGATCAGCGGCTTCCCATCTGACGGGGCGTATCGTCTCCGCGTGAACCAGTCCTCCGCCCGTGGTGGCCAACCCGTCCTGCCCGCCCTCCTCGGTCTCGGACAGCGCGGCCTCGGCCAGCGGGCCGGGCGGCCGCACCAGACCGACGACTACCGCGACCGGCGCCGCCGCACCCTGCCAGCCGGGGTGCTCCGGTTGCCCACCATCGGGATCGACATCGGCGGCACCAAGGTCGTCGCCGGGGTGGTGAGCGGCGAGGGCACCATCGTCGAGCAGCTGCGCGCGGACACCCCGGACAAGAGCAAGAGTCCCAAGGTGGTCGAGGACGTCATCGTCGAACTGGTCCTGGAGCTCGCCGACCGGCACGACGTGCACGCGGTCGGCATCGGCGCCGCCGGCTGGGTCGACTCCGACCGCTCCCGGGTGCTGTTCGCCCCGCACCTCAACTGGCGGGACGAACCGCTGCGCGAGGCCCTCAGCGACCGGCTGAAGTTCCCGGTGGTCGTCGAGAACGACGCCAATGCCGCCGCCTGGGCCGAGTGGCGGTTCGGCGCCGGGCGCGACGAGGACCTGCTGGTGATGATCACCCTGGGCACCGGGATCGGCGGCGCGCTGGTCCGTCAGGGCCGGGTGGACCGGGGGCGGTTCGGCCTGGCGGGGGAGTTCGGCCACATGCAGGTGGTGCCCGGCGGGCACCGCTGCCCGTGCGGCAACCGGGGCTGCTGGGAGCAGTACTCCTCCGGCAACGCCCTGGTCCGCGAGGCCCGCGAGCTGGCCGCCGCCGAGTCACCGGTGGCCCAGCCGCTGCTGGCCCGGGTCGGCGGCGACGTCACCGCGATCACCGGGCCGCTGGTCACCGAGTCCGCCCGGGCCGGCGACCCGATGGCCGTGGAACTGCTGCACGACATCGGCAGCTGGCTGGGCGTGGGCCTGGCCAACCTCGCGGCCGCCCTGGACCCGGGCCGGTTCGTGATCGGCGGCGGCGTCTCGGCGGCCGGCGACCTGCTGCTCGGGCCCGCTCAGGACGCCTTCCGCCGCACCCTCACCGGCCGCGGCTTCCGCCCCGAGGCGCAGATCGTCCCGGCCGCCCTGGGCAACGAGGCCGGCCTGATCGGCGCCGCCGACCTCGCCCGGGCGGTGGCCCGCCGGTTCCGCACCGTCAAGCGATCACGGGCGGAGCGGTAGCTCCGTCAACTCGCCAGCTTCGGTCGGACGTTCGTCGGCTCAGGCATTGAGGGCAGCCGGCAGTTCGGCGGCCCGCAGCAGCCCGTGGATCGGGCCCAGCGCGGGCCGCCGGCGCCCCGTCAACTGGTCGACGATCACCGCGCAACCCGCCCAGCCCGCCCCGCACTCCAGCACCAACTCGCGCACCGCGGCCGCCTGGCTGCCGGTCTCGATCCAGTCGTCCACCAGCAGCACCCGGTCCCGCTCGCTCAGCGCCGCCCGCTGCAGCCGCAGCGTGTGCCGCAGACCGCGGTAGTCCCGATCGGTCTCCCGGGTGAGCTTCTCGCCCGGGAACAGCCCGGCCGCTTTGCGCACCGGCACGAACCCCACGCCCAACTGCACGGCCACCGCCGCGCCCAGCAGGAAACCGCGCGACTCCAGCCCGACCACCGCCGTCACGCCCGCGCGCCGGAACGGCTCCGCCAGCCCGCGCACCACGGCCGCCAGCGCGGCCCCGTTCCGGAAGACCGCCCAGACGTCGGCATGCCCGCCGTCCCAGCGGAAGTGTTCCAGCACCGCCTCTCGTGCGTTGATCTGCTTCATGTCCCGAGTCTCCCGATCGCCCTGACGGTGCATCAAGCGGTTTACCGGCGGCGCGGCGCGCGCGTGGCGGGCCGCCGAGGCGGTTGCATGGCCGGGTCGGTTGCATGGCCGGGCGGTTCACGCGGCCGGGTCGGTTGCATGGCCGGGCGGTTCGTGTGGCTCGGCGCGGGAGAGGCGAGGGAGACCGGATGGCTCAGCTGGTGCAGGCTGCTACGGCTGATCCGGTGCGGCGGCGGGTGCGGCACGGGGAGCGGGTGCTCGGCTGGCTGACCACCACCGACCACAAGGCGATCGGCAACCTCTACCTCACCACCGCCTTCGGGTTCTTCCTGTTCGCCGGGATCCTGGCGATGCTGATGCGCGCCGAGCTGGCCCGCCCGGGGCTGCAGTTCTTCACCGCCGAGCAGTACAACCAACTGTTCACCATCCACGGCACCGTGATGATGCTGCTCTTCGCCACCCCCACCTTCGCCGGCTTCGCCAACGCCGTGATGCCGCTGCAGATCGGCTCGCCCGACGTCGCCTTCCCCCGGCTGAACGCCTTCACCTACTGGGTGTTCCTGCTCGGCGGCCTGATGGTGGTCGGCGGCTTCTTCACCAGCAACGGCGCCGCCTCGTTCGGCTGGTTCGCCTACGCGCCGCTCAACGGCCCCGTGCGCAGCCCCGGCACGGGCGCCGACCTGTGGACCATGGGCCTGGTGGTCGCCGGCCTGAGCACCATCCTCGGCGCGGTCAACTTCATCACCACCATCGTCTGCCTGCGCGCCCCCGGGATGACCCTCTTCCGTATGTCGATCTTCACCTGGAACGTGCTCTTCACCTCGATCCTGGCGCTGCTCGCCTTCCCCGTGCTCACCGCCGCGCTGCTCGCCCTGGAGGCCGACCGCCGGTTCGGCACCCACGTCTTCGACCCGGCCAACGGCGGCCCGCTGCTCTGGCAGCACCTGTTCTGGTTCTTCGGGCACCCCGAGGTCTACATCGTCGCGCTGCCGTTCTTCGGCATCATCAGCGAGATCCTGCCGGTCTTCAGCCGCAAGCCGATCTTCGGCTACTACGGCCTGATCGGCGCCACCATCGCGATCACCGCACTGTCGGCGGTGGTCTGGGCGCACCACATGTTCGTCACCGGCCAGGTGCTGCTGCCGTTCTTCTCGCTCACCTCGCTGCTGATCGCGGTGCCGACCGGCGTGAAGTTCTTCAACTGGGTCGGCACCCTGTGGGGCGGATCGCTCTCCTTCGAGACCCCGATGCTGTTCTGCCTGGGCTTCCTGACGACGTTCCTGCTCGGCGGTCTGACGGGCGTGCTGCTCGCCGCCCCGCCGATCGACTTCCATGTCTCCGACAGCTTCTTCGTCGTCGCGCACCTGCACTACGTACTCTTCGGCACGGTGGTCTTCGCGACCTTCGGCGGGTTCTACTTCTGGTGGCCCAAGATGACCGGCCGGATGCTCAACGAGCGCCTCGGCAAGGTGCACTTCTGGCTGCTCTACCCGAGCTTCCACACCACCTTCCTGGTGCAGCACTGGCTCGGCGCCGAGGGCATGCCCCGCCGCTACGCCGACTACCTGGCCTCGGACGGCTTCACCACGCTCAACACCATCTCCAGCATCGGGTCGTTCACGCTGGGCCTGTCCACCCTGCCGTTCCTCTACAACGTCTGGCTGACCGGCCGAACCGGTCGCAAGGTGACCGAGGACGACCCCTGGGGGTACGGCCGCTCGCTGGAGTGGGCCACCTCCTGCCCGCCGCCACGCCACAACTTCCGTTCCATGCCCAGGATCCGATCCGAGTGCCCGGCCTTCGACCTGCACTACCCGGACCACAGCAGGGCTGTCGAGGCGGAGCGGGAGGAGAGCACCCGATGAAGGCGGAGGCATGGCTGTTCACGGGCTGGGCCGGCTTCTTCGCCGTCCTCGCCACGGTCTACGGGGTGTTCGCCCACGAGCCCGCGGGGAAGGCCGCGTTGGTGGTGGCGTTCCTGATGTCGTCGCTGGTGGCGGCCTTCTGCTGGGCCCAGCATGTGAAGCGGGGGCGGCGGCTCGCCGATGATCCGAATGCCGAAGTCGCCGACGGCGCAGGCCCGTTGGACTTCTTCGCGCCGTCGAGCATCTACCCGCTGTGGACGGCGGTGGGCGCGGCGCTGCTGGCGCTGGGGGTCATCTACGGCTGGTGGCTGACGCTGATCGGGTTCGGGGTGCTGGCACCGGGCGTCACGGGGTTCGTGTTCCAGTACGCGCTGCGGGAGGAGTGAGGCGGCGGGGCCGGCTCAGTCGGCCTGGCCGAGGTCCTTGCCGTAGCAGATCTCCACGTACGGACCCGTGCAGTACGCCGGGATCTCGCGGTAGCCGTTGCGCACGTACAGCGAGCGGGCCTCGATCAGGTCGAGGCGGGTGTTGAGCACCATCCGGGAGGCGCCGAGCAGGCGCGCCTCGCGCTCCAGCACCTCCAGCATGAGGCCCGCGCCCTGCTTGCCCCGGAAGGCGGGGCGCAGATAGACCCGGGTGAGCTCGGCGCAGTCGGCATCCAGCATCAGCACCCCGCCGCATGCGGCGGCCTCGCCGTCATAACGGCCCACCACGAACTGCCCGGTGGGCGGGGTGAGCAGCTCCACGCCGTCGTTGGTCAGGCCCTCGTCGATCTCCTGCGAGGTCGCGGGCCGCTGCCAGTAGCGGCTGGCGACCTCGTCGTAGTAGTCGCGCCGCAGGCTGGTCGCGTCCGCGGTGTCGAAGGCTTCGGGGGCCAGGTGCCAGGAGGTCATGGGACCTCTATAGCGGGGGTGCGGTGTCCGTGCCAAACGGTTTGGTCGCCCGGCTGCACGGCGAGCCCGTCGGCTGCGCCGGTCTGAAGCTGCCGCAGGGCGCCCCGGCCGAGATCAAGCGGATGTGGGTCGCGCCCGGCGCCCGGGGCCCCGGCCTCGCCCGCCGGTTCCTGGCCGAGTTGGAGGCGCGAGCTGCGCAAGCCGGCTGCACCGTGGTGCGGTTGGACACCAACAAGGCGCTCACCGTGGCGATCGGGCTGCACCACTCCTACCGCTTCCAGGAGGTCGCCGCCTTCAACGACGAGCCGTACGCCCACCATTGGTTCGAGAAGCGGATCGGCGAGCCTTGAGGGAAACGCAGGGGAACGCAACACCCCCGCCTCGGTGGCGAGGCGGGGGTGGGGGAGGGCGACTTCCCTAGAGGCCAAGGCGCTTGCGGATGCTGTCGATGCCGTCGGCCATGGCGATGAACTCTTCGGGGGTGTAGCGGGTTCCCTGGATGTCGGGGTTCTGGCTGTCGCCCATGTAGATGCCGATTAGGTGGTCGCCCTCGTCCTTGATGGGCGCGAAGGTCACGCACGAGCCGTTCGTCTGGCTGAGCGGTGACTTGAAGCGCTCGGAGACGGGTGGGGTGACATTGTACAGCTCTTGCTTCTGCATGTTCATAGTTCCTTGAGTGCGGCGCTGATCAGGTCTACGGAGTCAGCAGGGCTCAGCGCATTTCCTTGCAGATAGTCAAACAAGCGACGCCGAGCGCGCACTTGTTTGGAATCCTCCATGATCGCAAGACCGGTTCCGGTGTCCATGGTGGCAACCCCGGGATCAGCGGGGATAGGGAAGTCCAAGATGGTGAGGTTCACTTGAGACGCTGCGGCGGCCCCCGCACTGAAGGGGATGACGCGCACGGCGATGTTCGGCATCGTCGCCATCTCAACGATCTGTTCCAGCTGACCCCGCATGACCTGTGCGCCACCGACCAGCGCACGGACGGCGGCCTCTGAAAACAGAGCGTCTACGACCACTGGCCGATGGGTGCGGGTGACAATCTCCCGACGCCTCACCCGGACGGCATGCTGTGCGGCATTTCGCTCCGCGCCGACCTCACGTGTGCCGAACTCGTCGAGGCTCTGCATGTACTGCTTGGTCTGGAACAGCCAGGGGACCAGACCGCCCGTCGCAATGCTGAACTTCGACGCACTGTCCTCAAGCTCGATGAGCCTGACCAAGTTCCGTGGCAGGTGGGCCACATACTCCGTCCACCAGACCGCCTCGGTCTCCCTGGCCTGCCGGATCTCGGCAAGCAGGTCGAGCCGCGTCGCCTGGTCCACGTCGTAGAGGTCGAGCATCTTGCGCAGCTGCTGGTCCGTGGGGAGTTGGCCGCCGTTCTCGATCAGGGAGACCAAGTCCTGGCTCTTGCCGATGGCCTTACCCACCACCGCCTGAGTCAGGCGTGGCCGAACGTCCATTCGTAGGGCCTTCAGTCGACGGCCGACGTTCGCCATGGCGCGGGATGTCTGTGGCTTCGTCACCACGCGCTCTACCTCCTTGTCCGGCAGCCACGTTCTGGGACGAGAGTAGCGCGCTGAAAAGTCACCATGACTCACACGAGTGAACTTTGATGGATCATCAGGGATCGGCTTGCGTGCGAGACCCTCGTACGAGGAACATCTCTCCCGTACCAACCGCGATGAGCCGGTTGCGGAGTGTAATGCGCCCTAGATGGTGCACGACTCCTCCGGCTGGATCTGTGGAGGGGTCGTGCACAATCTGCTCGATCACGTTCATTTGGGTGACCAAGTCCGACTGATTCGGTCCGAAGATTTCGCAGCGGAGCCCGTATCGGTCCCAGCGGTCCGACGATTCATCAGATGGTGCTGCGAGACCGTCGGTGGCGATCCGGATGCCTGCGAACTCCTGGCAAGCGAACTGGCTACCAATGCGGTCAACCACGCCAATACACCCTTCCGGGTGACCTTCGCCGCGCTGCGCGGCCAGCCGGTCCGAGTCGAGGTGCGGGACTGGTCGCTCCGGCTCCCGGAACCGCGCGCCGCCGACCTGGACGACGCCGGCGGCCGGGGCTTCGAGCTGGTCGATGCGCTGGCCGCCGAGTGGCACATCGACGTGAACGAGGCGGGCGGCTACAAGGTCGTGTGCTTCACGCTGGAGGGAGACGCGGCTTGAGGAACACCGGCATGCCCGACTTCCGCGCCACGGCGAGGTTCAATCAGCCCGGACGTCCCCGCGCGGGTCGACCGGCGTGAGGATGCCGAGTCGGTCCTCGATCGCCTGGGCCGCAGCCAGACAGAGGTCTTCCCGGAACGCGCGCCCGACGATCTGCACTCCGGATGGCAGGCCGTCGGTCAGACCGGTCGGTACGGCCACCCCGGGCACGCCTACGAAGCTGGTCACGGTACACAGGCGCATCCCCGACCCGACCCGGTCCCGCCCTGCCCTGTCGCGCGACTCCAGCCCCGGTGCGACGGGTGGTTCGGTGAACGACGGGCCCAGCAACAGCGGGTACTCGTGGAGGAATTCGGCCCAGGAGCGGCGGATGTTCATCCAGGTGCCCATGAGCTTCATGAATTCGTCCGCAGTCGCGGGCGGGGTCCGCTGCATCGCCAGCTCGATGTAGCGGTCGCCGCCGTCCCCGAGGAGCCTGCGCACCGCCGGCCAGGTCGGGGCGAACTCGGTCACGGTGATCCGGCCGTACGCCTCCAGGGCTTCATCCAGTCGCGGCACGTCCGGCACCTCCCGCACGTCGTACCCGGCGTCCCGCAGGGCCTCGGCAGCGGCCGCGATGGCTCCGCGCACCGCGGGGTGGACGCCGTGCCCGCCGGGATCCGCCACGACCGCGACCTTCACCGGCCCGGGGAGCGGCTCGCCGTACGCGGGTACCGGCACGGCTCGCGGGTCGCGCGGATCGGCGCCCGCCAACACCTCGTACGCCAGCCGCAGATCGGCGACAGTCCGGGCGAACGGGCCGTCGGTGACCAGCATCTGGGACGCCGGGCCGGGATCGTCCGTGCCGAGGATGCGGTGGTCGGCCGGGAAGCGGCCGGTGGTCGGCTTCAGTCCGGCCACACCGCAGAACTGGGCTGGGACCCGCACCGATCCGCCGGAGTCGTTGCCCAGGCCGAGCGCGGCCATACCGGTCGCGACGGCCACCGCGTCGCCCCCGCTCGTGCCACCCGGGGTGCGAGTGGGATCCCAGGGATTGACCGTGTCGCCGAAGAGTTCGCTGCGGGTGTGCATCCCGGCCAGGATCAGCGTGGGCATGTTGCTGTGCCCGATCGGGATCGCGCCGGCCGCGCGCAGCCGCGCCACCGGGGGCGCGTCGGCCGGCGCCACCAGATCGCGGAAGCGCGGAGTGCCGAACGTGGTCGGCACGCCCTCGATGGCGGTGCTCTCCTTCACCGTGAACGGCACTCCCGCGAGCGGACCCAGCTCCTCGCCCGCGGCCCGCCGCCGGTCCGTCCGCACGGCGGCCTCCCGGGCCCCCTCCGCCAGGAGCTGGGTGACCGCGTTCAGTCGCGGGTTGACCTCCGCGATGCGCTCCAGATGGCTGTCGACCAGTTCGGCCGCCGAGATCTCACCACCGCGCACCGCCGCCGCCTGGGCGGCGGCCGACATCTTCCACAGGGCGTCCCGCATGCTCGCACCTTTCCCCATCCACGTTCCGATGCACTTGCATCGGAACTGTAGCCTGGGAACCGATACGAGCGCATCGAATAACGGGAGGCGACCGCCCATGCCCAGGCAGGTGGACCACGAGGGCAGACGCCGCCGGATCGCCGAGGCCGTCTGCCTCCTCGCCGACGAACACGGGCTGGAGGGCGTCACCCTGCGCGACGTCGCGGCCCGCGCGCAGGTGTCGATGGGTGCCGTCCAGCGATGCTTCCGGACCAAGGAAGAGATGCTCGTGTTCGCGCTCGGGCACATCGGCGAGCGGATCACCGAGCGCGTGCAGGCCCGCCTCGCCGGGAGTCCGGCCAAGTCAGCCGACACCGCCCTGGGCCACGCGGTCACCGAAATCGCACTGCTCCGGGAGGAACACCGCGCCGAGGCACGGGTCTGGCTCGCCTTCGTCGCTCAAGCGGCTGTCAGCGAGTCGCTCGCCGACACGCTGAAGACCAACTACGCAGCCCTGCAGGAGGCGTTCACCCGACTCATCCGGGAAGCCGGCGCGAACGCCGAGCACGCCGTCTCCCTCGACCCGCAACGAGAGGCCCGCACCCTCCTCGCCCTGGCGGACGGTCTCACCGCGCACGTCCTCATCGGCCATCTCACCCCGCAAGAGGCGGCAGACGTCCTCCACGCGCACCTGGCCAACCTCTGGGACCGGCCGTCCGGCCCGGTCACATCACCCTGAACGCCCCCGGCCAAGCGCGGTCCGACCGAGGCCCACCGCCCTATCGCCGTCGGCGACAGCAGAGTTGGGATCTGTACAGGCCACGGCCCTGCTGCGAAGTGCATCATGCGGGGCCGGGAACGGATGCCGCGTTTCGGCCGTCCAAGCGGCATGACGGCCTTACGTGTGTTCCTCTTCTGTCTGGGGATCGTTCTCCTCCTGGGCGCGGCGGTGACCGCGCTCGTCCATGTGGCCGAGCCGATCCCAGGCATGCACTGCTTCGCAAGGACCGAGACGGGTCGGGTCTGTCCGGACGTGAGGTATGTCCGCCACACCGGGATCGCCATCGGCATGGCCGTGGCCGCCGTCGCGCTGATGGCCGGCAGCCTGCTCCGCCGGCGCCGTTCCTGACTGCCACTCAGGTCGCAGTGCGCGCATGACTGGCTGGCCGCGCATGAAGCCGGCCCCCCTCATCGGGCCCCTTGGAATCGGTCATCTAGGCTGGCGCGGTGACTGATCATCAGGAGCGGGTGCAGCCGTCGGGAGTGTGGGCCACGGCGGTCGGGGTGGCCAGGGTACGGGCGCTGGAGACCGAGCGGGAGGACGCGCTGTTCCGCGACCCACTGGCACAGGCCTTCGCCACCGCCGGCGGCCTGTGGCCCTCCTCGCCGCCGCCCGATGACGAGGCCGCGCGACGCCGCCGGCTGGCCGTGTCGTTCTCCATCGTCATCAGGACGAAGTTCCTCGACGACTTGTTGCAGCAGGCCGCCGCGTCCGGGGTCCGGCAGGTCGTGCTGCTCGGCGCCGGCATGGACAGCCGGGCCTTCCGGATGGACTGGCCCGAGGGCACCCGGCTGTTCGAGGTCGACACCGCCGCGCCACTGGACTTCAAGGCTTCGGTGCTGCGCCAGGAGCGGGCCGTCGCACGCTGCGAGCGGATCACCGTCGCGGTGGATCTGCGTGAGGACTGGCCGGCCGCGCTGGCCGCCGCAGGGCACGACCCGGCCCTGCCGACCGCGTGGATCGCCGAAGGACTACTGATCTATCTGCCCGAGGATGCGGTGGAGCTACTGCTGGCCCGGATCAGCGCGCAGTCGGCGCCAGGCAGTCGGATGGGGCTGACATTGGGTTCGCGCGGCGTGGTCGAGCGCTTCGGCGGGGACGCCGCGCCGGGATCGGCGGCCTCCATGTGGGTCTCGGAGATGCCCGACGACCCGGTGGGCTGGCTGGCCGGGCACGGCTGGGAGGCCGACAGCCACACCCTGCGCGAGCGCGCTGCCGCCTACGGCCGCCCGATCAGCACCCCGCCGCAGGGCGAGGAGCGGCCCGGCGGACTGATCTCGGCGGTCCGCCGGTAGAGCGCCTCCCGGTTCCCCTGTTCGCCCCGGATGCCTTTCAAACGCCCGCTGCATCGACGCCGCTGTCACCTGGCTCCGCACGGACGGCTTCGACGTCCGCGACGAGGACGGCGTCCGGCGTTCGCCCCTACGTGCATCTGACTAGAACGGCTGGCGGTCCGGTGCGCACACCTGCCCGCGCGGCGGCAGGTGGCCGTCGACCAGGTAGCGCTCCTCGTAGCCGGCGGCACAGCTGCTCGGGTTGCCGAGGACGGTGTGCCCGTAGCCGTCGACGGTCAGCAGCCGGCCACGGGCAAGAGTGTCGGCCATGGCGTGCGAGCCTTCGTAGGGCCAGGCCGGGTCCCCGGTGTTGGCGACGACCAGGATGGGTGCGGACGTGGGGCGGTTCCATGGGCCGTCGTAGCGGTCGCGGGCGGCTTCGGCCGGCCAGGCCGCGCATCGCTGGGTCTGCCAGACCCAGTACGGGCCCACGGCACCGGAGCGCGCTCCGGCAAGATCGGCCAGGCCTGCGTAGTCCGCGTCCATGGCCGGGTTGGCCGTGTCGGCACACAGCACGCCGAGGGTCTGCGCCTGGCTGGGCAGGCCACCGGTGGGCGGTGCCGCCGCCGGCGTGTCGAGGGCGGTCCACAGGCCCTGCAACTGCGCGCCCAGGGCTGCCCAGCCGGTGTCGGGGAAGCCCGGCACCGGCGACGCCGCGTACAGCATCGACGTGACGATCGAGACCGCGGACGCGTAGTCGTACGTCAGTGCCTGCGGCGGGGTGCCGACCGTGACCGGCCCACGGCGCAGCCGGTCGAGCAACTGGGTGAACTTGGCGCGGGTCGCCTCCGGACTGCCCGCCGAGAAGGCGCAGGCCGCGGGGTCGGCGGCACCGCAGCGGTCGAGGAATGCGTCGAGCGCGCGGGCCGAGGCGAGGTCGCTGCCGGTGCGCAGGAACGGCGTCAGAGCGCGGTCCTGCGGGTTGCGGCCAGTGGTCCAGGCGACCGGGTCGATGGCGCTGTCCAGGACCATCGCGCGAAGCCGGCCGGGGAACAGGTTGGCGTAGGTGGCTCCCAGCAACGTCCCGTACGAGGTGCCCAGGTAGCTGAGCTGCTTGTCACCGACGGCCTGGCGCAGCACGTCCAGGTCGCGGGCGACGTCTGCGGTGGAGAGGTGGGCCAGCAGGCCCGTCCTGTCGCTGTCGGCGCACTGGCGGCCGAAGCGTGCGTACGTGTCGGCCCAGGCCGACTGCTGCTCCTCACCGACCGGGAAGCCTGCGGGGAGTCGGCTGAGCAGGCTTTGTTCGGCGGCGGGGTCCGTGAAGCAGTGGAGCGTGGTGGAGCTGCCGATGCCGCGCGGGTCGAAGCTCACGATGTCGAACTGCTTGCGCACTTGCTCCGGAAACAGGTCGTACACGGCGGGCAGGGCCTGGGTGCCGGATCCGCCCGGGCCGCCCGGGTTGTAGAACAGCGAGCCGATCCGGTGCGCGGGGTCGGTGGCGCGGTGGCGGATGACGGCGAGCTGGATCGACTGCCCCTGCGGGGTGCGGTAGTCCAGGGGCACCTGGGCGGTGTCGCACTCGAAGTGCTCCACGCAGGGCTGCTTCCAGTCCAGTTGCGGCACAGGTGGAGACGGCGCGGCCGCCGTGGCTGCGGATGGGGTCAGGCCGGCCAGCAGGAGCGCGGCGGCGGCAGCGGCCACCATGCGGAAAGCGGAAGTGAGGCGGGGTCGGGGCACAGATGGCTCTCTCGTTCGATGTCCTGATCGGGCGTCACCGAGTCTCATGCCGACGGCTGTCAGCACACCGACAGCTCACTGTCAGGCCGCTGGTGGCGACCCGGATGCCTGCGAACTCCTGGTCGGTGAGCGCCTGCCCTACTCCCGGAACGCGACGCACTACGCTGGCCGGACGGGGACCCAACTCACCGCGAATCGGGGACCGATGACCGCCACCGCCGACCGCATCCGCCACCTCCTCGCCGAGGGCGTCACCCGGCGCGCGTACCCCGGTGCGGTGTGGGCCGTCGGCGACGCGACGGGCACCCAGGAGGCGGGCGCCGTAGGCCTGCTGGATCCCGATCGCCCCGCTGAACCCATGCGCCCCGACACCCTGTTCGACCTCGCCAGCCTCACCAAGATCCTCGCCGTCTGGTCCGCCATCGGCGCGCTCTGGGAGGCCGACCGCCTGCCACTCGACCAACCCCTGCGCACCTACTGGCCCGAGGTGGCCGCCCACCCCCTGGGCGAGGTGACCGCACGCCACCTCCTCACCCATACCGCCGGCGTCCCCCTGTTGGCCGAGCTGAAGCAGCGCTACGGCACCGACCCCGCCGCCATCCGCGCCGGTGTCCTGCGCGAAGCGCTGCACCGGCCGCCCGGCGAGGCCGTCGAGTACACCGACCGTGCCGCGCTGATCCTCGGCTACCTGGCCGAGCACCTCACCGTGCAGCCCCTCGACCGCCTCGCCGCCACCGGGATCTGGGGCCCGCTCGGGATGCACGAGACCCGATTCGGGCCGCTCCCAGCCGAGTTGACCGCCCGCTGCGCCCCCACGGAGTTCGACCAGGACGAGGGCATCCGCTTCAAGGGCATCGTCCACGACCCGTCGGCTCGCCTGCTCGGCGGTGTCTGCGGCATCGCGGGTGCATTCGCCACCGCCGGCGACGTTGGCCGCTTCCTGCGCTACCTGCTGGACCCCGCCACCGCGCCCGCACCGCCGCCCGTGTTCGGCCCGGCCTGGACCGAACTGTCGCTCGCCGTCCACACCGGCGCCCTCGAACCGCCGCGCGGCCTGTTCTGGCACCCCGCTCCGGGAACCGACCTCGCCGACCGGATCTGGGCCCACACCGGCTTCACCGGCACTGCGATGTGGCTGTCCCCGAAGCGAGGACACTGGGCGGTCCTGCTCACCAACAAGGTCTACTACACGACGGATCGGCAGCCGATGGGCGATCTCCGCGACGAATTCCGGCGGTTGGCGCTGCCCTGACCTCAACCCTTGCGTGCTTCAGCGCAGTTCGCTTCGATCCAGACCGCCGCGAGGTCGGCGGCCGTGATTGTCAGCCGCCCCGGACGGAAGGCCAACTCATGGGTGCAGCCCTGCTGATGGGGGAGGATCTCGTCCAGGATGAGCGGTCCGAGCTCCTCCCGGATCGCACCTTCGAGCCGGATGTCGGTCACACCCTGGTAGCGGATGACCAGATCCTCCTCGTGCTTCCAGCAGTTGTGGCGGAACCGCAACTCCAGGGCGTCGGCCTCGCCCGCATCGGACAGGAACCCATCGAGCGTCAGGTCCTTCACACAACGCTGGCCGGTGAAGTTGTAATGCTCCGGGTCGGTGGCGAACGCCGCCGCGCCCGCGGGCAGATCGGCGCCCAGCTCGGGGAGCATCGCGAGGTAGGGGTGAGGGTCGAGGACACCGGTCAACTTGCCGATCGTGGCGTCAAGGTCGACGTACCGCACGCTCGTTGCTCCCCCCTGCGGGCCCGATGCCCGTCTCGAATCAGTCGCCGCGCAGGCCCTCGGCCAGCCCCCTGAACCAGACGCCGAGGTTGCCCGACGACCGGAACCTCCAGGCGCTGATGGCCACCCAGGCGGCCAGGTAGACGGGAATCAGCGGAATCGGGAGGAGCCGGTACGCGACCCAGACGCGATTACGGGCCACCATCCGATAGTAGGGCTTGTGCCGGGCGGGGTTCGTGGCCGGGTGGTGCACGCCTCGACCCCAAGGGCACATGGTCGGGCTCGCAGCCGTTGCCGACGATCACGATCCGAAGGTCGACATCGCACTGGGACAGCAACGACTCCATGGCCACCCGCAGTTCGGCGGGACGGTCGTTCATCGTCAGCAGCACGGCGTCGACACTTGGCTTACCGGACACGCCTACTCCAGGACTCGCGGCACGGGCAGTCCAACCCTGGGGCACTGTCGGTAGTCAAGCGAACACGGTACCTAGCCACGCAGCCCCGGCAGGCCCAGGGATCGCAGTTCGGTGATCCGCAGCAGGCGGGCGAGGAGTACGAAGAGCAGCAGCATCGCGCCGCCGCCCGCCGTCAGGGTAAGTAGTGGGCCCCATAGCGGGGTTGTGGTGGGGAGCAGGTGTGCCGCGCCCCAGGCCGTGAGGGCGGCGGTGGCTGCGGCGGCGGTGAGTTTGGCGTAGGTGCGGCTGAGTTGCTTGCCGTCGAGGCGGCCGGCCATGCGGCGACGCAGGCGTTGTGCGGTGATGAGGAGCCCGATGCCGTAGGAGAGGCTGTAGGCGGCGGCCATCCCGGTGACCGCCCAGCGGGTGGGGAGCAGGAGGTGGCAGGCGGTGGCGAGGGCGATGTTGCTGCCGGCGATCCAGGTGGCCATCCAGAACGGGGTGCGGGAGTCCTCGAAGGCGTAGAAGCCGCGCAGCAGCAGGAACTGGGCGGAGAAGGGGATCAGGCCGAGGGCGAGGGCCTGGAGCATGTAGCCCATGGGCCGGGTGGTGGAGGTGTCGGCGGCGCCGTGGGCGAAGAGCAGGGTGGTGATCTGCGGGCCGAAGAGGAGGAAGAAGAAGGCGCAGGGGACGATCACGACGCCGCTGACCCGCAGCGCTCGGGAGAGGTCGTCGCGCACGTCGTCGATCCGCTTCTCGGCCGCCGCGCGGCTGAGTCGTGGCAGCAACGCGGTGATCAGTGAGACGGTGACGATGGACTGCGGCAGGACCCAGATCGTCTGGGCGTAGCTGTAGGCGGTGTTGCCGACTCCGGCGTCGCGCATGGCGAGGTCGGCGGCGTTGGCGTAGTTGGTGACCACGGTGATGGCCGCCTGGTTGGCCAAGGCGAACAGCAGCGTCCAGCGGGCCGCGCTGACGCTGGAGCGCAGCCCCACGCCGCGCCAGTCGAAGCGGACCCGCCAGCGGAAGCCGGTCTCGCGCAGGTAGGGGACGAGGGCGAGGGCCTGCAGGGCGATGCCGGTGGTGGTCCCGATGCCGAGGAGGCGGACCTGGGCCGGGGTGACGTCGCTGATGCTGTGCGGCGTGGTCATCAGTGCCGTGTAGAGGCCGAACAGGGTGATCAGGACCACGTTGTTCAGTACCGGAGTCCAGGTGACGGCGCCGAACCTCTCGCGGGCGCCGAGGAGTTGGCCCAGAACGGTGGTCAGTCCGTAGAAGAATATCTGGGGCAGGAGGAACCGGGCGAAGACCACGGTGAGTTGGAAGGCGTCGTGGTGGGCGGGTGAGTCGGGCAGGTAGAGGCCGACGATCTGCGGGGCGGCCAGCACGGCGCCCGCCGTGCCGATCCCGAGGGCGCACAGCACCAGGGTCAGCAGGCGCTGCTCGTGGGCGCGTCCGCCGTCGGCGTGCTCCAGGCGGGCGCGGACCAGCTGAGGTACGAAAGCCGCGTTGAGCGCGCCGCCGATCAGCAGCGCGTAGAGGCTCACGGGCACGGTGTTCGCGGTGTTGTAGGTGGTCGCCACCAGCGCGGCTCCCAGCGCGGAGCCCTGCAGGACCAGGCGGATCAGGCCGGTGGCGCGTGAGACCAGGGTGCCGATCGCCATCAGTGCGGAGGAGCGGGCGAGCCCGCCGCCCCCGCGCGAACGGCGGGCGGCGTGGCGGCCGCGCGGCCGGCTGTCAACGTTCCCTGCCGGCAGGGCTTTCTCTGTCCGGTTGACCATGCTGCCACTGTAGGGCGGCAGGGCAGGCGAGCACGGCCTGATGATCCATCAAGTATGCACTCGGTTAGCCGTGGTAGGTGTCCGCACCCGCCAGGAGGACGTCCACCGAGCGGTCGTGGACGGTGAGGCTGAGGCAGAGCCGGCGGCGGTCCAGGAGCCAGCCGTTGGGGCGGCAGCCGGAGTTGTCGCGGTCCAGGTGCCAGCCGCGGTCGTTGGTCAGGGTGGTGCGCAGGCGGCCGGCGATCTCGTCGCCGGAGAGGCCGGAGGGGCTGCCGACCTCCACCCCCGAGCTGCAGGTGCCGGAGCCGCAGACGCCGTTGTCGTCCTTGGAGAGCAGGGTCAACCCCGAGGGCAGGGGGAGGACTTCGTCGGTGGACGGGACGAAGGAGTCGTGAGTGAACATCAGGTAGACCGGGGTGCCCAACAGGCCGAAGAAGACGAGGTAGGCGACCAACGCCACCCAGGCACCGCCGGATCGGCCGGAGTACACCCGCTTGGCGCGCGGTCCGCGAAGCCCCCGTTCGGCCAGCGCCCCGGCGGCGATGAGGAGCAGTGCGGCGGGGGCCAGGCCGACGTAGACCTCGGCCTTCGCTCTGGTGGTGAACCAGTCTTCATGGACGCCGGTGACCAGCACCGCGCAGCCCGTCAGCAGCAGTCCCACCAGGGTGCCCACGACGGGCGTCCGCGCCAGCGCGAGCCAGCAGGCCAACGGCATGAGGGCGAAGAGCAGTTCGACGACGATCACCGGCACACACCATGAGCTTCGGACATGCGCTAGATCATCACAAACGATCCCTGGCTCAGCAAGGGTCGGCCCGCTCCGCGATCAGTGCGTCCAAGCCCGCCAGGATGCGGTCCAGGCCGAACTCCAAGGCTTGGTTCTGGCCCCCGGATTCGGCGACCGAGGCCATCGCGGTGGCCACGGCCGGAAAGCGGTCCCGCTGGGTGGTCATCAACTCACCCAGTACGGCGGTCAGCTGGGACTCCGGCTGGGCGCTCGCCCGGGCCTGCACGGCGATCCCGCGAGCGTGGCCGGCCAGCAGTGCGAGGGCGTCGAGCTGCTCGGCGCCGGTGAGCCGGGTGTGGGCGAGGGCCGAGACGCCCCGCTCCATCCAGGAGACCTCGGCGGGCCCGATCGGGCGCGGGCCGACGGTGGCGTCCAGCAGCCACGGGTGGTGCGCGAAGACGGCGTACAACCGGCGCGCCCAGTCGCCGAGTTGCCCCCGCCAGTCGGCTTCCCGGCTCGCCGGGGGCTCGCCCATCGCCTGCTCCACCATCAGCGCGATCAGCTCGGCCTTCCCCGGCACATAGCGGTAGAGCGACATCTTGGTGTAGCCGAGCGCCCCGGCAAGGCGCTGCATGGACAGCGCCGCCAGGCCCTGCGAGTCCGCGATCTCGATGCCGGCCTCTGCGATGCCTGTCAGCGAGAGCGCCGGCTTCGGGCCTCGGGTGGGCTTCGGGGGTGGGCCCCACAGCAGGCGCATGGCCGCATTCGGTTCGTCGCTCACTGCCTGCCCCTTGCCGCTCGCCCAAAACTGTGTCTACAGTACACACATCAAATAGTGTCCAGTGGACACAGTTGACATGAGGGGGCAGGAATCATGGGCAAGACTGTTCTCATCTCCGGCGCGAGCATCGCCGGTCCGGCACTGGCCTATTGGCTCGCGCGGAACGGCTTCGAACCCACCGTGGTCGAGCTCGCACCCGCGATCCGCGCCGGCGGCCAGGCGGTGGACTTCCGGGGCGAGACCCACCTGACCGTGCTGGAGCGGATGGGCGTGCTGGACGAGCTGCGCCGGATCAGCACCGGTGGCCACCCGATCACCTTCGTGGACGAGAAGAACCGGCAACTGCTGCACCTGCCGGCTGAGTTCGCGGGCGGCGCGGTCGAGGTGGAGCGCGGCGACCTGGCCCACCTGCTCTACGAACACAGTCGCCCCGGCGCCGACTACCTCTTCGGCGACTCGATCACCGGCCTCGCCGAGACGGCCACCGGAGTCCACGTCACCTTCCGGCACGCCGCACCGCGGGAGTTCGACCTGGTGATCGGCGCGGACGGGCTGCACTCCAACGTCCGCCGCCTCGCCTTCGGCCGTGAGGAGCGCTACGTCACCCACCTCGGCTACTACGCGGCCACCTGGCAACTCCCCGACCACCCTGGCCTTGCGCACGGTTCGGTCGGCTACAACGCCCCCGGCCGGCTCGCCAGCATCGGCGCGGGCCGCCGCGATCCGCAGACCGCCGGTGCCTTCGCGGTCTTCGCCTCACCCCGGCTCGACTACGACCGCCATGACCTGGACCAGCAGAAGGCCCTGATCACCCAGGCCTTCACCGGTCTCGGCTGGGAGGTCCCGCGGATGCTCGAATCCCTGCACACGGCAGAGGAGTTGTACTTCGACTCGATCAGCCGCGCGGATCTGCCCAGCTGGTCGTCCGGGCGGATCGCCCTGGTCGGCGACGCGGCCTGCGGCGCCACCATCGGCGGCATGGGCACCGGCACCGGCATCGTCGCCGCCTACGTCCTCGCCGGTGAACTCGCCCTCGCCGACGGCGATCACCGCGCCGCCTTCCCCGCCTACGAGCGACGGCTGCGCGACTATGCCCGGACCTGCCAGCAGGGCGGCGACCGAACCGGCAGGTTCCTGGCGCCCAAGTCCCGCACCGGTCTGCGACTGCGCAACACCCTGCTGAGCCGGCGCGCCATCCTCAACTGGATGCTCAAGGCGGGCGAGAAGGTGGCGGAACTCGCCGAGCTGCCCGACTACCCCGCCAGGCTCGGCCACCGGGCCGGTGTGTGAACCGGGCACGGCGATCCAGGTAGCGCGAAGGCCCGCCCGGCCGCCGTGATCCGTCTCAGCCGCTGACCCGCCCCACGTGGTCGGCGCCGGTGCCCGGGAGGTAACGCGGAATCGCCTCCGGGTGGAGCCGGCCGCCTGCCGTGAAGACCGTCTCCTCGTAGGCCCGGATGGCGGCCCGCTCCTCGGGCGTCAGCCCGCCCTTCGCCAGGCCGGGCGCCAGGTGCTTGAACTGGTAGTCGGAGTGGTCGTGTCCGGGAGCGAGGATCAACTCCGGCATCCGTCGCCGGAGTTCGGCGATCTGACGGATCGAGGCATTCTGGTTGGGCACCCAGTCGCCCGCCCCGAAGGCCTGGACGTCATCGTTGGCGAGGTGGCGCAGGGTGTAGAGGGTGTCGCCGGTGATCAGCAGCTGGTAGCCGTCGAGTTGGACCAGCACGCAGAGGTGTCCCGGAGTGTGGCCCGGAGTGGGCAGCACCTTGACGGTGCCGTCGGCGGTGAGGTCATGGCTGGCGTCGAAGTTCTGGTGGCCACCCGAGTCGTAGTCGATGGTGGTGATCTTCCGGGCCGCCTCCAGCGACGGCTGGTAGACCATCGGGAGGAAGCCGAAGAGCTTCCAGTGGCGATTGGTCCACTCGTCCTTGCTGATCACCAGTTCGGCGTTGGGGAGGTAGGAGAGGCCGCCGATGTGGTCCTCGTGCAGATGGGTCGCCACGACCTTGCGGACATCCTCGGCGCGGTAGCCCAACCGCGCCAGTGCAGCGGGGAGCTCCTCGTCGCGGCTGAGCTGGTACTCGTCCTCGTCGAAGAGGTAGTGGGCGATTCCCCGGTAGTAGTCGCCGTGTTCATGGGTCTGCTGCCAGTTGATACCGGCGTCGACCAGGATCAGCCCCTCGTCGGGGTGGTCGATCAGGTAGGCATGGATCGGGACGATGATGAAGTGCTTCTTGTCGGTGGCGAACCGGTAGACCGCCTGCATACCGCGCCAACCGTCCAGGCCGCCATAGAACTGCCCGAACGGGACTTTTGTAGACCCCAGTCTCACTGAGAAAACCTTGATCATGCGCGATAGCTTTGCGCAGTCAGATCCCTGGAAACAAGGGGGTGTTCAACGTGGCTGGCGTGTTCAACGCACCCGGTCCCGGTAGTACCACCCGCTCAGCGCCGCCCGCAGCCGCTCCCGCCGCGAGTCGTCGGCGGCCGCCATCGGCTCCGGTGCCCGGTCCATGGCCAGAGTAAACTTCTGACCACTGGTCAGTGGAACGTGGTCCTGCTCGAAGCCGCCCGCCGCCGACTGCCGCACGAACCCCGTCGGCACCCCGGAGTCGAACCGCTTCCGATCCCGCGCCTGAAGTGCCAGGCAGAGCCAGCGAGTCAGCCAGAACGCCGCCGCCGGTGCCACGAACAGGCCGACCCGCAGCACCCAGTTCAGATCGTTCACCGAGATGTCGAACCAGTACGCCAGCACGTCCTGCCCGCCGGCCATCAGCAGCACCGCGTACCCGGTGAACCCCGCCACCCCCACCGCCGTGCGGGTCGGCCGGTTGCGCGGCCGGTCGCACAGGTGGTGCTCGCTGCGGTCGCCGGTGATCCACTGCTCCACGAACGGATACGCGTACAGCGCGATGAACAGCACGATCGGGAACACGATCGTCGGCAGCAGCGGGTTCCACGACACCGTGTGCCCCCAGAGCCTGGTCTCGGTTCCCGGCATCAGCCGCAGCGCACCCTCCAGGAAGCCCATGTACCAGTCGGGTTGGGCATCCGTCGAGGCCTGGTCGGGGCGGTACGGGCCGTAGTTCCAGATCGGGTTGACCTGCCCGACCGCCGCCAGCACCGCCACCACCCCGGAGACCAGCGCCAGCAACGCGCCCGTCTGCACGGCGAAGTGCGGGAAGGCCGGCTTGCCGACCACATTGCGGCCGCTGCGGCCCGGGCCGCCCCACTGGGTGTGCTTGAGGTAGAACACCAGGATCAGATGCACTGTCACCAGAGCCAGCAACAACCCTGGCAGCAGCAGCACATGGGTGGTGTAGAGGCGCGGCACGATGTCCTGGCCGGGCCACTCGCCGCCGAACGCGAAGAACGCGAGGTAGGTGCCGACCAGCGGGACGGCCAGCATGAACCCGTGGGCGGTGCGCAGACCGGTGCCGGAGAGCAGGTCGTCGGGGAGCGAGTAGCCCGCGAAGCCCTCCACCAGGGCGAGTTGGAAGAGCGTCAGGCCGATCAGCCAGTTGATTTCGCGCGGGCGGCGATAGGCGCCGGTGAAGAAGATCCGCAGCAGATGGGCCCCGATCGAGGCCACGAAGACCAGCGCCGCCCAGTGGTGCACCTGCCGGATCAGCAGCCCGCCGCGCACGTCGAAGCTGATCCGCAGGGTGCTGGCGTAGGCCTCGGTCATCCGCACACCGTGCAGCGGCAGATAGCTGCCCTGGTAGACCAGCTCGCCCATCGAGGGCCTGAAGAAGAACGTCAGGTAGACGCCGGTGAGCAGCAGCAGGATGAAGCTGTAGAGCGCCAGTTCGCCGAGCAGGAACGACCAGTGGTCGGGGAAGACCTTGCGCACCAGGCCCTTGGCCGCGTCCAGGAACGGCAGCCGCCCGTCGAGGTAGTCGGCCCCGGCCTCGGCGTGCTCGGCCAGCTCCCGGTGCCGCGAGTCCACGGCGGCGTGCCGGGCCTGCTCCCGCTGTCCGCGCAGCTCGGTCACCCGCGCCGCCTTGTCCCGCCTCAGCTGCTCGTTCCGCAACCGCCGCCGCATCCGCCGCGCACCTCTCCTCGGTTCCCCTTTCGGCCCAGTCTGGGCGCGAGGGGGCCGCCCGAGTGGCAGCGCGGGCCGCCGGGGCGCGGGGTTCACCACAATGGCGCCGCACCGCACTGTTGTCCGGGCGCTCGCGGTATGAAAGAAGAGGGGACCTGACGCCGACTCAGGAGGTCCGCCCGATGCGCCTGCCGACCCGTTCCGCTTTACCCGTCGCCCTCGCCCTGGCCGCCGCCGCGCTCTGCACGACCGCTCCCGCCCAGGCGGCCACCGCTCCCGCCTGGGCCGCCACCCCGCCGCCCAAGGTCCCCGAGGCGGCCGGCTACGGCGGCGCCGTCGCCTCGGTGGACGCCGACGCCACCGCCACCGGCATCCAGGTGCTCCGCAACGGCGGCAACGCGGTGGACGCCGCGGTGGCGACCGCCGCCGCGCTCGGCGTCACCGAGCCGTACTCCTCCGGCATCGGCGGGGGCGGCTACTTCGTCTACTACGACGCGCACAGCCGCCAAGTGCTCACCCTGGATGGCCGGGAGACCGCGCCGAAGGCCGACGACTCCTCGCTCTTCCTGGAGAACGGGCAGCCGCTGCCCTTCACCGACGCCGTCACCAGCGGCCTGTCGGTCGGAGTGCCCGGCAGCCTCGCCACCTGGCAGCAGGCGCTGAACCTGTGGGGGAGCCGCCCACTGGGCGAGCTGCTGAAGCCGGCCGAGAAGCTCGCCGACCACGGCTTCGTCGTCGACCAGACGTTCCACGACCAGACCGCGCAGAACCAGGACCGGTTCAAGGACTTCCCGGCGACCCGGCAGCTCTTCCTGCCGAACGGCCGGCTGCCGGTGGTCGGTTCGGTGCTGAAGAACGCCGACCTGGCGAACACCTACCGCGAGATCGGCCGGGACGGCATCGAGGCGCTCTACCAGGGCGACATCGGCCGGGACATCGCCGACACCGTGCAGCACCCGCCGGTCGACCCGGCCGGCACCCGGGTGGCGCGCCCCGGCAAGCTGGCCCCCTCCGACCTGGCCGCCTACGCGGTGCACCAGCAGGCGCCCACCCACGTCAACTACCACGGCTACGACGTCTACAGCATCGCGCCGTCCTCCTCCGGCGGCACCACGGTGGGCGAGGCACTCAACCTGCTGCAGGCGAGCGGCGACCTGTCGAAGGCGGACGACACCCAGTACTACCAACGGTTCCTGGAGGCCAGCCGGATCGCCTTCGCCGACCGCAACCGCTGGGTGGGCGACCCGGCGTTCAACCAGGTGCCGGCCGGCCGACTGCTCTCCGAGCGGTTCGCGGACTCGCGCGCCTGCCTGATCAACCCCGACCACGCCCAGACCAGCCCGCTGGCCCCGGGCGACCCGTACCACCCGGGCAGCTGCCCGTCGACCGCAGGCCCGGCCGTCCAGGAGACCCACGAGGGCCCCAACACCACCCACCTCACGGTCGCCGACCGCTGGGGCAACGCGGTCTCCTACACCCTGACCATCGAGCAGACCGGCGGCAGCGCGATCACCGTGCCCGGCCGCGGCTTCCTGCTCAACAACGAGCTGACCGACTTCTCCTTCGCGCCCAACACCCCCGGAGTGCCCGACCCCAACCTGCCGGGACCCGGCAAGCGGCCGCGCTCGTCGATCTCGCCGACCATCGTGCTGCGCGACGGCAAGGTGGCGTTCGCCGAGGGCTCGCCGGGCGGGGCCACCATCATCACCACGGTGCTGCAGGTGCTGCTCGGCCGGATCGACCGCGGCCTCAGCCTGGAGCAGGCGATCGCCGCGCCCCGGGCCAGCCAGCGCAACCTGGCCGCCACCGAGGCCGAGCCGGCGTTCCTGGCGCTGCCCGAGCTGAACGGGCTGAAGACGCTGGGGCAGACCTTCACGCTCAATCCGGAGATCGGTGCGGCCACCGGCGTGGAGCGGCTGCCGGACGGGCGCTGGCTGGCCGCCGCCGAGCCGGTGCGCCGCGGCGGCGGGTCGGCGGCGGTGGTCCGGCCGGACCGCTGAGGAGCCGACCTGACCGGACCTGTCGGTGGGCGGCGGTAGATTCGAGGACGGGTGACCTCCGGGCGCCCGTCGTCAGTCGTTGAACGTCGTCAGTCGTTGAACGTCCTCAAGCGTTGAACATCGTCAGGCGTTGAACATCGTCAGGCGTTGAACATCGTCAGGCGTTGAACGTCCGTAGTCGTTGAATGTCCGTTCCGTCCGCTAGCTAAGGCCTTCGTCGTGACCCTGCGCATCGCCACCTGGAACATCAACTCCGTGACCGCGCGGCTGCCCAAGCTGCTGGAGTGGCTGGAGAGCGCCAAGCCCGATGTGCTCTGCCTGCAGGAGCTGAAGGTCGCCACCGACGCCTTCCCCTATGACGCGGTGCGGGAGCTCGGCTACGAGACCGAGGCGCACGGCACCGGGCGGTGGAACGGCGTGGCGATCATCTCCAAGGTGGGCTTCGCCGATGTGGTGCGCGGCCTGCCCAACCAGCCCGGCTACCAGGCGGACGACGCGCTGCTGCCCGAGCTGGAGCCGCGCGCCATCGCGGCCACCTGCGGGCCGGTGCGGGTCTGGTCGGTCTACGTGCCCAACGGGCGCGAGGTGGGCCACGCGCACTACCGCTACAAGCTGGACTGGCTGGCGACGCTCCGTCAGGACATCGCCGAGGACGCGGCCGCCGAGCGCCCGTTCGCGGTGCTCGGCGACTACAACGTGGCCCCGACCGACGAGGACGTCTTCGACCTGGCCGCCTTCGAGGGCCAGACCCACGTCACCCCGCTGGAGCGCCAGGCGCTGGCCGACCTGCGCGCGGCCGGCCTGTCCGACGTGGTGCCGCGCCCCCTCAAGTACGACCGCCCCTACACCTACTGGGACTACCGCCAGCTCGCGTTCCCGAAGAACCGCGGCATGCGGATCGACCTGGTGTACGGCAACGCCGCGTTCGCCGCCGCCGTCAGCGACAGCTACGTCGACCGCGAGGCCCGCAAGGGCAAGGGCACCTCCGACCACGCGCCGGTCGTGGTCGACCTCGACCTCTAGTCCCAACGCCGTTCAGTTTGGGCGTGGGGGTCGTTTGTCAGGACCGGTAGGCAAAGCAGCGGAGCTGCCGTAGAAGAGGTCTGTCACTCCAAGACATCCTCACCACGGGAGCCCCGCTGTTGAAACAGACTGCCACAACGCGGACGGCCAATGTAGCGAGTGGTGCGTTCGCGCCGGGTCATATCGGCGAGTTGACCCGGATCGTGCTGCTGACCACCCTCACCGATCCATCCCCGCACCCGGCACACGAGCTCATCCGGGTCTACCACGAGCGCTGGGAGGTCGAAACGGCGTACCCGGAGCTCGAGTCCACGATTCTGGGTGGACGGGTCCTGCGTGCCCGCATCCCCTCCGGGGTCGAGCAGGAGGTCTGGGCTCTGCTGGTGACCTACCCAGGCGCTGCGGATCGCCATGCCGGACGCGACCGACAGCGTCCCGGGCACCGATCCGGACCGGGCCGGCTTCACCGCCGCGCTGGCCGCCGCCCGCGACCAACTCGTCCTGGCAGCGGGCGTCATCGCCGACACCGTCATCGACCTGGTCGGGGTCATCGGCCGCCACATACTGGCCCACCTCCTGCCCCAGCGGCGGGTCCGCACCAAAGACCGCATCGTCAAACGAGCGATCTCCAAGTACAACGCACACCGACCCGCCATCGACCGAGCCAGCTACAAGGCCACCATCAGCATCACCATGCTGACAATCGACCCTTGACGCCACCCAACCCGGCCCAACTGAACGGCGTTGCTACTAGCCGTTCCCGATGCGCTTCCGCGCCGCCGGCACCGTCCTGCCGACCACGGTGGCGAGTGTCGCTCCGAGGACGCTGACGCCGACCAGGGGCAACCAGGTCGCGGAAGCCCCCGTCGACAGTAGTCCGGAGAGCACGATCGGGACGGCTGCTCCGGCGAGGGTCACGGCGAGTTGGTTGAAGGCGAGGTACCGGCCGCGCAGGGCGTCCGGGGCGCTCTCCGCGGCGATCGTCGAAGAGACCGGGCCGCCGAGGATCTCGCCGAGCGTGTATAGGGCTGCGCCGAGCAGTAGGACGCCGACGACGACGGCGGTCACGGCCATGCCGTCGGCGGCGAGGAACAGCAGGTAGCCGACGGCGAAGGCGACGTGCCCTGCGACGAGGACCCGGCTGCGGACGCGTCCTCGCAGCCGGCCGACGACGACGCTTTGACCGAAACCGACCATCAGGGTATTGAGCACGAAGGCCGCCCCGGCCGTCCAGCCTGGCAGCCCCAGCACGTGGACGGCGTAGACCGGGATCGCGATGCTGAAGGAGTACAGGGAGACGGCGAAGCACAGCTGCTGTCCGACGACCGGCAGGAACCGCCAGTCCCGGAGCACTCGCCGCCAGCCTCCGGCGGCGTCGCGCCCGGCTTCCGGCCTGGCGTTCGGAACGGCCCGCATCAGGGCGAAGGCGGCTACGTACGACACGGCGTTGACGGCCACGATCGCGGTGTAGACGCTGTGTGTCCCGACACCGACGGCGACGGCGGCCAGGAGTCCGCCGAGCGCGTATCCGAGGTTGCGGATGGACCCGAGCAGGCCGAACCAGCGCTCGCGGTCACTGGGAGCGGCCAGTGCCGTGACGGTCACGCCGTAGCAGCCGAAGAACACCGCGCGGCCGGCGCTGTTCACCCAGGCGCAGACGGCGATCTGCCAGGTGTGGTCCACGACGAGATACCCGGCGAAGCCGAGGGCCTGGGCCAGGTTGGCCGCCTGCAGCACCGGCTTGGAGCCGTACCGGTCGATCACCCCGCCGACGAGGGGGCCCGCCGGGAGCGCCAGCAGCCCGCCCGCCGTCAGCGCCGCGCCCACCTGCACCAGCGACAGCGAGGTCGTCGCCAGGAAGTACAGCATCGTGACGGGGATGAAGACCCCCGTGCCGACCGAGTCGATGACGATCGCCGCCACGAAACGGCCGTGCCCGGCTATCGAGAGACGGGCAGGGGGAGTGGTTGCGGGTGCGGTTGCCGTAGCGATCACGGCACGACGGTATAGCAGCAACGCCGTTCAGTTGGGCCGGGTTGGGTGGCGTCAAGGGTCGATTGTCAGCATGGTGATGCTGATGGTGGCCTTGTAGCTGGCTCGGTCGATGGCGGGTCGGTGTGCGTTGTACTTGGAGATCGCTCGTTTGACGATGCGGTCTTTGGTGCGGACCCGCCGCTGGGGCAGGAGGTGGGCCAGTATGTGGCGGCCGATGACCCTGACCAGGTCGATGACGGTGTCGGCGATGACGCCCGCCGCCAGGACGAGTTGGTCGCGGGCGGCGGCCGGCGCGGCGGTGAAGCCGGCCCGGTCGGCTCCGCTGCTTTGCCTACCGGTCCTGACAAACGACCCCCACGCCCAAACTGAACGGCGTTGCCTCTAGTCCTGCGCGCGCTGGGCCTCCGCCTTGAGGGCGGCGGTGGCCAGCAGGTACTGGGCCACGAGGTAGGTCGACATGATCCAGAACTCGTGGCCCGGGAGCTGCTTCCAGCCGGCCAGCCGGGTGGCGATCAGGGTGTCGGAGAGCAGGAAGAGCCCGCCGCCCAGGCCGGCCCGCAGGCCCAGGCCGGTGGAGGCCACCGCCGTACTGGCCAGCAGCAGGCTGTAGCCGGCCACCGGGACCTTCAGCGCGCCCAGCCCCGGCCAGAGCTGGTTGAGCAGCACCGCCCAGGCCAGCGCGTAGCCGGCCGCCACGATGGCGAGCCGCCGACGGTCCGTCATCGCGCCCTGCTTGGCGAACATCGCGATGTAGCAGACGTGTGCCGCCGCGAAGGAGCCCATGCCGGCTAGGAAGGCGGGCTCGGAGTCGAACTGCAGCAGCACGTCGCCCGCGGCACTGGCCACCAGCGCGGGGGTGAGCAGCGACGGCGTCGGCCCCTCGGTGGCGACCGCGTGCGCGGCCAGCAGCGGCATCAGGGCGGGCTTGGTCGCCTGCTCGGCCACCGAGGTGCCGGTGAGCAGCGAACCGAGGTGCGCGGCCGAGGTCGCGGCGAAGGCGGAGAACAGGCCGCGGGCCCGCCCGGCGAGACGGCCGCTGGTGGTGAGGCTGTGCAACATGCGCTGATGCCCTCCGGGCTGGGGACGGGGATCCCGGGACAACGGATCTCCGGTGTGAGTTGGTACGGGAACTCCGGCACGATAATTGACGTGGCGGGTCGGCCGGAAGACATTGTTACCGACGCGTAGAGGGCGCACCGACCCGCGTCGTCCACGGGCGCCCCGTCAGGTGCCTTAGGCTGTCCCGTCGGGAGTCATCGGTGGCTCCCGCAGCAAGGCGGCAGGCAAGACGGCAGGCGAGACGGGCGGCACGGCGGAGGGGCGCGTGAACGGGGGCGGAGCGCTGCACGGCACCGAACTGCCCGGCGGCACCATGACCCTCCGTAGGCGCACCGAGTTCGCGGCCCCCGCCGCCGAGCCCACCCGCAGCCGGCAGCCCGAGGCCGACCAGCTGCTGCTGCTGGCCCGCCGGTTCGCCGCATGCGAGCCGTGCCAGGCGCACGAGCTGTTCACCGACGCGTTCGGCCTCTACGGCGCCCGGCACTTCGGGACCGCCCCCGCGCCGGCCGCCGCTGATCTGCCGGCGGTCAGCTGGTGGCACGGCCCGACGGTCCATCAACCGCTGCCCCGGGCCCGGCGCGGCCGCCGCCCGGCCCCGGCCGGTACCGTACCGGCCGTCCGCGGCAGCGCGGGACGGCACCGCAAGCGCGAGGCCAGCGCCGTGCAGGCCACCGAGCGGCGGGCCGCGGCCCGGCTGCTGCTGGCCCAGCCGCTGGTGACCGCCGACGCACCGGCGTTCGTCCTGATCAACCGTCATGTCGCGTGGCTCACCGAGCGGTTCGCCGAGCTGCTCGGCTATCCGCTGCTCGCCGGGGACGGCTTCGCCCGGCTGGTCAAGGCCGAGCTCGGCCCGGGCGCCGGGCGCCAGTTGCTGCTGGCCGGGGCCCCGGGCACGCCGCGGCGCTATGCGGCGCTCGCGGCGGCCCTCGCGGTGGTGCTGCTCGGCCCGGACCGCTGGCCCCCGGGTCAGCTCGCCGCCCGGATCGCCCAGACCTGCGCCGCCGAGTCGGTGACCGTCGAGACGGCCGACGTGGCCGCCGCCGTCGCCCAGCTGACCGAGTGGCGGGCGATCACCGAACTGCCCGAGGCCTGGCACGGCGCGAACCATGCGCTGGCCGCCGCGCTGGCCGCCGCCTGCCGGCCGGCCCAGCCGGAGGACCCGCCGGTGCCGCGCACCACCATCCCGGTCGCGGTGCGGCGGCGGCTGGCCGAGACCCCGGTGCTGCTGGTGCAGGAGCTCACTGGGCTGGAGCACGAGTGGCTCTGGGAGGCCCGGGAGCGGGAGGCGGAGCTGTTCGCCGACTTCCTCGGCCTGGTCGCCGAGATCCGGGCGGAGGGTGTGGCGCTGCTCGACCCGGCCGGCGAGCTGACCGACCTCAGGCTGCCCGGCCCCGGGCCGCTGGCGGAGGCGGCGCTGCTGCTGGTGGAGCGCCTGGTGGAGGAGCTGCGGCCGCTGCCGGGCGAGCCGGCGGAGGTCGGGGTGCCGATCGCGGAGGCGCTGATAGACGGGATCCTCGGGGACGTCGCCGACGAGTGGCACCCGGAGGAGCCGGGGGGCGACGCCGAGCGCCGGGCCCATCTGTCGGACCGCGCCGCGTTCCGGCGCGAGGTGCTGGAGCTGCTGCATCGCCTGGGCCTGATCGCCCCGGACCCGGCGGCCGCGGCCGGCCGGGGCGGTTGGCGGCTGCTGGCGCCCGCCGCCCGCTACGCGGCGGAGCTCGGCGAGCTGCCGGCGGGCGGGACGGGGCGGCACTCCCGTCGCTGAGGGACTGCCTGACGGGACCTCAGAGTTGACGGGGTGTCAGGGTCGGTGGGCCAGTGCTTGACCAGAGGTCACCGTCAGTGCGCCGCGCCCGCGTTGACCGAGACCTGCTGGTGCCCGACGGTCTCCACGGTGGCACCCACGCCGAGGCCGCCGAGCGCCACCGAGGCGGCCACCGCGGCGCACGCCAGCAGTCGGCGGTGGCGCTTGGGCAGCGGAAAGCGCACCTGGTCAACGGGGTCGTGACCGCTCAGCGGTGAGCGGTCGGGGAAGCGCGGTTCGTCCATGATGAGGAGCATTCCACTCCGGTGTTAAACGATGACGACACCGGGATGAACGCAGCCCAGGTGGCACACATCGAAACGGATCATGGCAAGTCCGACTTACGTAACGTCACATCACTTCGGGTCTGAGCTCCCGGAGCAGGGTCTCCTGGACGGCGGAAGCCACCAGCACCCCGTCGCGGTCGTAGAACTCGCCGAGCGCCAACCCGCGCCCGTCCGACGCCGACGGGCTCCGCTGGGCGAACAGCACCCACTCGTCGGCCCGGATCGGTCGGTGGAACCACATCGCGTGGTCCAGCGAGGCGAGCGACACCTTGGTCGGGTCGGTGCGCTGGAAGGGGTGCTTCTGCACGTGCAATGCGGTGGTCGAGGCCAGCGTGAGATCCGAGAGGTAGGTCAGCGCGCAGGTCTGGATCAGCGGGTCGTCGGCGGGCAGCGGGGTGCCGGTGCGCAGCCAGACGAACTGCTGCGGCACCCCGGGCAGCTCCGGCGGCATGCCCGGTGCGTCCGGCGGGACGAACCGGATCTCCAGCGAGTGGTAGCCGAGGGCCTTGCGGAAGTCGTCCGGGTCGTTGGCGGCCCAGGTGGGGAACGGGTCTTCCAACCCCTCCGGGCCCGGCACCGGCGGCATGGTGCGCTGGCGCTCGCGGCTCGTCTCCAGGACCTTGAACGAGGCGGACAGCGTGAAGATCGCCTCGCCGCGCTGCACCGCCGTGACCCGGCGGGTGGCGTAGGAGCGGCCGTCCCTGAGCCGCTCCACCTGGTAGACGATCGCACGGCGCGGATCGCCGGGGCGCATGAAGTAGCCGTGCAGCGAGTGCACGTGCCGTGCCGGGTCGACGGTGCGACCGCCCGCGGTGAGGGCCTGCGCGGCCACCTGGCCGCCGAACGCCCGCAGCGGGGCGCCGGCGTGGCACCAGCCGCGGTAGAGGTTCTCGTCCAGCTCCTCGATCCGCAGCAGGTCGAGGAAGTGTACGGGCTTGGGCTCGCCCGGTTGCTGCTCGCGGGCCGGCGCGTCGATCGTCATCCCGACATACTGGCAGATCACCACGCCAGTGTTACTGCTGGGTAGCCGGGGCGCCCGGCCGCCCTCAGGCCGGGACCTCGTCCTCCTGCCCGGCCGCCGCCAGCGCCGACTCCGCGTCCGCCGGCGCGAGCCCGTCCACCGGAACCGGCAGGCCGGGCGCGGCCACCGCGTGCCACCACGGCTCCAGCGCGGGCGGCGCGGCCGGCTCGAACGGCCGCCCGATCACCGGCACCGCGACCTCGGCACCGAGCACCGCGGCCGCCGCCAAGGTCCGCTCCACCGGCTCCTCCCAGGCGTGCTGCGCCAGGTTGAAGGTGCCCCAGTGGATCGGCAGCAGCAGATCGCCGCGCAGCTCCAGATGCGCCCGCACGCCCTCCTCCGGGGTCATGTGCACCTCGGGCCAGAACGGGCTGTAGGCGCCGACCTGCACCATGGTCGCGTCGAACGGGCCCAGTCGCCGCCCGGTCTCGGCGAACCCGGGGAAGTAGCCGGTGTCGCCGCTGTGGAAGACCCGGTGCTGCGGCCCGGCCACCGCCCAGGACGCCCAGAGGAAGTGGCTGCTGGTCCGCGGACCGCGACTGCAGTAGTGGCGGGCCGGGGTGGCGGTCAGGGTGAGACCGGCCACCTCGGCCGACTCCCACCAGTCCAGCTCGGTGATCCGCTCGGCGGGCACGCCCCAGTGCTCCAGGTGCGCGCCGACCCCCAGCGGGGCCGCGAACTGCGCACCGCTGCCGATCAGCGCCTGGATCGAGGTCATGTCCAGGTGGTCGTAGTGGTCGTGCGACACCACCACCACGTCCACCGGGCCGAGGTCGGCGATCCGGATCGGCATCGGGTGCAGCCGCCTGGGACCGATCCCGGAGAACGGCGAGCAGCGCAGCCCCCAGACCGGGTCGAACAGCACCCGCCGCCCGTCCAGCTCGGCCAGCACGGTGGCGTGGCCGAGCCAGCTCAGCCGCAGGCCCGAGGCCGGCGGTTCCGCCAGCTCCGCCGATCGCAGCCGGTGCACCGGGATCGGGCGGGTCGGCGCCCGGCGGGCGCGGTTGCTCGCCAGTTGGGCCCGGGTGATCTCCAGCGGCGAGCGCTCATAGACCACGCGGCGGGTCGGCACCGGGTTGCGGAAGGCGCCGTCCACGAAGTTGGGGCTGGCCAGGATCCGGGCCAGCCGCGCGCCGGTCGGTTCGGCGCCGAAGGCGTCCGTCCGCACTCGCCGCCAGCCGGCGGCCGTCAGGTCGCGAAGCCGGGTGATCGGAGAAGAGTCGGGAGCGGAGCCGAGCACAGCACCTCCAAGACGCGTGGACGTCGACGGCGGCGCGGCGAACGGAGCCGCGCCGTGACGTCCGGCAGCCGCTCGATACGATCACCATCTCGTCCGCAGCGTACCGAAGGGGCCTCGTTGGGGCGCGGTAGATGCGCGGGACGACCGCCGTTCGGGCGTGCCCGGACCGACAGTGCGTCAGTTGTGCGCGCCTGACGCACCGTCGGGTGCCCTTTGGAGAGGGGTCAGAGGTAGAAGCGGGTGATCGTCTCGGCCACGCAGTGCGGCTTGGCGCTGGCCTCGCTGCTGACCGTGAACCGCACCACCGCTTGGCGCCCGCCCGGCACCTCGGTCACCGAGAGCAGCTCGGCGGTGGCCCGCACCGGGGTGCCGACCGGCACCGGGGCCGGGAAGCGCACCTTGTCGGAGCCGTAGTTGACCGCCATCCGCACCCCGCCGACGCTGTAGCACTCCTTGGCCAGCAGCGGGATCAGCGACAGGGTCAGGTAGCCGTGTGCGATCGGGCCGCCGAACGGGCCCTCCTTGGCGCGCTCCGGGTCCACATGGATCCACTGATGGTCCCCGGTGGCCTCGGCGAACAGGTTCACCTGCTCCTGGGTGACGGTGTGCCAGGCGCTGCTGCCGAGCTCGGTGCCGACCGCCGCGGTCAGCTCGTCGAGGGAGGCGAAGGACGTCATGGGGCGCTCCACGGCCGGTCGGGGGCACGGACGGGCGGACGGCCTACCACCCGTGCTGGGGAGCGTAGTCCTACCGGTCGGTCAGTTGTTCCCGGGGCCGGAAGCAGTCGCGGACAGGGCCCTGCCGTGCAGGCGTCGGCCGGTCACCAGGTCCGTCGTCAGCCGGACGAACAGCGGCTCGGCCGTGCTCGCCCAGGGCCGCGGGCCGGTGCGCAGCAGCCGTGCGTGCACCGCCGGATCGCGGACCACCTCGGCCCGGCCGTGCACCACCACGCTCCAGCCGGTGCGGCTCGCCTCGTCCAGCCGATCGGCCTGGAAGACCGTCACCGCGCCGTGCAGCGCCCGGGCCGCCGCGCCGTCCGGCACCAGCGCGAGCAGCAGCCGCCCGTCCGCCTCGAGCTGGAACTCCACCGGCACCACCCGCAGCAGCGCGTGCTCGGTGTACACCACCCGGCCGATGGGCACGGTGCTGAGCAGCCGAAGGCACTCGGCCTCGCCCAGATCCTCGATACGGTCGACACGGTCCATATCCCGATGGTGCGCCCAGTGCGGCGGGGGACAGTAGGGCCCATGGTCCCGGAGCGGACCGGAGAACACAGGGAGTGCCGGACGACGGAGTGCCGGCGAACGGCGGCGACACGGTGACGAGGGGTGCGGGCGGATGACGGCGGGGACTTCTGGGACTTCTGGGGCGGCCGGGACAGCGGGGGCTCCGGGAGCGGCGAGCGGCGTCGACCTGGTGCTGATCGGCGCCGACGGCGGGCCGGACAAGGCCTTCGCGGGTTCGGCGCAGGTCGCCCTCGGCGCCGAGGCGCTGGCCCGGGCGCTGCCGCCGGTCTGCTTCGACACCGGCAGCCGGGGCTGCCGGGTCACCGTGGTGCCGCCCGAGGCGGACGCCAACGCGATGCTGACGGCGCTGCGGGCGGCGGCCCGGCAGGAGGGGCGCTACCTGGTGGTCGGGCTGCTCGGCCAATTGGTCGCCGACCCGCGCGGGCGCCGGCTGGCGCTGGTCACCGCCGGCAGCACCGCCGACAACGCCTACCGCCGCGGGCTGGCCTGGGACTGGGTGGTGAGCACCATGGTGCACGGCACCCAGGCGGAGGCGCTGCTGCTGGTGGACGTGGTGGCCCGCCCGGACACCTGGGCGCTGCTCTCCGGCGCCTCCCAGGAGGTGGGCGAGCTGCTGACCCACTCCCGGGTGCCGCTCTGGGGCCGGATCGGTCCGTTCCCGACCGGCCGCCGCAGCCGCTCCGCGACCGTGCCCGGCGGTGAAGGATCGTTCAGCTGGGCCCTCTCCCGGGTGCTGGAGCGCGGGGTGCCGACGGCTCCGCCGGCCGTCGGACCGGCGGACATGCAGGACGCGGTGGCTGCAGAGCTCGCCTGGGGTGAGCTGGCGTCAGGCATCCCGGGCAGACTGCTCGTCCCTCCTTCGGGTGGCCGGTTGTTGCTCCGAAATCGGGCGGCGGTGCGTGGTGCGCTGGCCGGATTGTCGGTTTCCGAAGAACTGTTGGCTGTTCTGTGGCGCGAAAACACCACAACGGATCCGGGTTCCGACTAAGGTCAGAGCCCCGAGGTGTTGCCCCGGGCGGGTGTGGTGGCGAACAATCTGCCTCACATCGTAATTCGGCAACGGACGGCGCCTTTCGGTCAAGCAGGGACGCCGCCAACTCCGGCCAGCTGTCGGGCAGTCGCGACAAGGTGGGGCTATGGGCCGTGACAGGGCTTTGTTACGCCTACGGGTACGCCTACGGGCGATCGGGGTCGGCGCGGCGCTGCTGCTTTTCACCGCGGCCTGCGCACAGGGCGGCGCGGGGAGCGCGAGTCATTTGTCAAGCGCTGATCCCAGTGGGGTGATTGGTACCAATGGGACGGTTGGGGGCGGCGAAACCGGTGGGGGGAACGGGGTTTCGACGGGTGCCGGTGCGGGCAGTTCGACCAGTGCGTCGGGCGGGGGGGATCAAGCGCCGACGAGCGGCCCGCAGGAGGCCGTCGGTCGGGTGGTGCTGAAGACCTATCAGGACTGGTGGGCGGCGCAGGTGAAGGCGTATGCCGGGGGTGATCCCCAGGGGGCCCAGGTGCGGGTGTACTCCGCCGATGTGGCGCTGGCGAATGTTCTTATGAGTTTACGTTCGCTGCAAGGCGCCAAAATGGTCATGACCGGTCAGCCCGTGCTCGATCCTGTTGTCAAGAGTCTTGATCTCAGCGGCACTTCCCAGACGGCGGTAATCTCCGACTGTGTGGATGTCAGCGGCTGGCACCAGGCCGATGCGAGTACCGGATCAATGAAGGACGCGCCACAGCGCCTGACCCGGTATCCGGCGACCGCCGTGCTGCGGAGCAGCGGCGCCCTCTGGAAAGTCTTCGAGTTCAACCGTGAGACGGGTCGGACATGCTGAGGACCTTGCGACGACACCTCGGACTACTCGCCCTGCTGACCGGCCTGCTGGCCGGCGCCACCATTCCGGCGCGGGCGGCCGCACCGACCGGCGGCATCAACCAGTGCCTGGTGCTGGCGATCTGCGTGGAACTCTCCCAGTCGGGCAGCGGTGGCTCACCCGGCGGCGGTCAGGGGAACACCGGCTCCAGCAGTGGCGGCGGTGAGCCGGTCTGCTCCTGGAAGGGCGTCCAGAAGCCGTGCTGGGACCCTGACCTGGGGTGGTTCGACAACAGCAGTGACAGCGGCCAGGGCTGCTACTTCAAGGCGCTCGACCCCTCGGATCCGGCCTTGAAGGGGCAGACGCCCCAACCGGGCAAATCCCCCTACCTGCAGTCCTGCTGGGACGCCAACGGCAACCCCACGTACTCGACGATCAGCTGGCTCGCCCAGGCCCCCAACGCCGGCACCCCGGCCCCGACTCCCGGCACGGTGGCCCAAATGGCCATCGCCCAGCTGCAGTTCATCCGTCCCGTGATCCACACCGCCCCCACCGGCAAGTCCCTGGTCACGGTCCCCGTCTTCCTCTGGTACGACCACGGCACCGCGGCCGCGCCCGACGACCAGACGATCGGCCCGCAGAGCCAGACCGTGAACCTCAACGGCATCAGCGTCACCGCCACCGCCACGCTCACCAAGGTGGCCTGGGACATGGGATACCAGGCCAACAGGAAGGAGGTGGTAGCGGACTGCAACGGCCCGGGGGTGCCGTACGCGGACGGAATGGAGAACAACCCGCCCGCCGGCGCCTGCTACTGGAGGTTCGGCTCGCTCTCGCCCGCCAACGGCGCGCCCCCGACCGGCGCGCCCGCGCCCACCGCCGCACCGTCCCCGGGCGGCGGGTACTGGCCGGTGGCCACCGAGACGTGGACCGTCACCACCGTCGACAACAACAACCCCAACGGCCCGGCGCCCTGGGACCCGCTGACCCTCGAGGTCTCCAGCCTGCCCGTACAGCTCCAGGTCAACCAGCTCCAGGTGCTCAACTAACCATGTCTGACCGTCAGTTCGGGACAACCGCCCGGCTGCGTACGTGAGGAAGGCCGCCGCCCGATGGACAGCCGCACCACGCCGACCCTCGGCACCGCCGCCGCTTCGGCCCGCGACGGCGGCCGTCCCACCGCGCCGTCCCGCTCGCTGCGGTCGCGCCGACGGCGACCGGCGGTGCTGGCGATGTCCGTCGCGCTGATCGCCGCCGGCGGGCTCGGCGGGGCGGTGCTCTACAACAGCACCGGGCAGCGGATCGCGGTGCTGGCGCTGGCCCGTGACGTGCCGTACGGGCAGCCCCTCACGGCACAGGACCTGGTGGTGGCCCGGATCGCCAGCGATCCCGCGCTCGCCCCGATCAGCGCCTCCGACCTGAGCCGGGCGGTCGGCCGCCGCGCCACCACCGACCTGCACCGCGGCACCCTGCTGCTGGCCGCCGACCTCACCAGCGCGCTGGTGGTGCAGCCCGGCATGCAGGAGGTCGGCCTGCCCGTGCACACCGGCCAACTGCCCGCCGTCGGCCTGCAACTCGGGCAGCAGATCGAGATCGTGCAACTGGGCGACAGCGGCGGCGGCGCGCCGCAGACCATGAACGCGGTGGTCGCCCAGACCGGCAAGGGCGGCGACAACCAGGTGATCGACGTGGCGGTGCCGCCCGCCGACGCCGTCAAGCTGGCCCAGTGGGCGGCCGGCGGCAAGTTCCAGATCATCCTGGCGCCCAAGGCGGGCGGCGCGGCCCCCAGCTCCGTCCCCAGCCCGGCCCCGAGCCCCTCGGGGAGCGCCTGATGGCCGTCATCGCGGTGGTCGGCGGCCTGGGCGCGCCGGGAGCCACCACCTCCGCGCTCGCCCTGCTGCTCGCCTGGCCGCTGGCCGACGGACGCAAGGTGCTGCTGGTCGAGTGCGACCCTGACGGCGGGGCCGCGCTGGCCGGCGCTCTGGAGGGCCGGGTCGAGGCGGTGTACGGGCTGCGCAACCTCGCCGTCGCCGACCGGCGCGGGCTGCTCGCCGAGGCGCTCTGGGAACAGCTGATCGACGTCTCGCCCGGCGGCACCGGAGACCGCCTGCTGCTGCCCGGCCTGACCGATCCGGCCCAGGCCGCCGGGCTCGCCTACACCTGGGAGCCGCTGGTGGAGATGCTGCGCGGGCTGCACACCCAGGGCTACGACGTGCTGCTCGACCTCGGCCGCTCGGGCGCCCACGGCCCGGGAGCCGTGCTGGCCCGGCGCGCCGACTGCGTGGCCGCCACCATCCGCACCACGCTGCGCGGCCTCAGCACGGCCCGCCCGCGCCTCACCGCGCTGCGCGAGGACCTGGCCGCCGCCGGCAACGGCGCGGACGGGCTGGGGCTGCTGCTGGTCACCGAAGGGCCGTACCCCGCCGCGGACGTCACCCGGGAGCTGCAACTGCCCGTGCACGGCGAGCTGCCGTACGCCCCGCGGCCCGCCCGAGTGCTCTCGGACGGCGGGGACAGCACGGACCGGCGGTTCATCAGATCGGAGCTGATGCGGGCCGCCCGGACGGTCGCGGACCGGCTGCTGGCGGTGGCGCAGGAGCGGCGGCGGCGGTTGACGCCGGCGCAGACGAGCGCGGGCCCGGAGTGGGGGGCGCCTCAGCCGCCGCAGGCCCCCGGGTGGGGAGAACAGCCGCAGGTCCCGGGGCGGGGCGAGCCGCAGCCCGTGGCCCACGCGCCCGAGGTGTCGGGTGGGTTTCAGGGCTATGCGGCGGGGGGCTATCAGCAGCCCGAGCCGTCGGAGGGCTACCAGGGCCATGCGGCGGAAGCGGGCTATCAGCAGCCCGAGCAGGGCTATGCGGCCGGGGCCGGCGCGGGTGACGGCTGGGGCGGCCCGGTGCCGGGCACCACGGACGCCGCCGCGGGGGAGCCGGCCGTCGCGGCGCCGGATGGCGGCGCCCGCCGGGGTTCGGAGGCCGGGGCGATGGACGCCGCGTTGCGGCAGCAGGCGTGGCCGGATGGCGGCGCCCGCCGGGGTTCGGAGGCCGGGGCGATGGACGCCGCGTTGCGGCAGCAGGCGTGGCCGGACGGCTGGGCACGGACTGTGCGGGACGGCCAGGAGCAGTCCGCCGCCACCCCGCAGGGTCGCGACGCCGGGATATCGGGACTCGCCCGGGTGGTGGGGGACTACGCCCTGGAGCCGCCGCCCGCACCCGCCCGGGCCGAGGAGCCGGCCGCGCGCTCCTGGCTCGACGGCGCCGCCGTGCCGACTGGTGGCGCGGCCGAGCTCACGCCGGTGCCGCCTGGCCTGGTGCCGGGGGTACCGGTCGCTGGGCAGGCGTTCGCCTCGCCCGCCGGGCAGGTGTTCGTGCCGCAGGCCGGACCGGTACAGGTGCGACCGGGCGCGGCGCCGTACTCGCCGGCCACTGCCGGGTCGCCGCCGCTTGCCGGGGTGGCTCCGCACCAGGCGGCGTCGTATCCGCCGGCCGGCGGAGGGTCGTTGCCCCTCGCGGGGGTGGCTTCGTACCCGCCGGCCACTGCCGGGTTGCCGCCGCTTGCCGGGGTGGCTCCGCACCCGGCGGTGTCGTATCCGCCGGCCAGCGAGGGGTCGTTGCCCCTCGCTGGGGTGGCTTCGTACCCGCCGGCGTCGTATCCGCCGGCCGGCGGAGGGTCGTCGCCCCTCGCGGGGGTGGCTTCGTACCCGCCGGCCACTGCCGGGTCGCCGCCGCTCGCCGGGATAGCTCCGCACCCGGCGGCGCCCGAACCGTTCCCGGCGCCGGCCGAGGAGACCGAGACTCAAGGGGAGGTGCTCCGTGCGCGGTAGCCCCATGCGTGACCGTGCGGCCGCCGACCCGGCGGGCCTGCCGTGGTCGGTCGAGCCGGAGGACGCGGAGCCCGAGTACCGGCTGCCGGCACCCGGCCCCGCGCCCACCGCCCCCGGCGCCACGCCCGGTCCGGCGGTCCCCGGGCCGGCGCGGTCGTCCGGGCAGTTCACCGGCCCGGGCGGCGGCCAGCCGTGGACCGTGTCGCCCGCCGGCCCGCAGCCGACCCGGATCACCCACCCCTGGCCCCAGCCTGCCCCCACGCCTGCCCCGGCCCCTGCCGCCCCCGCTCCCGGCTCCGCCACGGCGCTGCCCGTGCTGCCCGCCCCCGACCCGTGGAGCGCCAAGCCCGCGCCGCCGACCGTGGACCCGCAGGTGGCCCGTGAGCTCAAGCGCCGGGTGGCGGCAGAACTCCATCAGCAGCTCGCCCAGCTGACGGTCAGTCAGGGCAGCGAGGTGGACCGCGCTACCCGGCGGCAGCGCGGCCGGGCGCTGATCGAGGAGGCGGTGGCCCGCTGGTCGGACGCCTTCGCGCAGAGCCATGGCGTGGCGCCGACCAGGGAGCAGGACCGGGCCCTGGCCGAGGCGGTCTACGACCTGCTGTTCCGGGCCGGCCGCCTGCAGCCCTACCTGGACGACCCGGAGATCGAGAACATCCTGATCAACGGCTGTGACGACGTCTGGATCTCGCGCGTCCACCAGCCACTCAGCCAGGTTCCGCCGGTCGCCGACTCGGATGCCGAACTCATCGAACTGCTCCAGGACTTGGCGCGCCAGCACGGCGGCGGCGAGCGCAGCCTGAACACCGCGAACCCGACCCTGGCGCTGCGCCTGGAGGGCGGCATGCGCCTGCAGGCGATGACCGAGGTGACGCCCCGCCCGTATGTGGCGATCCGCCGGCACCGGGTCGCCTCGGCCACTCTCGCCGACATGGTCGACCTCGGCACCGTGGACTCGACCATCGCCGCCTTCCTGGCCTCGGCGATCCGGGCCCGGAAGAACGTGATGATCACCGGCACCCAGGGGGTCGGCAAGACCAGCCTGCTGCGGGCGATGGCGGCCGAGATCCCGCCGGACGAGCGGATCGGCACCCTGGAGTCGGAGTTCGAGCTCTGGCTGCACACCCTCGGCCATCTGCGGCAGGTGGTGCCGATGGAGGCCCGGGAGGGCAACGGCGAGCGGATCGACGGCAAGCCGGCCGGTGAGCTGACCATCGGCGAGCTGATCCCGGCGGCGCTGCGGATGACCCTCTCCCGGATCATCGTCGGCGAGGTCCGCTCCGCCGAAGTCGTCCCCATGCTGCGGGTGATGACCAACGGCGAGGGCGGGTCGATGTGCACGCTGCACGCCCGCGGTCCGCAGATGGTGGTGGACCGCATCGCCGAACTCTGCCTTGAATACGGCTCACATATGACAGATGCGCTTGCCTACCGGCTGACCGCCAACGCCGTCGACCTGATCGTGCACCTCGCCATGGTCGACGAGACGGCGCTCGGTGGCCGTCGGCACCGTTTCGTCTCGCACGTCATGGAAGTGACCGGCCTCGGCGAGCACGGCCGACCGGCCCTGAACACCGTCTTCGGCCCGCGCCCCGACCTGGGCGAGCCGCGGGCCGTGCCGCACACCCCGCCCAACTGCCTGGACGACCTGCGGCGGGCCGGCTTCGATGCCGGTCTGCTGCAGTCCGCGTACGGGAGTTGGGCGGCGCCGCTGTCGCTGCGGATCGGCGGCGCCCGGTGAAACCTGATCTGATGTCCCGTCACATCCCCTTCAAGGAACGGTGATGCTGCTCTTCGCCCTGTGCGGCGTCCTGATCGCGGGCGGCCTGGTGGCGCTGCTGGTCGGGCTGCGCGGCTCCGCCGGCACGCCGGCGGGCCATGGCGCGCCGGGTCGGCTGGCCCTGCGGATGCGGCTGCTCTGGTACGGCACGACCGGCGCGCCCGATCGCGGCACCCTGCGGCTGCGCCGGATCCAGGCCGCGCTGGCACTGATCACCGCCGCGCTCGCCTGGCTGTTCAGTGGGATCCCGCTCAGCGTGCTGCTGGGCCCCGGGCTGGTCTTCGGGCTGCCCTGGCTGTTCGCGGTCACCCGTGCCGACCATCGGCAGATCCGCCGCCTGGAGGGCCTCGCGGAGTGGACCCAGCGGCTCTCCGATGTGCTGCTGCTCGGCACCGGCCTCACCCAGGCTCTGGTCACCAGTCGGCGTACCGCCCCGGCCGCCCTGCAGGGCGAAGTGGACGAGCTGGCCGCCCGGTTGCAGGCCCGCTGGCGCACCGAGGACGCACTGCGCGCCTTCGCCGACACGCTGGCCGACGCGACCGCCGACAAGGTGCTGGCCGCATTGGTGCTGCGGGCCGGCGACAGCGGACCTGGGCTGGCCCGGGCGCTCGCCGACCTCGCCGAGTCGGTCCGCGAGGAGGTGCGCCAGCGGCGGACGATCGAGGCCGACCGGTCCAAGCACCGCACCACGGTCCGCTGGCTGGTCAGCATCATCCTGCTGGTCGTCGTGGTCGGCTCGCTCAACTCCCGCTACACCGCGCCCTATGGCACCGTCCAGGGCCAACTGGTACTGGCTGTGCTGGGGTTGGCGTTCATCGGGGTGATCGCCTGGATGCGCTCGCTGGCCGCGGGCAAGCCGCTGCCCCGGCTGCTGGAGCCGGACCGGCGCAGCCAGGTGGCCGCGCTGCCCGGGGCGGCCGAGGAGTCGGTGGCCGAACCGGTCGGGGAGGTCCGATGATCTCGCCCTGGGCGGTGCTGGCCGGCATCGCGGCGGCCGCCGGCCTGGCCCTGCTGATCGCCGAACTGCGGCCGGCGCCACCGGATCTGGGCACGGCGCTGGACCGGCTGCACCGCGCTCCCGGTTCGCCGCGGCCCGGCGCCGAGGCCGAGGACGAGCGCTGGTACGACCGGCTCGGCAGCAAGGCGCTGGGCCTGGTGGGTGCCCGACTGCCCACCCAGTCACTGGCGTTGATCGGTCGCAGCCCAGCCCGGTTCATGGCCCACAAGCTGCTGTTCGCGCTGATCGGCCTGCTGTTGCCGGCGTATCTCACCGCGATGGCGGCGTTCGTCGGCTTCGGCCCGCCGGTCGCGCTGCCGGTGGTGCTCAGCCTGGCGCTGGCCGCCGGCGGCTGGCTGCTGCCGGACGGCATCGTGCAGGGCGAGGCCAAGGAGGCCAGGACGGAGTACCTGCACGCGATCTCCGCCTACCTCGAACTGGTCGCCCTGGAACGGGCCTCCGACCACGGCCCGGCCGAGGCGATGCGGCGGGCGGCGGCGGTCGGCCGCAGCGCCGTCTTCCGCCGGATCCAGGACGCCCTGGAGCGCGCCGCCACCGACCGGGTGCCGCCCTGGGAGGGGCTGGAGGCGCTGGCCGGCGAGCTCGGCCTGCCCCAACTGCAGGACGTGGCCGACATCATGCGGCTGTCGGGCAGCGACGGCGCCGCCGTCTACGACACCCTGCGGGCCCGCGCCAAGGGCCTTCGCGACGAGTTGCTCGCCGACGACCTGGCCAAGGCCGGTGCCACCAGTGAGCAGATGGTGGCGCCCGGTGCGGCGCTCACCATGCTGATGACCGTGCTGATCACCTACCCCGCGCTCTACCAGATGCTCCATGTGTTCTGAACTTCGGTCCGTTCGCCCGGACTTCAGCGCCGAGACGTCCCGACCCCCGACGTCCCCCCTCCCGAGGAGATCCACTGATGAAGAACCTGCGTGCCCTGGCGGGCCTGTTCCTGGTGTCGCTACTCCTACCGCTGCAGCCGGCGATGGCGCTGCTGCGGGTGACCGCCGCCCGCGCCAAAGCGGCTCATGCCGAGGGCGACCACGGTGCGCTGAGCATCGAGTTGGCGCTGATCGTGGTCGTCGTGGTGGCGATCGCCGGAGCGATCGTCGCCGCGGTGGCGACCCTCGGGCAGAAGGCCAAGGGCGACATTCCGCAGAACCTGCCGATCCCTGCGAACAGCTGACGCTACGTCAGGAAGGTGCCGACCGAGGGGTTCTCAGCATCAGCTTCGCGATGGTGTTCCCGATCATCATCGTCCTGGTGATGCTGGTGGTCCAGGGTGCGCTGATCTGGTACTCGGACAGTGTCGCCCTGGCCGCCGCGCGCGAAGGCGCGGACGCCGCCCGGGTCTACGGCACCACCGACAACAGCCTGGCCGAGCCCCGGGCCGAGCTGTTCCTCCAGCACTTCAACGGGCTGCTCGGTGACACCGTGGTCACGGTGCCGAAGCGCCGGCCCGGGGACACCGTCGTCACGGTCACCGTGACCGTGCACCCGCTGTTCGTGCTGCCGGGGGAGTTGACCTTCTCCCAGACCGCCCAGGCCCCGATCGAGAGGTACCAGCCATGACGGCCCTGCCCACCGGGCCGCCGCCGCGCGGCGGCGCCAAGCCGCCACGCGGCGGGCGCGGCAGCGCCAAGCTGCTACCGGGCGAGCGCGGCAGCCTGGCGATCGAGGCGGCGCTGGTGGTCCCGGTGGTCCTGGGGCTGCTGTGCCTGATCCTGGTCGCCGGGCGGGCCGAGCAGACCGCCGGGACGCTGCAGGAGGCGGCCAGGACCGGCGCCAGGGCGGGCTCGCTGGCCCCGGCGGGCCACGAGCAGTCCGCGGCCACCGACGCGGTCAACCAGATGCTCACCCAGAGCGGGGTGCACTGCGACGGTCTGCAGGTCGCGGCCACCGTGGAGCAGTTGACGGCTGATCCGCTGCCGCAGGACGTCCGGGTGGATGTGTCCTGCAAGGTTCCGGTGAATGATTTGTCGCCGATTTGGGTACCCGGCGCCTTGGAGTTGCAGGGGACCTTCCGATCCGTCATCGACCAGTACCGCTCGACGTAGCAGCGCGTCGGGCCGGGCAGTTGAGGTCCCAAGCCCTGGGGAGGGGAACGTGAGGGTCCGTCGGGGTGACCGCGACCGCGGCACCATCTCGATCTTCGTGGCGCTCGGCTCCGCCATGATGCTGATGTTCCTCGGCATCGTGCTGGACTGCGGCGGCGAACTGCGGGCCATCGTCAACGCCGACGAGATGGCCCAGGAGGCGGCCCGGGTCGGCGGCCAGCAGATCGATCAGCCGACCCTGTTCAAACAGGGCCAGTACCTGATCAACACCAAGGCCGCCTATGCCGCGGCCACCGCCTTCCTGCAGAAGGACCCGGCCTACCGGGGCCTGGTCGCCGAACCCCCGGACCCGGCCAAACCGCCGCCGCCGCTGGCCACCAGCATCACCGTGGTCGTCCACCCCGTCTACCGGACCGCGCTGCTCGGGCTGTTCGGTGTCTCCACCCTGTCGATCCAAGGAACCGGTACCGCGACCATGGTGGTCGGCGGCCAGAATGCGGGGGGTGCCTGATGGCCGCGACACGAACCAAGACCCAGGGGCGACACGGGAGTTCGAACGGCCGTCCGCGCCCGGCCCCGGTCGGCCCGCCGGGCCGCCGCCGCAGCCCGATGCGCGCACTGCCGACCGCGCTGGGCGCGCTGCTGGTGCTCGCCGTGCTGCTGGTCGGGGTGCCCGCCGCGCTGCTCTACGGCACCCAGGCGGTGTCCGCGATGGGAGGCGTCGGGCACCAGGACATCGGGCAGTTGCTCACCTCGCCGGACGACGGGCGGCTCTTCCTCTGGGCGCTGGTCGCGATCGGCTGGCTCGGTTGGGGCTGCTTCGCGCTGTCGGTGCTGCTGGAGATCCCGGCGCAGCTGCGCGGCCGGGTGGTGCGGCGGCTGCCGGCCTTCGGGTGGAGCCAGCGGCTCGCGGGCGGGCTGGTCGGTGCGGTGATCGCGCTGCTCCCGGTGGCCGGGGGCGCGTTCGCCGCGACCGCGAGCCCGGCGCAGCTCGGCGCCGCCACGGCACCGGCCCAACTCGCTTCCGCCGCGCAGCAGGCCGCGCTCACCACGGCCTCCGCGACCACCGCGGCGCCCGCCGCCGACCCCGGCCCGCAGGCGCCGACCTACACCGTCAAGGACAGCCGCCCGGCCGACAGCCTCTGGTCGATCGCGGAACACCAACTCGGCTCGGGTGACCGCTGGCAGGAGATCGCCAAGCTCAACGCCGGTCGGGTGATGGATGGTTCCGGTACCGTCTTCGATGCGGACCGGCCCATCCAGCCCGGCTGGCGGCTGCTGATGCCCGCCGACGCCAAGCCCGACACCGCCTCCGCGCCCGCGTCCACCAACGCGACCGCTCCGGCGGGCGGTTCGGGCGGGGCGCGGCACGCCACCGCGACCGTGCAGCCCGGTGACACGCTCTCGGCCATCGCCCTGCGGGAGATGGGTAGTTCGGATGCCTGGCCGCAGCTGTTCGACGCCAACAAGGGCGTGACCGCACCGGACGGGGAGAAGCTGACCGACCCGAACACGCTGGAGCCCGGCATGGTGCTGACCATTCCGGGCGCCGCGCCCACCCAGCCGGCTCCGGCTCCGAGCCCGGCGGCACCCAGCCAGCCCGCGCCCGCACAGTCTGGGCCCGCACAGCCCGCACAGCCCGCACAGTCCGCACAGCCCGCACAGGGCTCGCCCGCGCCGGGTTCGGCTACCCCGCAGCCCGGTTCGGCGCCGTCGGCACCCGCAGGCCGGGACGTGTCGCCGCACCCGGCCCCCCACCTGACCCCGCCCCCGCAGGTCGCCGCCCACCCCGGCGGGCCCGTCGAGGACGCCAAGAGCAGCTACACCGCCGCCCTCGCCGCCTCCGGGATCGGCGTGCTGCTCGCCGCCGTGCTGATCGGCGCCGTGGCCCACCGGCGCGGCCAGCAGCAGCGGAACCGCCGCCCCCGGCGCCGGATCCCGATGCCCGCGCTGCCCGCCGCCACCTTCGAGGCCGAATTGAAGGCCCGGCAGAGCAGCACCGGCCTGGACCTGCTCAACCGGTCACTGCGCACCCTGGGCCGCAACGTCAGCCGCACCGGCAAGCGGCTGCCCCCGCTCGCCGCCGTCCGGGTCACCAACGGCGGCGTCGTCGAACTGCACCTGGCCGCCGCCGCCGTGCCGATCGCCCCGTTCCGGGCCGCGCACGCCGCCAACGTCTGGTGGTGCGCGGGCGACTCCGACGACCTGCTCTCCGCCGAGCAGGCCGCCAAGGTCCCGGCGCCCTACCCGGCGCTGGTCACCCTGGGCACGGCCCCCGACGGCGCGGCGGTCCTCGCCGACCTGGAGACCATCCGGCTCATGCACCTCTCCGGTCACCCCGACGACGCCCGGGCGGTGCTGCGCACCATCGCGCTGGAACTCGCGCACAGCCCGCTGGCCGACAACCTCAACCTGCACCTGATCGGCTTCCCCGAGGAACTGCCGGTCTCCGACACCGTCGCCGACCGGGTGCACCGCTACCCGACCCTCGCCGAGGCGCTCACCGAACTCGGCCCGCGCATCGACGAGGCACGCGGCGCCCTGGTGAACGTCGGTGCCGCGCACCCCCGGGACGCCCGCAGCCGCGGCGAGGCCGACGAGGCCTGGGTGCCCGACATCGTGCTCTCCGCACAGCCGCCCACCGGTGACGTCCCGTCAGAGCTGGGACGGCTGCTGGACGGCCGCCCGCGCACCTGCCTGGCCGTGATCTCCCGGGCGCCCGAGCGCGGCGCCGGCCCGGTCGCCCGCTGGACGCTGCCCAGCACCGGCGCCGCCGTGCTGCCCGGCCTGCACCTCTCCGTGCAGTTGCAGCGGCTGACCGAGGAACAGTTCGCACACTGGAGCGAGTTGCTCAGCACCACTGCCGCAACCGCCGAGGAAGAGGCGCCTGCCTGGACCTATGACGGGGACGAGATCGAGCCCGCCGAACTGCCCAAGCCCGTGCCGGTGCTGGCCGGCGTCGCCGCCGGCACGGCCTCCTTCGTGGGCGGTGCGCTGCCCGACGGCCCGCCCGAGAGCGGACCCAAGCTGATCGCCCGCCTGATCGGCACCGGCAGCAGCCCGTTCGCCTCGCTCGACCCGGCCGGTGCGGGTGGCGCCAAGCGGCCGGGTCGGCAGGCGGACGCGCCGGTGATCGAGAACCTTCCGGCGCTGGTGGCGATGCCGCCCCTGGACGTCCCGCCTCCCGCAGACCCGCTGCCTCCCGCAGACCCGCAGCCGGGTGTGGATGCCGCGCCGCCCGCCGATGTCCCCACCGAGACCGCCGACACCACCGAGCCCGTGCCCACCCATGAAACGGCCCAGGCGGCGGCCCCGGCCGACCCGCGCATGCCGTTCCGGCCCGAGCCGATCCCTGCCACCGAGCCCGGCTCCACCCCGCCCGGCTCCACCCCGCCCGACGGCACCCCCCTGGCCGCCCGCACCGACGCGGACGACCTGCTCGCCATCCTCCGCTCGCCCGAGGCGCACGCCATCCGCACCACCCCCCGGGTGCGCCTGCTCGGCCCGGTCGACGTGCTCGGCGCCACCGGGCCGGCCGAACCCGGCGACCTGCCCGCCCTGACCGAAGCAGCCGCCTTCCTGGCGCTCAACCCGGGCACCGACCCGGCGGCCGTCCAGCGGGCCCTGCACCCGGGCGACCACGCCCGCCCGGACCACCCCGCGGCCGCCACCGTCGGCGAGCTCGCCGCCTGGTTCGGCGGCGACCCCGACGGCCGGGCGTTCCTGCGCCAGGACGAGCTGGAGAACTGCACCTTCGCCCCGACGGTCACCTGTGACTGGGACGAGTTCCGCAGCCTCTACCGGCGCGGCATGCGCAGCACCAGCACCACTGCCGACGCCGCCCTGGCCCACGCCCTCGCCCTGGTCCGCGGCGCCCCGTTCGCCGAGGCCCCGGCCACCGGCTACGGCTGGGCCGAGGCGACCCGGCAGGACATGCTGGCCGCGATCATCGACACCGCCCATGAACTGGCCGCCCGCCGGCTGCAGTACGGCGACCACCGCAGCGCCGAGGCAGCCGTCTTCCGCGGCCTCGCCGTGGCCCCCGACGTCGAACTGCTGCACCGCGACCTGTTCTACGCCTACGCCTCGGCCGGCGCCCGCGATCAACTCCTGAAGGCCGTCAACCGGTTGGACGCCCTGAGTCGCCGCACCGGCCGCAGCCTGGACCCGGACACCGTGGCCCTGCTGCGCGATCTGCTCTCCAATCCCTGACGATCCGTCAATCCTGCAGGGTCCAAGGTTCGGTGAGCACTGTCGGCGGATCATGAGCACCGTCCGAGCAAATCCGAGTGATCATGAGCATCGGTGACGTTCGGTAGTTGTCAGTTGTCGGACTCTTGCGGTCTTTCGCGCCTGGACGGTACGGGTGCTCCGTACCGTCCAGGGCATGACGGTACGGAGCCCAAGAAAGAGCCGTAACGAACGCAGGGGACCTCGACCAGCTTGCCCGGCCACGCCAGAGCCTCCGCGATCTCTGGGTCGCGCAGGCGATCCATCGGCTTGACGTTGACGACCCGCACCGCTCCCGACCTCAGAAGCAGCAGGAAGTCCGGGACATGGCGGCGCACCCGATCGCCCGTCTGAGCCACCAGTCGGCACGGCTGGGCGAAGATGCCACGCACGTCTGGATCGAAGTCCGCCAGGCTGATCGAGCTGCTGGAGCGTTGGGGGGGCGGGCTGACCGCGGACCGCGTCGAGCGGCGCATGGCGGTACGGCTCTCACGGGAACGCCTGAGGCTCGTAGCCGTGGACGACGCACCGCAGGACGACGTCGCCCAGCTTCCATCCCTCCGTCGGCTGACAGCCCTGGACGCACCATCAGATGAGGACAGCGGGCCTGACGGCCGATCCGGCCTGCAGACGGCACCGGGTGCAGGTGCAGATCAGGGCGGCGATGACGACGAGGAGGAGGAATGCGATGCGACTTTCCCCGGCGACGCTGATGCCTCCATCGACGAAGCGGACTTGTACACGGACGCTTGGGAGACTCGATGAGCCAGGGCGACGAGCATGAAGAATTCGAAGGGGATGACCGGCAGTACTCCCTCACCCGACTCAAGGGTTGGCTGGAGTTCGTCAACAGCTCCAGCCGCATCCAGCCGGAACGGCTGTCGGCCAAGGAGACTCGCGCTGCCGACATGGGATCTCGTGCGGTACAACGATCGGCGTGCGGTCTGGCACGCCAACATCGGGCCGATCAAGACGCCCCAGCTGCTGAGCCTGCACGACGACCTCGCAGAGATCGTCGACTCCAACCGGCAGGACGGCGACAAGGCCAAGCCGGCGGCGCTGGTGGACGCCTATCCAGGACTGGGCAAGAGCACGGCCGTCTGCGAATTCGGGCGCGGCTACTATCTTGAACAGATCGCCTTGCGTGGCGAGACGACTCCCGATGGGCACCGCCGAGTCCCGCTCATCTACATCGACCTAACGGGCAACACCCGTATCCGAGGCCCGAACGCGGCGATCTGCCGTCGCAGCGACCCTCGTCCAGCAGCCACGCTACGTTGATGTCGCAGACGAACGCTGGGATGAGGACGCGCGGTTCATCGCCACCGCCCGCGAGGCCATCCCCCGCCTCATTGCCGAGGTCCGGCGGCTCCGTCGGGAGTCCGGCAACGGGTGATGCACCATGCCACGGCGGTGATCCAAGGCACCTCGGGTGGGCGTCCGGGGCTATCTGACAAATGATCAACGCGCACTGGTACCGGGCGATGGGTAATGACCTTGCTGTGATCGTGCAGGCCAGCGATGCTGGGCCGATGCCGGGTCAGCGGAAGAGAAAACGTCAGCAGCAGGACGAGGCACGGCGGGCAGCTGCCCGCTTCGCGCCTGAGGAGGGCCGTTGGGAAGTGCTCTTCGAGACCTCGGACGAGTCGGAGTGGCGGGCTCATATTTGATCGGCGGGTTTCCGCAGTTCAGGCATGATGCCGGCATGGCGAGGCATGCTCGGGCCGTTGGGTTGTCTCGTTGGTGGAGATGCCGGGATGGCGTCGGTGGTGGGTCTCCTGGAGGAGCGAGAGCCGGCCGCGCGTGAGCGCCTGGAGGAGCTTCGGGAGGTGGCGGACCGGGTACTCGCTGAGCTCGCCGAAGCGGAGACGGCCTGGCACGAGTGGCTGATCGCCCGGCAGCGCGTTGGCGAGGTTCTGTCCGGGCCGCGGCCCGGACGGGCAGGTGAAGCTGGCCCGGGAGCCGGTGAGTCTTCCGGGTCGGAGCCCGCGACGAACGCGCCCGCCGAGGTTCCCCTACCGAGGGCCGCGCGATGGGGCTCGATCGTCCCGGTGTGGCGTCCCGCGCTTTCCATGGACGCGCTCGCTCCCCACTACCAGCGCATCCTCGCTACGCTCACCGAACAAGCATCCGGCGGGGAGCCAGTGATGTCCTGTCAGGAGATCACTGCCGTACTCGGACTGGAGCCGGTTCCGGCAAGTGTGGAAGGAGTTCGGTCGAAGATGAAGCGGCTGGCCGACCGGGGCTGGGCCGACGAGCCCACCCCGGGACGGTTCACGCTCGCCGCCGGGCCAGCCGGCGGCTCATGAGCATCGTCATCGACCACAGCACCATCTGCTCATGCACGGCGGGGCAGCGAATCGTCTCGTCCTCGCGTGATCGCCAACGAAAGAGCAACCGATGCAACCGATTGTCCTATTCGACCTTGACGGCCTTTTGATCGACTCCGAGCCGATCTGGGACGCGGCAAAGCGTGAAGTGTTCGGTCCGCGTGGCCTGCACCTCACAACGGAGATGCAGGCGGCGACGCGCGGGCTGCGGCAAAGGGACATGGTGGCCTATTGGTTCGATCGAGCCACCATTCAAGCCGACCCCGACGACGTCGAGCAGCAGATCGTGGCCGCCGTGTGCCGTCGGCTGGAGGGAGTGGCGCTGAAACCCGGCGCCGAACACGCCGTCGCGGCGTGCGCGCTAGCATCGAGGGCGATGGCCGTCGTGTCATCTTCGCCGGAGTCGGTGATTCGCGCTGCGCTCGCGAGCACCGGCCTTGACCGATCTTTCGATGCCGTGTTTTCGGCCGAAGACGACGAACACGGCAAGCCCCACCCGGGCGCCTACCTCCGCGCAGCCGCCGCCCTCGGCGCGTCACCCGACGAATGCATTGTGCTCGAGGACTCGCTCAACGGCGTCCTCGCCGGCGTGTCAGCCCAGATGACGGTCGTCGCCGTTCCCGAGGCCGCTGATCGCTGCGATCCTCGCTTTGCGATTGCCACTCTGGTACTGGAGTCCCTCAAGGATCTCGATACCTCTGTATTCGGCGCGCATGTGTCCAGGGGGAGCCGGAACGCCAGGTGGGCATCGCGCGCTGCGGATCCTCAACCGTTCCACCGGAACTTCGGTGAACCCGGAGCACTTCGACAACATTGACCAGATCGTGCTGTATGACGCCCTCGATCGTGGGTTCGGGCCTTCACGGGTGAAGGCCCGAACCCACCCCGGGACGGTTCACGCTCGCCGCCGGGCCAGCCGGCGGCTCATGAGCCGTACTGCCACCGACAGATGTTGGACGCTGTTCGCTATCTGGTGGCGGGCGGCATCACCTGGCGAGCGATGCGGGGCGACTTCCCGGCGTGGGACCGCGTCTACGCATTCGCGCGGCGGTGGCGTGTGAAGGGCTTGCTCGCGGAACTGCACAACCGGTTGCGCGGCCTGGTCCGCAAGGAGGCCGGCCGCGATCCGGAGCCGACCGCGGCGGTGATCGACGCGCAGCCACTGCGGGCGGCGGCCACGGTGCCGGCGGCCACCTGCGGCTACGACGGGGCCAAGAAGGTGCCGGGGCGCAAGCGGCACCCGTCCCGCGCCTGGTCCTGCTGGACGAGGTCGAGACCGATGACGGCTCTGCCTTCGAGCTGGACCGGTCGCTGTTCTTGGCAGCTGGCGACCGGATTAAGTTCGAACGCAGTGGGCTCACTGCCGTTCGCTCAGACGGCCACCGGGTTCAGCCCGCCGCCGCCTGGTCCACGCGCTGCAGGGTCGGATACCGCCGAAATGCTGTGGCTCCCAACTGAACGTTGCCACTCCGGGCGCATCACAGTGCGTATGCGCCAACGTCCACGCCCCTGTCCTATGAGTCAGCGAGTGCTCAAGACTCGCCAACACAGCCGGTGCTCATGTCGCCCGGATTCCGACGCTTCCGCAGGAACGAGTGCGCAATGAGTTCCTGACCCTACAAATCCTTCCCGGTGGACGGGCGATACGCCTGCGATACGCCGCCCGGCCAGGATCTGGCCCGGCAACACGGCAACGGTTCGTCCATCGGGAAGGAAGCAGCACATGACTGTCCGTTCGGAGAAGCGCGCCGCGATTCGTCGCGCCGCGACCAAGGCCGCGCTGGTCGGCACCGCCGTCGTGGCCGCGCTGAGCCTGACCGCGACCGAGGCCAACGCGACCGTCGGCGCCGGCGTGCGGGTGGCGCAGTTCACCCTGTCGCAGGCCGACTGGTCCGTCAACGACGTCATCTTCACCACCGGCGGCGGCTACGAGCTCACGCTGCAGTCCGACGGCAACCTCGTGCTGTACAAGACCGTCAGCGGTCCCGGCCAGCAGGCGATCTGGGCGAGCGGCACCAAGGGCAAGGGCGTGACCAACGTCGACTGGTCGCAGTCGGGTTACGCGAAGCTGCTGAACAGTTCGGGCGGCGTGGTCTGCACCCTGGGCATGCTCAACCCGGCCCCCGGCGGCCAGGCCGTGCTCCAGAACGACGGCAACTTCGTCTTCTACAACACCGCGGGCAACCCGACCTGGGCCACCAACACCTACAACAACGGTCAGATGGGCAACCTGGACTACTGCTACACCTGATCGGCCTGGAACACGACGGCTCGACTGACCGCCGGGGACCGCACCACGCGGTCCCCGGCGCTCTGCCGTTCGGGCGATCGAGGCCGCCGCGATACGGCCGCGATACGGGCCTTGGTGAGCATCGAGGGGTGCGAAGCGCGGTCGCCGCCCCGGCAGCGCGTCGCCGCTTGCTCGTCCTTCGAAAGGAAGCCCGATGTCCCGCACCATCATGAAGCGCTCGTCGATCGGCGGCGCCGTCACCAAGGCCGCGCTGGTCGGCACCGCCGTCGTGGCCGCGCTGAGCCTGACCGCGACCGAGGCCAACGCGACCGTCGGCGCCGGCATCCGGTCCGCGACCTTCACCCTGTCGCAGGCCGACTGGTACCCCGGTACCAACGGCTACACCGAGAACTTCCCGTACGCCATCGCGCTCCAGGCCGACGGCAACTTCGTGCTGACCAAGTGGGACAGCAACGGTGCCCCCCACACCATCTGGGCGAGCGGCACCAACGGCAAGGGCGTGACCCACATCGACTGGTCGCAGTCCGGCTACGCCAAGCTCGAGGACTCCAACAACAACATCGTCTGCACCCTGGGCGCCCTCAACCCGGCCCCCGGTGGCCAGGCCGTGATGCAGAACGACGGCAACTTCGTCTTCTACAACAGCGCCGGCAACCCGACCTGGGCCACCAACACCTACAACAACGGCCAGATGGGCAACCTGGACTACTGCTACACCTGATCGGCCCGCAGCACGATCGCTTGATTCGATGGCCGGGGACCGCACCACGCGGTCCCCGGTTGCTTCGCGTTCTTCGCGTTGGTGCACAGTGATGTGTGAGGTCGCACACGGACAAGGATGTGTGGCCACTGCCACAAGACTTCTCCTGACAGTGATTTGTGTCCGCCTGTTCAATGACCGTTATGTGACCGACCTGTAAGTAGCGGGGTGGCGGATGGTGCGATATCGCCGGACCCGGGACCTCCGTGAGTAATTCCGAGGACTTTGGTCCCTGCCGGGTAGACACCTCGGGTTCTCATAGTGGTTGGAATGTCCTCCACAGTGATCGACAACGCACCGTATTCGGCCTTTCACCGCCGTCTGGCGCTGGCCTGCTCCGGCGGGCCGTTGCTGGACGGCTACATCCTCAGCATCGTCGGCGTGGCCCTGATCGGCATGACCCCCGAACTGGGTTTGAGCACGGCCGACGTGAGCTTGATCGGCGCCTCGGCACTGGTCGGGATGTTCGTCGGCGGGGCGGTGTTCGGCGTGCTGACGGACCGGATCGGCCGCGAGGTGATGTACACCCTCGACCTGCTGGTGATGGTGGTCTGCTCGATCGCGTCGTTCTGGGCCACGGACGTCTGGGCGATCGTCGCGCTGCGCTTCGTGCTCGGCATGGCGGTGGCCGCCGACTACCCGATCGCCACCTCCCTGCTGGCCGAATGGCTGCCGATCAAGGAGCGCGGCCGGCTGCTCGGCAAGCAGATCGTCGCCTGGTACGCCGGCTCGGTGCTGGCGTACGTCGTCGGCTACCTGTTCCTGCAGCTGGGCGGGTCGGGCAGCTGGCGCTGGATGCAGGCGAGTTCGGCCGTGCTCTGCGTGTTCTTCCTGGTGATCAGGCGCGGCTCCCCGGAGTCACCGCTCTGGCTCGCCCAGCACGGCCGCGGCGAGGAGGCGGTCGCGGTGGTGCGCAAGCACCTCGGTCGCGACGTCACCGTCGAGGAACTCGGCGGCGGCGCCCAGACGTTGGACGGTGAACGGCTGGACGCCGGTTCGCTGCGCGTGCTGTTCAGTCCGGCGTACCGTCGCCGCACCCTGTTCTGCGGGCTGTTCTTCCTCTGCCAGGTGGCCCCGCTGTTCGCGATGCTGACCTTCGGCCCGGCCATCCTGGGATCCTTCGGCCTGCCCGGCGGCACCGTGATGGACACCCTGGGCACCGGCCTGATCAGCCTGGTCTTCCTGATCGGGTGCTACCCCGCGCTGCGGTCCATCGACAGCCACGGCCGCCGGCCCACGATCATCTGGTCGTTCGCGCTGATGATCGTGCCGCTGGTCTTCCTCGGCATCTGGCCCACCGCCCCCGCCCTGCTGGCCCTGCTCGCCCTCTGCGCCTACGCGTTCCTGTGCGGCGGCCCCAACGTCCTTGACTGGACGTACCCCAATGAGCTCTTCCCGACGTCCGTCCGCGCCACGGCCGTTGGCCTGGCCACCTCGGTCAGCCGGATCGGCGCGGCAGTGGGCACTTTCCTGCTCCCGGTTGCCCTGACCGGCCTCGGCATCGGTCCCACCATGCTGCTGGCCGCCGCCCTGACGGCAATCGGCCTGCTGGTGAGCGTGCGTTGGGCGGAGGAGACCAAGGGCATGGGCTTGGAGCAGGCCGCAGCCCTCGCAATTCCGCCTCAGGGCAACCGGGTTGTCACTGACGGACCGTCAAAGACCCGACTGTCGCAGGGCTGACCTCGATCCCATCCCCTCGGGGTACGCCCTCATGAACCGCCCTCACTCGGCCCCACCGGCCGGGTGAGGGCGGCCAGCGTGCGCACGGCGGTGTCGATGGCGCTCGGCCGGATGTTGGCGTAGCCGAGGACGATCCGGTCGGAATGCTCGCGGGCCTCGCCTAGGAGGAAGCGGGAAATGCTGCCGATGGCAAGGTCGTTGTGGGCGGCGGCGATCACCAGGCGGTCGGGATCCGGGGCGCCCGGTGACCGGACGACGAGGTGGATCCCTGCGGCGATACCGGTGATCTCCGCGTGGGGCAGGTGCCGGCCGAGTGCCGAGACCAGTGCGTCGCGGTGGCAGTGGTAGTGCTTGCGGATCCGCCGGAGGTGGCGTTCGTAGGCGCCGCTGTCGATCAGGTGCGCCAGGGCGAGTTGGTCGAGGGTGGGACTGCCGACGTCGCAGGCCTTCTTGGTCTGCGTCACCGCGTCGACCAGCGCGGACGGCAGTACCAGCCAACCCAGCCGCAGCGCGGGGGAGAGGGTCTTGCTGACCGTGCCGACGTAGGCGACGTGCTCGGGGGCCAATCCCTGAACCGCGCCGAGGGGTTGCCGGTCGAAGCGGAACTCCGCGTCGTAGTCGTCCTCGATGACCAGCCGGCCGTCGCGGGCCCAGTCCAGCAGCGCGGTGCGGCGGTGCGGTGCCAGCGTGACCCCGAGTGGGAACTGATGGGCGGGGGTGACGACGGCGGCGTGCGCGTGGTGCGGTAATCGGTTGATCTGCATGCCGTGCTCGTCAACGGGGCACAGCGTCCAGTCGCCGCCGGCCGCCGTGATGGTGCGGTCCCGGCCGACGGCGCCGGGGTTCTCCAGCGCGATGGTCGGCCGCCCCGAGAGTGTGGCGAGTGTGCTGGTGAGCAGGGAAAGCGCTTGGGTGAAGCCGGCGCAGATGATGATGCGGTCGGGGTGCGCCACGACCGCCCGGGCCCTTCTCAAGTAGTCGGCCACTGCACACCGTAGAACTGCCGAGCCGCGCGGGTCGGGATTGCCGAAGGCGGCGTCAGGGGCCTGCCGCACCGCGTGCGTGATCGCGCGCAGCCAGGCCGCGCGCGGGAACTCCGCCAGGGCGGGAAGGCCCGGGCGCAGGTCGTAGCGCGGGGTCCACGGTTCCTGGGTGGTGGCGCACCCGGTTGTCGCGGCAACCACGCCGACCCGGGTCGCACAGCGTTCGGTGCTGATGAGGTAACCTTCAGCAACGAGTTGCTCGTAAACCTCGACCACCAACCGGCGGGACACCCCGAGGTCGGCAGCGAGTACGCGGCTGGACGGCAGCAGCGTACCGGCGGTCAACACACCGGCGCGGATCAGATCTCGCAGCCGCTGCTCCAACTGGAGCCGCAGCGGCGTCGGCGAGCAGCGGTCAAGGCTGATCAAGACCTCGGCAGCCGACATTCTGGTACCCAAATCCGTCATGGCTCTGGTTCCTCTCCCCCGTACCAGACCAGGTCTAGCGTGAACTCATGAACACGAACACGCTGACCGCAAAGACGATTGACTGTACCTGGGTCGAGGACGCCAAGCGCGTCAACCTGGCCGAGCTGTCGGCCCTTTACAAGATGGTGTCGATGGGCGAGAAGTCGCCGCAGTCGCTGGCCATCGCCCTGAGCAACAGCATGTTCGTCTGCTTCGTCTACGCGGGCGACATGCTCATCGGAGCGGGCCGGGTGCTGGGCGACGGGGTCGACACCGCCTACCTCGCCGACATCGCGGTCCACCCGGACTACCAGGGGCTGGGGTTGGGCGACAGAATCGTCAGACACCTGCTCGAGAGATCGAGCGGCCACCGGAAGGTCATCCTCTTCGCCAAGCCCGGCACCGAGCCCTTCTACCGGCGCTACGGTTTCCTGCGGCTGCCCACCGCGATGGCCCTCTTCGACGACCCCGAAGCCGCCCTCCGCAAGGGCCTGCTCACCCCCGAGCCCTGACCCGCCCCACCACCCGCCCGCCGGGGACCGCCCCCGAGGCCCCCGGCCCTGTCGTACATAGACCCCAACTCGGCTTCAAACCAAGCCCTTTAGCAGCGACGGACCCTCAAACTCCCGCGCCACGGCATCCATGACAAGCTCATCGCAAACCTGCCCGAGCCAGTACCCGGCCTGCCGCAACGTCCCAGCCACCCGAAAGCCCGCCTTCCGATCAGCCCCGACCGCCCGCAGCCTCCATATCCGCCGCGGGCGCGGCGCCGGCAGAGTGCCGACGGCCGCGCGGGCGACGATCACCGCTCACCGTTCACGGGTGGAAGCCGACCTCCGGGTTCTGCGCCGTCGGCCCGTCCAGGATCGGCTGGGGGATCCCCTTCAGCTGCAGGTCGAAGAAGGCCGCGACGTACTCGCGAGTGAGCTCGATCCCGCGCTCGGCCGGCATCGTGGTGCCGGGAGGGTTCGGGTAGCCGAAGTCGTTCAGCAGTAACTGGTTGTCGGTGAACGTGCCGTGGTTCGAGCCCGCGAAGGTCAGCCAGCGCTTCCAGCCGTTCAGCTTGGCCCAGGCGTCCGTCCAGGTCGGGTCCTCCACCCCGGCGCCCAGCGGGTGACCGATCATCATGAACGGCTTGCCGCCGAGTCCGCCGGTGGGGACGGCGTAGTCCATCGTGCCGTCCAGGTTGACTCCGGCCCGGATCCGGTCGTCCGTGGCCAGGGACGGAACGGCCGCCGAGCCGCCGATCGAGTGCCCCGCCATCCCGATCCGCCGGGCGTCGATCATCCGGGAGTACCGCCAGGCGGGGTGCGGGTGGGCGGTCAGCTGGTCGATGACGAAGGACATGTCCGTCGCCCGGCTCGCGTCGATCACTGCGGGGCCGCCGGGCGGCCAGGTGTCACAGATGGCGCACGTGAGCGTCTGCCCGTCGGGGAACGTCGTGCCGGTGTTCTCATAGGTGTGGTCGACGAGTGCGACGACGTATCCCCGGCTGGCCAGGTCCTCGGCGAGGCTGGTCAGTTCGGTGCGAGGCATGGTGAAGCCGGGGGAGAGCAGCACCAGCGGGAAGCGGCCGGGTTCCGGGCGGGCGTCGGTCCTCGACCAGGTCCCTACGCTGGTGACCGCGTCGGTGGGGACGGTGTTGCCGGGCAGCTTCCCGTCCAGCATCAGCCGCGCGGCCTCCGGCGTCATGTATGGGGCCGGGCCGCCGGTGCCTGGGTCGGCGGGGTAGTACATCGACACCATCAGCTGGCGCGGGCCCGCCGACGGGACCCACGGGTCGGGCCGGTCCTGGTCCACCAGCTGCAGGATGTCCCGCCCGACGGCGTACGGGCCGGTTGGGCGCGGCAGCTCGATGTGGACCCCGGTCGGCACGGTGGCGGAGGCGGCCGGCCCGGCCGTCGGGGAGGAGGCGACCGCGGTGGGAGTGGCAGCGAGCGCGGTGCTGGAAGCGACGATGGACAGCGGCAGGGCGAGCAACAGCCCTGCCACTGCGACAGTGCGACGAATGCCGGTCATGCGATGACCATAGGTTCATCGCAAGGGAGTTGACGTCCACTCAGAGAAGTAGGGGGTTAGCCGGAAGGATGAGGCGAACCGCCGCTTCCGCCCCTACGGGTATGCCCGGAGGAGTACTCCGGGCGATCCGGTTAGCGGGAGCACGGGAACAGCGGCCGAGCCGGGCTCGCCACCGCCATATGGGGGCGTCGCATCCCGCACAGACGCCGCGCGGGAGTCGTGAGGCGATCGTCAGACCACGCTGGAGGGCGGCGGCAGAGCCCCGCCCGGAGTGGTGTTGGCATCGTGCCGCCGGCTCGGTGTCTGTGGCGCTGGTGCCAGGGAGGAGGTGCGTTTCTGTGCAGAGGGTCCGCTTGGGGGTGCCAGAATCGGGAACGAGACTGTCAGCCAAACGGGGGCAGGCATGATGGCACCGGACGGGATCGGTGTGCTGCTGAGGGGCATCCGCGAGGCAGCCGAACGTTCTCGGGGGGAGCAGGCATTGCTCCTTCAGAAGCTTCAGGGCGGGCAGTGGTTCGATCCGGAGAACCTGAAGCGCTGGGAGACCGAACGGCGAATGCCGATTCTGCGATGGCACGGTCTGCTGGCCGATGGCTACGGACTGACGCAGAAACAGATCATCGCGGCGGTTTCGGCATCACGCCGATGGCGGAGGCTGAGGCGCGCCGCCGATGATGGAGCGAAGGGCGGAGAGCAGGTGGATCGATGGCGGTTTCTCGCGGCGGCGGCAGCGGTGACCGGTGCCGCGCCACTGTCCGGGATGGCGGATGCGCGAAGGGGTATCGACGCTGGTCTGTCGGGCTCCGACGTTGGTGACCTGGCCTATGTGGTCCCCATCCATACCCAGACAGGTCGCCGCAAGGACTGGTCCGCTTGCGGGCTGAATCACTACAGCGCACGCTCGATGGCCCGGCTCATCAGCGGTTGGCGGAGCTGCTGGCAAGCTGATGGCCCGTGGACAAACGAATTCACTGAGCGTGTGACGCGGATCTGGTGCCCTTAGCCGGAGTTGGCCGGTGCGGGCTCCAAGACCGCTTAGGCGCAAGTCGGTTACCCGAGCAGCGTGAAGCCCCCGGTTCGGCGGGCGAACCGGGGACCTGAACTGGTGTTCTGTCAGCTCACGTTGACGGCGGTGTCGTCGAGCACGAAGCTGGTCTGGTACTGGTTGTCCTCGGTGCCGGTGAACTTGAGGGTGACGGTCTGGCCGGCGTAGGCGGACAGGTTGAAGGAGTGCTGGGCGTACGCGGTGTTGGCGTTTAGGTTGGAGTAGGTGGCCAGGGTGCCGAGCACGGTGCCGGAGCTGTTCAGGACCTGGACGTTGAGGGTGTCGTAGGCCTTGGTGGTCGAGGTCTCGGCGGTGTCGACGTGCAGCCAGAAGCTGAAGTCGTAGTTGGTGCAGCCGGTCGGCAGGGTGATCGACTGGGCCAGGGTGTCGGTGTGGGTGGTGCCGTAACCGTCAAGCCAGGCGTCGTAGTTGCCGGAGTGGGACGGCTCGGAGGTCAGATCGCTGTTGATGACGCCCGAGGAGCCGGTCCACGGCGAGAGCGCGCCCGTCTCGAAGCCCGGGTTGCCGAGGAGCTGGGCCGAGGTGCAGCCGCCGCCGGAGGCCGGGTTGACGGTCCAGGTGAAGCTGGCGGAACCGCTGGCGTTGGTGCTGTCCTTGGCGGTGACGGTCACGTTGCTGGTGCCGGCGGTGGTCGGGGTGCCGCTGATCAGGCCCGAGGAGCTGATCGACAGGCCGGCGGGCAGGCCGGTGGCCGAGTAGCTCAGGGTCTGGCCGCTGGCCGAGTCGCCGGCGCTGACCTGCACGCTGGCGACGGTGCCGACGGTGCCGGTCTGGTTGCCCGGGTTGGTCACCGTGACGGTGTTGCCAGTGCCGCCACCGCCGTTGATGGTCCAGCTGAAGGTGGTGGTGCCGGTCGGACCGGTGGAGTCGGTGGCGGTGACCGTCACGTTGGAGGTGCCGGCGGTGGTCGGGGTGCCGCTGATCAGGCCGGTGCTGGAGTTGATCGACAGGCCGGCGGGCAGGCCGCTCGCCGAGTAGCTCAGGGTGCCGCTGGCGGTGTCGCCGGCGCTGATCTGCAGGCTGGCGGCGGTGCCGACGGTGCCGGTCTGGTTGCCCGGGGTGGTCACGGTGACGGTGCCGCTGCCACTGCCACTGCCCGCAGTGTGGTTGAAGTCGGCGGTGATGGCCGACTCGAGGCCGCTGACCACGCCCGAGTCACTGAGGATGATGCCCAGTTCGCGGTTGTGGTTGAGCGAGTTGTCGGAGAAGTTCTCCGAGCCCGCGAAGGCCTTGGCGGTCGAGGTGCCGTAGTCGGACACGATCGCCTTGGCGTGGATGTAGTAGCCCGTCGAGCTGGTGTAGGTGGTCACCTTGCCGCCGGCCGCGGTGACCTGGTTCAACTGGGTGGTGTAGGAGCCGCTGGTGTTCTCGGCGACCACGCGGACCGCGACGCCGCGCTGGGCGTCCGCGACGATCGCGTTGACCAGGGCGGCGTCGCCGAACTCCTCCTCCTCGACGTCCAGGCTGTGCTGTGCCCCGTTGATCAGGTTCAGCAGCTGGGTCTGCGAGTCGGTGGGCGACCACACCAGGTTGTCGCCGTCGGAGGGGGTGATCGAGGTCTTGGCGTAGTCCGCGTTGTACACGGCCTCGATCGCGGCGACATCGGCGCTGTCGGTGTCGAAGACGCCGTAGTCACGCGAGGTCGAGTAGTACGTGGTGTCGAAGTTGCCCGTGCTGATGTACGACTTGGTGCCGTCGACGGTGATCGTCTTCTGGTGCGTGTAGGTGAACGCACTGGAGGAGTAGGTCACTCCGACGCCCGCGGACTGCAGTGCGCTGTAGGCGGCGCTGTTGACCGAGCTGTGGTTGGGGTCGATGAGCACTCTGACCGTGACACCGGCGTTGTGCTTGGCGATCAGGTCGTTGACGAGCGTGGTGTCACGAAGCTCGTAGATGGTGACGTCGATCGACTTGGTGGCCGAGTTGACGAAGTTGTAGATGGCGCTCTCGCCCTGGTCCGGGAGTACGACCAGGGAGTAGGTGCCCGTGGCGGCGTGGGCGGCGGCGGTCGGCACGAGGACCGCGGCCATGGAAGTGGCGCCTGCTGCGAGAGTGGTCAGCAGACGGCGGGTGACGCTCATCCAGATGCTCCTGACTGACATGTTCGGGCATGGTGGGGCATGTTCGGGCATGCTGAGCTCAAGCTGGGGACAACGCGCGTAGACCCAAGTAAGGCACAGGGCCGATGCAACGTGAAGTGCTCATGCCTTACCAGTAGTTGAACAGGGAGCGGGAAAATGAGGATTCGGCTACGAGACGTTGAACTCCGGGATCTGGCCGCCTATCTGGCGATGCGCTGCGATCCGGTGATGATGGCCGAGCTCGGCGGCCCGCTGCCTGCGGAAGGAATGGCCGCCAAGGTCGAGCGGGACGTAGCCGAAGCAGCGTCAGACCGCTCCTGGATCAAGATGATTGAGGTCGATGGCGGTACGGCGGGAACCGTCGCACTCTGGTCCCACCAGGACTCTCCACAGGACTCCCACGCGAGCCGCGGCAATGACGGCGCACTCGTCAGCGAGATCGGGTGGATGGTGCTCCCGCGCTACCAGGGGCGCGGGCTCGCCAAGTTGGCCGTCCGGGAGCTCATCGACCGGGCCGCCGACGACGGACGCTGGGGTGCGGTGCACGCCTTTCCCGCCGTCACCAACGGTCCGTCGAACGGGATTTGCCGCTCCATCGGCTTCACGCTTCGCGGAGAACGCCGGGTCGAGTTCGCCGGGCGCCTGATCCACACCAACCACTGGGTGCACCGGGCAGGCTGAGGGCCGCTCAGCACCGCGGAATCGTGCAGAGCGGCTGGCTCGGCCGGGCGGCAGCGCCGTCCTGCTGCTGCGCGTACTCACGGGCGAAGAGGTGCAGCAGCGCCGGGTAGCGGTACCGGCCCGGGGTGCGACTGTTCAGCAGATGCGCGTCGACCAGCCGCTCCAGCAGGTGCTCGGCGTGGGGGGCGGAACTGCCCAGCGCCTCGGCGGCGGTCCGGGTGCCGACCGTGGCCAGCCCGGGCAGCGCCAGCCGACCGAACGCCGCCGCCGTCGCCGGGTCCAGCGCACGCAGGGCGCCGGCGAAGGCGGTCCGCAGGTCCAGCTCACCGATCCGCAGTTCGTCGAGCCGCCGCCGCGGGTCGACCAGGCGGTCCGCCAGTCGGCGCACCGTCCAGCCCGGCCGGGTCGCCAGCCGCAGCGCACAGATCCGCAGCGCCAGCGGCAAGCCGTCGCAGAGCGCCGCCAGTTCGGTCAGTGCCGCCGCGTCGCCCGCCAGTTCGGTCCGCGTTGCCGCGTCGCCCGCCGGTCCGGTCCGCGTCGTCGAGTCGCCCGCCGGCTCGGCTGACCCCGCCGGGCCGTCCGCCAGTTGCCGCGGATCCACGGCCCGACGGAGGAAGGTCACCGCATCGGGCAGCGGCAGCGGACCGAGCGCCACGGGCACGGCGCCGATCAGCTCGGGCAGTCGACGCCGGCTGGTCACCAGCACCGCGCCCGCCGTGTCGGTGGGCAGCAGCGGCCGCACCTGCGCCGCGTTGTGCGCATCCTCCAGCACCACCAGCAGGCGCCGCCCGGCCACGATGCCGCGGAACAGGGCGGCCCGGTCCGCGGCCGCCATCGGCAGCCGGTCGGCCGGCACACCGAGCGCGGCCAGGAACGCGGCCAGCACCTCGTGCGGGGTGGCCGGGTCGGGCCGGCTGCCCCGCAGGTCGGCGCGGAGCACGCCGTCGGGGAACGCCCGCTGTGCCGCACGCGCCGCCTGCCCGGCCAGCGTCCGCTTGCCGCTGCCGGCCGGGCCCGACAGCACCGTGGCGCAGATACCGGTGCCGCGCTGCACGGTGAGCAGCCGGGTCAGCTCGGCCAGCTCGGTGACCCGGCCGGTGAAGTCGGCCAGCGGAGCGGCGAGCTGGGTGGGGGTCAGCGGGGTGAAGGGGGCGTTCCCCGAGGGTGCCTGGCGGCGGGAGGGGAGGGGCGGGGGCGTCTGGCGCGGTGCGGGAAGGAGCGGTGCGGGGCGGTGCTGGTGACCGGTCGCCGGCTCGTCCACCGGGGCGGGTTCCAGGTCGGCGCGCAGGATCCGCTGGTGCAACTCGCGCAGCTCGGCGCCGGGGAGGATCCCGAGCTCCTCGTCCAGGGCGCGCCGCACCCGCTGGTAGACGGTCAGCGCCTCGGCCTGCCGGCCCTCCTGGTAGAGCGCGGTCATCAGCTGCGCCCAGAACCGCTCCCGGCCCGGATGGGCGGCGGTCAGCGCATACAGCTCGGCGACCATCGAGCGGCGGCGTAGCCGCAGCTCGGCCGTCACCCTCGCCTCCATCGCCTGCAACCGGTGGTCGGCGAGCCGCTCCGCCTGCTCGCGGTGGAGCCGGTCGGAGGGCACGTCCAGCAGGGCGTCGCCGCGCCAGACGGCCAGCGCGGCCTCCAGCAGTTCGACCGCCTGCTCGTCGTCCCTGCGGTCGAGCGCGGCCGCACCGCTTCGGTGCAGCTCGGTGAAGCGGTGCAGGTCGAACTCCTCGGGCGCCGCTTCGAGCAGGTACCCGCCGGCGCGGGTCTGCAGCCGCGCGCCGGCCGCGCCGAGGCCGGCGCGCAACCGCATCACGCTGTTCTGCAGGGCGGACCTGGCGGTGCGCGGCGGCCGGCCGTCCCAGACGCAGTCGGCGAGCGTCTCGGCGGTGGTCACCTGGCCGTGGCGCAGCAGCAGCGCGGCCAGCAGCACCCGCTGCTTGGGTGCGGCGACCGGATGCTCGCCGTGTTCGTCGCGAACCAGCAGCGGACCGAGGATTCCGAACTCCATGACCCCGTTCTAGCCCGGCCCGGGATTGATCAGGGGGTGCCGGCCCGCCGATCAATCAACTCCGGACAACGACGCAGGTCAGAGGCGCTGGTCAGCGTCGCTGGTCAATGGGCGGTCAGGGCCCAGTCCACGGCGGAGAGTGTGACCATCGACAGCAGGGTGGAGAAGAGCACCGAGTCCCGGGGCAGCGCCGTGCTCAGCCCGTACTGCCGGGCGTAGATGAAGACGTTCTGGGCGGTCGGCAGGGCCGAGCAGACCACCACCGCGAGCAGTTGGTGGGTGGTCAGGTGCAGCAGCAGGCTGCCGACGGTGAAGGCGACCAGCGGCTGCACCAGGTTCTTGGCGAGGACGGCGAGCCCTACCTCGGCACGGTGGGTGGTGGCCTCGGGAGCCCGCTCGGCGGCGGGGCGGGCGTGCAGCGACATGCCCAGCGTGATCAGCGCGGTCGGTACCCCGGCGGTACCGAGCAGCTCGCAGGAGTGGCCCAGCGCCCCGGGCAGCCGGAACCCGGTCGCCGAGCAGACGACGCCGAGTGCGGAGGCCAGGATGATCGGGTTGCGCAGCGGCATCCGGACCATCCGGAGCAGCCGGTTCGTCCCGTCGCCCTGGTCGGTGCCGGCGTCCAGCGCGCCCAGGATCACCGGCGTCACGAGCAGCACCTGGAAGAGCAGCACGGGGCCGACGAATGAGGCGTCGCCCAGCACCTGCACCGCGACCGGGATCCCGAGATTGGCCGAGTTGACGTAGCCCGCGGCCATCCCGGCTATCGCCTGATCGGCCGGCCGGCGCCCGAAGAGCCAGCGTGCGGCGGCCCAGCCCAGCAGACTCGCCGCCAGGGTGCCCGCGGCGAACGCCACCATCGAGGGGTTGGCGAAGCTGTGCAGCGGAGCCTTGGCGAGCATCGTGAACAGGGCCGCCGGCATGGCGACGTGGAAGACGAACCGGCCGAGCACCAGCTCGGCCTGGTCGCCGAGCAGCCCGGTGCGGCTGACCAGGTAGCCGATCGCGGTCAGGATCCAGATCGGGACGAATGCGGAGAGCAGCGGTTGCAGGGAGTGCATGGATCCTTCCAGTGCCGGTGCTGCCTGGGGCGGTGGTTGGCGCTGGCCCGTCCGAACGGTCGGGCCGGCGCTCAGTCAACCAGGCTGCCGGAAGCACGGATTCCGCACCCTGCCGTTTCACGCCACGGCCCTCCCGTTCGGTTTCGGCTCGGTCGGCGAGTGGTGTGCCGATTCGGTGTCATGTCCCTGCGGAAGGTGTTTCGGTGGTAGAGATGACGGAACGGATCGGTTGGGAGTAGCCGTATGAGCGTTCAGGACGAGGCATCAGGCCCGGAGAACGGGAACGGGCCCGGCGGCAAGGCGCGTTTCGACGACATCTACAACCAGGCAGATCCACGGGCGTACTTCACCCGGCTGGAGCCGCTCGGATACGAGATCCCGCAGCACGCCCAACCGGTGTTCCGCCGGGCGGCGGAGCTGCGCAACAGCGTCGGCGACGGCGGCGGGCGACGGCCGGCGGTACTGGACGTGTGCTGCTCGTACGGCATCAACGCCGCGCTGCTCAACCACGACCTGACCATGGCCGAGCTCTACGAGCACTACACCAGCCGCCGCGCGCAGCAGCTGTCGACGGTCGAACTCGCCGCCTGGGACAAGGAGTTCTACGAGGAGCGGCGGCGCCCGGACGCCTACCCGGTGATCGGCCTGGACATCGCGGCCCGCGCGGTGCGCTACGCCCAGGCCGTCGGCCTCCTGGACGTAGCCTGCACCGACAACCTCGAACTGCAACCGCCCGGCCCCCGATTGAGCGTCGCACTGGCCGACGTCGGCCTGATCACCATGACCGGCGGCGGCAGCTACATCACCGAGCGGACCTTCGACGCACTGCTGAGCGGGGCCGGGCGCCCGGTGTGGGTCAGCGCGTTCTGGCTGCGCACCGTCCCGTTCGCATCGATCGCCGAAACCCTCGCCGCCCACGGCCTGCGCACCACGGCCGACACCGCCCGGACGTATCCGCAGCGCCGGTTCACCGATGAGCGCGAACAGCGGTACGCCGTCGCCGCGGTCCGGGCACTGGGGGAGGACCCGTCGGGCCTGGAGGAGGCGGGACTCTTCCAGACGGTGCTGTACGAGTCCCGCCCCTGAGGCCGGTTCCCGCGTACTACCCGTGTGCCACCGCGACCAGCGCGCGGTGGTGCCGGGGCGCCTGCGCCTCGTCCACCAAGGCGACCGCCAGGTCGGCGTAGCGGAACAGCGGGGCGTCGGCGGGCAGCTCCAACAGGCCCGTCCCGCCGGTGCGGTAGCGGCCGGTGCGCTCGCCGTCCGCGTCCAGGAAGGTGGGCGGCGGGGCCAGCACCACCCAGTCCAGGGCCTCAGGGGCCTGCTGCCAGACGGTCAGTTCGGCGGCGTGGCCGATCGAGAAGCCCCGGTGCTCGGGCGGGAACCCCTCGGTGTCGTGCAACGGCACGCCCGGCGCCGCCTCCAGCGCCGTCCCGATGCCGACCGCCACCAGCCGGCGCACCCCGGAGTCGGCCAACCCGGCGGCGAGGGATCGCGCGGCGGCCGGGAAGAACTCGTCCGCCGGGACGTCATAGCTGCCGGCCGCGCTGATCACCGCGTCGTGACCGGCGGTCAGCGCCGTCACCGAGGCCCGGTCGGTCACATCGCCCGCCACCACCGTCACCCCGTCGGCCGTCAGCTCCGGGTACTTGGCAGGGCTCCGGACCACCGCCGTCACCTCATGCCCGCGGCGCGCCGCCTCCGCGACGGCCCAGCGCCCGGCCCGTCCGCCCGCTCCGAACACCGCGATCCTTCGTACCGTGACCCCGCTCATGACGCGCTCCTCGCTGCTTGTGTGAGTTCCAGCGCGTCGAACGCTAGGGCGGGACCCCTTGGTTACTTCAAGGGTACCGAGGCCGCCGACGGGCTCGCCGGGGCCGGGCAGTGCACGAGGCGCCTGGAACCCTGGTGCGCACACCCCTTAAGGTGGCGCAAAAGGGGGCGCGGCCGCGAGGGCCGTGGCCCGGTGGACCGAGGCGCCCTGGGTGGCGGGCGGGGTGGTGACCGGCGTTGGCGGACAGTGGATCGACCGTTGGAACTGCTGGGACTGCTGGGGTGCCGACCGACGTCGTGGTACCGACCGCTCCGAACGGCGCGGTGCCACCGTTGCCACCACTGCCACCACTGGTGCCGGGCATGCCGGGCATGCCGGTGATCGAGGACGCCGTGCCCGAGGAGTACCGGGCCCTGGCGGACGCGAAGGCGGCGGCCCTGGCCGCCGGACTGCCATGGGGTGAGGAACAGGAGGCCGAGGCCGTCCGCCGGGCGGCGGGAGCGGGTGCTGCCGGGCCGACCGGTGCGCCGCAGGCCACGGCGGTGCTGCGCGCGGTACCGCAGGCGCGGGCCACGGCGGTGCTGCGTGCGGTGCCGAGTGAGGCCGTGCCGGGCGCTGGTACCCCGTCTGCGGGCGGGCCCGGCTCGACAGGTGGCGACGCGTCAGCGGGCGAGGCCGCTGCACCGGCGACCGAGGCGGTGCCCACGGAGGCGCCCGCGACCGGCGCGGCCGGGCACGATGCCGCCGGCACGCCGGGCGGCTCGGGCGAGGCCGGCCCGGTCGGGGAACCCGCGGTCTCCACGGGCTGGACCACCGACGTGCTGCTGGCCGACGTCGCCGCGCTGGCCAGGGCGCAGGCCGAGGCCGTGGCCACGGCCGGTGGGGCCGGGCGGTCGGTGGTCGGTGGCGGCCTGCGCGGGCGGATCCTCGCGGTCGAGGGCGGCTACGGAAGTCGGCGCGGCTGGGGCCGAGGCGGCTCGGGCGGTCAGGCGCCGGTGCTCTCCGCGATGCTGGCGGCCGTCGCGCCGCAGATCCTGCTCGCCGCCGACGCCGTGGACGCCGTCCACCTGCCCTCGGCCAGCGACCCGCAGACGGTCTTCGCCCACCTGCGCGCCGCCGCCCGCCACCCGGGCCCGCTCCTGGTGCACCTCGGCGGCCACCTGGTCGCCGACAAGCGCGGCGGCGGGCTGTATCTGACGCTGCGTGACTCAAAGACCGGTACCGTCCGGACCGACGGGTTGGCCTGGTCGGCGATCGTCGGCGAGCTGCGCGCCCGTCCCACGGACTGGGACACCCTGGTGATCGCGGACCTCAGTGCCGAGCAGGCCGCCTGGCCGCTGGTGCAGAGCCCGCAGTTCACCGAAGGCGTGCCGCTCTGGGCCGTGGTCGCGCCCGACCCGGAGCAGATCGGCACCTTCACCCGGGCGCTGATCGAGTGCCTGCACGGCGGTCGGCCGGGAGCCGGCCCTGTCCTGGCGCCGGAGCACCTCCGTGCCCAGGTGCACTCGGTGCTCCGGCCGGATGCGCTGGTGCTGGCCGCCTATCCGCCGGAGCGGCCGGTCTTCAAGAACACGGCTCGCCAGCAGGGGGCGCCGACGACTGGGCCGGCGGTTGCCGCGCCTGTGTCTGCGGCTGGTTCGGTTGCTGCGCCTGCTGCTGCGGTGCAGGTGGTGGGAGGGGCCGACGCTGCTTCGACGACCGGCGCGGCCGGCGGTGCGGTGGTTGAGGCGAGCGGTACCGTGCCGCCGCAGCGGACTCCCGGACCCAGGGGCCCGGTCTCGCTGCTCAAGCCCGGCGTGCCTGAGACGGTGCGGACGACGCGGCCGGTGTCGCTGCTCAAGGGTGGGGACGGACTGTCGACCGTGGACCTCCCGACCGAGCAAGTGCTTGGTCAGCAGGCTGCCGCAGAGTCCGAGTCCGAGTCCGACTCCGCGGCGGGCAGCGGGGAGGGTGTGTCGCTGGCAAAGCCGGCGCTTGATCAGCAGCAGGCCCAGGACCCCGACCAGCAGCCCGAGCACGCCGCCGAGGCCGCCCACCAGCCCGAGCCCGCCTCCCACGCCGAGGCTGCCCGCGAACCCGCCACCGATGCCGCGCCCGCCCAGGCCGCGGAGCCGGCACCGCCCGCAGCACCGGCACCGCCCGCAGCAACCGACCCACTGCCTGCGGCAGCCGCCGTACCGCCTGCAACCGACGCACTGCCGGCGGCAGCCGCCGTACCGCCTGCGGCAGCCGCCGCAGCGCCCGCAGCAACCGACGCGCCGGCCGCAGACCCCGGCGCACCGCCCGCGGAAACCGAAGCCCCGCCGGCCGACTACCGCGAGGCGCTCGGTCGGATCGTCGCGATGGCCGAGGCGAGCGACCACAATCAGGCGGTGGAGCTCGCGCTGGTCCTGGAGCAGCAAGCGGTGGCCACGCACGGCCCGATCGCCCCTCCCGTCCTGATGATCCGCCAAGTCCTCGCCCACCTGGCCCGGTTGGCAGGCGATCTGGTGGGAGCGGCGGAGCTGTACCGAGAGGTCGCCATGGTGCTGCTGGTCGCCGACGGGCCTGAGGCTCAGGAGACCCAGCAGGTGACGACCAACGCCGAGGCCTGCTGGCGGGCCATCAGCGACCCTGCGGTGGCACTCGAACTGGCACCAAGGATCCTGGAGTTGCGCGCGAAGATCCCCGGCGCGGACGGTCGCAAGCTCCGCTCGACCGAGCGCTACGCGGCGAAGCTGACCCAACAGGCAGGCGCATGACGGCAGTCCCGCGCACTCCCGGGTAACGCCGGTGCACAGGGCGGTGGTTGCCGGCTACCGCCCAGCACCGCGCCACGCCCGCCCTCACAGCCGCGCTGCCAGGGGCGGGCGTGCCGTCGAAACGTCAACTCCGGCTGCGCAGCCGCTCCGTCAGGTACTGCTCGAACGTGACCTCGCCCACCGCGCGGTCCGGCGTCAGCAGTCCGCCGGAGCGGATGCGGCGATAAGCCGTCCCGGCCAGCGGCACGTTCAGCACGCCGCGCCGGCGCCCGGTCACCCGCAGGTAGCTGCGGGCCAGCTCCGACAGCGTGAGCACCTCGGGGCCGCCCATGTCCGGAACCCTCCCCGCAGGGTTGCCGGTTGCCAGCTCGGTCAGGCGGGCAGCAACTTCGGACACCTCGATCGGCTGGTCGGTCACTCCCGCCGGGAGCAGCATGACCGGCAGCTTGGCGAAGGTCTCCAGGACCTGCCGGACCAGATCGTGGAACTGCGTCGTGCGCAGGGTGGTCCAGCCGAGCCCGGACTCCTCGATGAGCTTCTCGACGGCGAGCTTGGTCCGGTAGTAGCCGAGCGGCACTTGGTCGATGCCGACGATCGAGATGTACACCAGGTGCCGCACCCCGGCAGCGCGGGCGGCGTCGATCAGATGGCGGGCCGCCTGCTCGTCACCGCCGCGAGGTGAGGTGGCGCAGTGCACGATCGTGTCCACGCCCGCGACGGCCTCGGCCAGCCCGGTCCCCTCGCGCAGGTCCACGGCGTAGGGCTGGGAGTGCCGGCTCAGCACCCGCACGTCGTGCCCGTCCGTGCGCAGCCGCTCGGTGACGAGCCGGCCGAGCGTGCCGGTGCCGCCGGTCACCAGGATCGTGGTCATCGCAGTCGTCGTCCCTTCGAGTGGGCCCGCTCCACTGCGGAGCGAAGGTTCCCCTGGACACCGGACCGACGAGCCACGGTAGGTGTGACATGCCCGGGCGCATGCGAAAGGGCACTCGCGGCGTGTCGCCGCGAGTGCCCCTGGTCGCCGTGGCGGTTGCCCGGTCGGCGGTCGCTCAGAAACCGCTGCCCGGACGGCTACCGCTCAGTGGCTCAGCGCCCCGCGAGCATGTGGACGAACTTGGCGGCGTCCACCGTGCCCAGGCCGGAGGCCAGGTCGTAGCCCTTGGTGGCCTGGTAGCCCTGGACGTTGTTCCAGCCGTTGTCACCGGTGGTCACGTCGGTGATGCCGCTCCAGTCGGAGGGCAGCATCGACATGCCGTAGAGCCGCCAGTTGATCTGGCCCAGGCGGTGGCCCGCGGCCTGGTCGGCGAGGGCGACCACACCGGAGAAGAGCGGCGACGCCTCGCTGGTGCCGCCGGTCAGGTGCCAGCCGGCCTGGGCCGGGACGTAGGACTCGTAGGTCCACGCGGCGCCGTCGACCGCGGCGCTCATGCTGATGTCCGGGGTGCCGCGGTGCTGGCCGACCACGTTGGCCACGCCCGCCTGGTACCACGGCCGGTCGAAGACGGCCGAGACGCCACCGCCGCCGGCACCGTACGCGTCGTGCCAGACCTTGTCGGCCGCGGTGCGGTTGCCGTTGTTGTCCAGGGTCATCTGGGTGCCGCCGACGCTGGTGACCAGCGGGTCGGCGGACGGCCAGGAGTTGACCTTGTACGGGTACAGGTTGTTGTTGTTGTCCGAGTCGGTCACGCCGTTGTCGCCGGAGGAGGCGAGCACCGTCACGTTGTGCGCGGCGGCGTCCTTGAACGCGTAGCGCAGGTCGGTGAGCGACTTGTAGTCGCCCTTGTCGAAGCCCGGGAAGGTGTTCTCGGTGGCGCCGAAGCTCTGCGTGATGACGTCGCCGATGCCCTTGTCGACCATGGACTTCTCGGCGTCCATCATCTCCGGCAGGCCGGTGACGCCCTCGGTCTCGGCGACCGCGGTCTCGACCAGGACGATGTGAGCGTCCGGGGCGATCGCGTGGGCGTACTCGACGTCGAGGGTGGTCTCGCCGGCCCAGCTGGTCATGTCAGCGTTGGTCGGGTCGAAGGCGGGCACGTTGCCCCACTTGACGACGTCGACGTTGGTGTCCTGGATGCCCCACTGCTTGTCGAAGGTCTCCAGGTCGTGCTGGATCGTCGGGGAGCCGTAGGAGTCCACGATGACGATCGTCCGGCCCTTGCCGGTGATGCCCTGCTTGTACAGCGGGTTCAGGTCATACGCGGCGCGGTACTGCAGCGGCGAGTAGCAGTGGATGCCGATCTGGGCCACGCAGTCGCTGGTGCTGAGCGGCGCGGGGCGCGCCGTCGCGTTGATCTTGCCTTCGGACGCGGGGTGCAGCTTGAACGCCACGTGCGGGAAGCTCGTGGCCGCGGCCGCTGCCGCGCTCTGGGCGCTGACCAGGCCCGTGGTCAGAGCGGTGGCCCCGACGGCGAGCATGGCCATGGCCTTGGTGCTCAGGGAGCGTCGGGAGCCCGCGGTGGCGGGGGAGGTGCCCATGGAACTCCTTTTGGATGGAGGGTCGGGCCGACGCTGGGTCGGCCCCGGTATCCCATCGTGTGGAGAGCTGATGAAGCTATAGTCATTTCGGACCCTTGACATGACGGGTGAACACGCCGGAAAAATCCGAAGAAATGTTCACCGTTTCCCCGGCGGTCCAGGCCACCTCCGGTCAATGCCCGGTCCTGCCCCCGTCAATCAGGCTGACGGATCGTCAAGTGACAGCAAAGTCAGGCCGGATCGCGTTGTCGTCCGCCCGCTGAGCGGACAACCGGACCTGCTGACCGGTGCACTGGTGCCGACCAGGGGTGCCATCGGCGGCAGTCCGAGGAACGACCGGTGAACTCTGCCGCGTCCCACTCCCGGGCCCTCGAACGGCCGTGCAGGATCTCCGCTGTCCCGCGCGGTCCTCCGGCGCGGGCCCGACTTCGGGAGGATCTCGCCCATGCCGCACCGCCGTACCGCGACAGCCGCCGCCATCGCGGTCACCACCCTCGCCGCCCTCACCTGCACCGCCGGCCCGGCGTTCGCCGACTCCGACGGCCGGGGCCACGGCCACCACCACGGCCCGGTCAGCTACACCGTCGGCACCCCGGTGGTGGACAAGGTCAAGGGCGGTCCGTGGACCCTCGCCCAGGGCGACCCGACCGCCGGCGCCACCGTCACGGTCAACGGCGTGACCTACCCGAACACCGCGGTGGACCCGGGTGCCGGCGGCGTCCCGGCGGCCAGCGGCGTCACCGGCACCCCAGGCCCGCTGCCCGGCTACTGCGCCAGCGGCGGCCCGACCCCGGAGACCGGCGCGGTGCTGCGCCAGCCCAAGGGCAGCGTGCTGCCGATGCAGCCCTACTACTTCCCCTTCGTCACCAGCGAGGACGGCGGCCGGACCCTCAGCGGCCTGTTCGACTACCGCCCCAAGGACGGTGACGAGGCGGTCGTCGCCGCCACCTCCACCGACCACGGCCGCACCTGGCGCTACCAGGGCGAGGCGCTGGAGCAGAACGCCGGCCTGTGCCCGGACGGCAACACCAACGACGACGGCCAGGGTCACGCCTTCGTGCTGACCGTGCCGGACTACAACGGCACCGGCCACCGCGGCCAGGTGCTCTACACCCTCTCCCGCCCCTCCGGCGACACCCCGGGCACCAACCTGATCGTGCACCACCTCACCCCGAAGGACGGCAACCCGCTGGCCGGCCTGCCCGCCGCCGAGCCGGTCGGCATGGGCGGCAGCACCACCGCCACCGCCGCGGTCACCGTGCCGGCCGGGCCGGGCGGCGACGGCGTCACCATCACCGTGGCCAACACCGCCGCCTTCGAGCAGCCGGGCCACTTCACCGTGGACGGCGTGACGGTGGACTGCAACGACAACAACGCCACCGCCACCGCCTTCACCGGCTGCACCACCCGCACCCCGGGCGGCGTGGCCGTCAAGGCCGGCGACGCGGTGACCGCCGACAGCGTGATCCCGGCGACCGCCCAGCAGACCTCGGGCCTGGTCTCGCCGGACGGCATCATCAGCACCGTCCCGAACTACCCGGGCGCGCCCAAGGGCAGCGTCGCGGTGCTCTACACCGAGAAGATCGTCAACTACTTCACCCCGACCAGCACCACGGCCGCCGTGACGCTGCCCGCCGCCACCCTCCCGGTCGGCGGCACCACGGCGCTCAAGCCCGCCGCCGGCGGTTCGGTCACCGTGAGCCTGGGCACCGCGAACGGCATCGTGCAGGTCAGCTGCACCGGCGCCGACGCCACCGACCTGACCGGCTGCACCGGCGGCACCGGCACCGTGGCCAAGGGCAGCGACGTGGGCGCGCCCGGCGCGGCGGTCGCCCCGTACACCCAACTCGCCAAGATCGGCGAGGGCAAGAACAAGCCCAAGACGCTCTTCGGCAACAACGAGGACTACACCGTGGTCCGTGCCGCCTACACCACCGACGGCCTGCACTTCACCGACCTGGGCCAGGTCAGCGGCCTGGGCGACCCCACCAGCAACAGCGACTCGGTGCTGCGCTGGATCGGCTCGCGCGGCACCGTGATCACCAACCCGGACGGCTCCTACGGCCTCTTCCTGTCCGGCGCGTACGCCTCGGACGGCGACAGCGACGCGTTCAACCAGATCTTCTACGCGTCCTCCAAGGACGGGCAGCACTGGTCCGCGCCGCAGAAGCTGATCGGCACCGACTACACCTTCTCGGCGCTGGCCCAGCAGGCCACCTCGGGCGGCCAGTTGGGCATCTCCGGCTACTACAGCGGCCGGGTCTACGACCCGACCGTGGTGCGGAACGACAACGGCACCCTGACCATGCTGTTCGCCGGCTACTCGACCCCGAAGCCGCTGCCGACCACCGGTTCGACCTACGGCACCGACCCGGCGAACCAGTACACGGTGCCGGCCGCCCAGCCGGCCGAGTACCGCACCATCCTGAGCGTCACCCTGAAGCCGCAGTTCAACGGCTGACGGTCGGCCAGCGGGTGGGGCGGCGGGGCACCCGCCGCCCCACCCGCTGGTCCGTCAGCGGGCGCCGCCGTTCACGTACAGCGTCTGGCCGCTGACGTACGAGGCCTCGTCACTCGCCAGGAACGCCACCACCGAGGCGATCTCCTCCGGCTGCCCCGCACGGCGCAGCGGAGTGCGGGCGGCGACCTCGGCCTGGTGCTCCTCGGGAGTGGCCCCCACTCGCTCGGCGGTCGCCTCGGTCATCGAGGTGACGATGTAACCGGGCGCCACCGCGTTGACGTTGACGTTGAACGGGCCCAACTCGATCGCCAGCGTGGCGGTCAGCCCCTGGATGCCGGCCTTGGCGGCGGCGTAGTTGGCCTGGCCCCGGTTGCCGAGCGCGGACCGCGAGCTCAGCGAGACGATCTTGCCGTACTTCTGCGCGACCAGGTACTTCTGCGCAACGTGGCTGCAGTTGTAGGCGCTGGTGAGGTTGACCGACAGCACCAGGTCCCAGTCGGCCTTGGGCATCTTGAAGAACAGGTTGTCCCGGGTGATGCCGGCGTTGTTGACCAGGATGTGCAGGCCGCCCAACTCCTCGTGCAGCCGGGCGAAGACGGCCTCGACCGCGTCGTAGTCGGAGACGTCGCAGCCGTAGGCGCGTGCGGTGCCGCCCTTGGCGGTGATCTCGTCGACGGTGCCCTGGGCGCGCTCGGCGGTCAGGTCGACCACGGCGATCGTGGCCCCCTCCTCGGCCAGCCGCCGCGCGGTGGCCGCCCCGATGCCCTGGGCGGCGCCGGTGACGACCGCGACCTTGCCGGTGAAACGTGCCATTGGTGATGCTCCCTGTCAGGTAGTCGGATCGGCGGGTAGTCGGATCGTCAGTCGTTGGCGACCAGCACGGCCGTGCCCTGGCCGACGCCGACGCACATGGTGGCCACGCCGCGGCGGGCGCCGGTGCGGCGCATCCGGTGCAGCAGGGTGGTGAGGATCCGGGCGCCCGAGCCGCCCAGCGGGTGGCCGAGCGCGATCGCGCCGCCGGTCGGGTTGACCAGCTCCGGGTCGATCTCCAACTGATCCATGCAGGCCAGCGCTTGGGCCGCGAACGCCTCGTTGAACTCCGCCTCGCCGAGGTCGGCCAGAGACCAGCCGGCCCGCTCCAGCACCTTGCGGGTGGCCGGCACCGGCCCGATCCCCATCACATCCGGGTGCACGCCGGCCGAGGCGCCCGCGACATAGCGGCCCAGCGGCTCCAGCCCCAGCTCGTGCAGGGCGGCCTCGCTGACCAGCAGCAGCCCGGCCGCGCCGTCGTTCATCGGGGAGGCGTTGCCGGCGGTCACCGTGCCGCCCTTGCGGAACACCGGCTTGAGCGCGGCGAGCCGCTCCAGGCTGGTGTCCTCGCGGATCGACTCGTCCTGGTCGACCGTCACCCCGTCGGGGCGGACCACCGGGAACAGTTCGGCGTCGAAGTGCCCGTCCTTGCGGGCGGCCGCGGCCCGCTGGTGGCTGCGCAGCGCGAAGGCGTCCTGCCGCTCGCGGGTGATCCCGTAGCGCGCGGCCACCTCCTCGGCGGTCTCACCCATGCTGAGCACGCCGTGCAGGTCGGCCATCCGGGGGTTGGTGAGCCGCCAGCCGAGCCGGGTGTCGAAGGTCTGCATGGCGTGCGGCAGCGCCTCGTCCGGGCGCGGCAGCACGAACGGCGCCCGGGTCATCGACTCGCAGCCGCCGGCCAGCACGATGTCCGCCTCACCGGCGGCAATGGTCCGGGCGGCGGTGGTGACCGCCTCCAGGCCGGAGGCGCAGAGCCGGTTCACGGTGGCACCGGGCACGCTCTCCGGCAGGCCGGCCAGCAGCACCGCCATCCGGGCGGCATTGCGGTTGTCCTCACCGGCCTGGTTGGCGGCACCCCAGTAGACGTCGTCGATGCGGGCCGGGTCGAGGTTCGGCACGTCGGTCAGCAGCTGCCGGATCACGGCGGCTGACAGGTCGTCGGGCCGGACGGTGGCCAGCGCGCCGCGCAGCCTGCCGATGGGTGTGCGGCGGGCGGCCGCGAAGTAGACGGGACGCACGTGGATTGGCTCCGTTCTAGAACGCGTTGATGTTGGTGAGCGAGCGGCCGATCAGCAGCTTGTGCACCTGACTGGTGCCCTCGTAGAGGGTCATGACGCGGGCGTCGCGCAGCAGCTTGCCGACCGGGTACTCGTCGATGAAGCCGTAGCCGCCGAAGACCTGCAGCGCGTTGTTGGCGCAGCGCACGGCCGCCTCGCTGGCATAGAGCTTCGCCACCGAGGACTCGGTGGCGAACGGCAGGCCGCGCTCGATGTGGTCGGCGACCCGCCAGGTGAGCAGCCGGGCCGCGTCGAGGTCGACGGCGATGTCGGAGAGCAGCTCCTGCACCAGCTGGTGGGAGGCGATCGGCTTGCCGAACTGCTCGCGCTCGGTGGCGTAGCGCACGGCGGCGTCCAACGACGCCTGGATGATCCCGACGCAGCCGGCCGCCACCGACATCCGGCCCTTGGCGAGGGCCGCCATCGCCACCGTGAAGCCCTTGCCCTCCGCGCCGAGCCGCGCGCTGTCCGGCACCCGGACACCGTCCAGGCTGAGCTCCGCCGTGGCCTGGCCGCGCAGCCCGAGCTTGCCGTGGATCTCACGGCGTTCGAAGCCGGGCGTGTCGGTCGGGACCAGGAACGCGGTGACGCCCTTGTGGCCCTGCTGGTCCGGGTCGCTGCCGCCGGTGCGGGCGAACACCAGCGCGACATCGGCCCAGGTGCCGTTGGTGATGAACATCTTGGCGCCGCTGATCAGCCAGTCCTCGCCGGCCCGGACCGCCTTGGTGGTCAGGTTCCCGGCGTCCGAGCCGGTGCCGGGCTCGGTGAGCGCGAAGCAGGCCAGCGCCTCGCCGGAGCAGAGCTTGGGCAGCCAGTGCCGCTTCTGCTCCTCGGTGCCGTAGCCGTTGACGGACTTGGCGACCAGGCCGAGCGAGACGCTGACGATGCCGCGCACGGCCGAGTCGCCGCGGCCCAGCTCCTCCAGGACCAGGCAGTACGCCAGGTGGTCGCCGCCGCTGCCGCCGTACTCCTCGGGGATGGTCAGGCCGAGGAAGCCCAGCTTGCCGAGCTTGCCGATGATCGCCCGGTCCACCGACTCGGCGCGGTCCCACTCGGCGGCGAACGGCGCGATCTCGCGGTCGGTGAACTCGGCGGCGAGGGTGCGGACGGCCGCCTGCTCCTCGGAGAGCTCCAGGTTCATCGGCACTCCCTCTCTCGGTCTTTCTCGGTCCGAAGGCCGGCCTTTAAACTAGCGGTGCAAGTTTTTTCTCGACTCTAGTCCGCCCGGGCCATGCCTGGGAAGGGGCAACCTGCGAGAATGCCTGATCCGCCACCCGACCGGAGGAGAACCGTTCATGGCCCGCCCGCGCACCCCGCTGCTCAGCCGCGAGCGGATCGTCACCGCCGCGCTGGCGGTGGTGGACGCCGAGGGCCTGGAGGCGCTCTCCACCCGGCGGCTGGCCACCGAACTCTCCGTCAGCGGCCCCTCGCTCTACAACCACTTCGCCACCAAGGACGACCTGCTCGACGCGGTCGCCGACAGCGTGATGGGTGAAGTCGACTTGTCGATGTTCGAGTCCGACGCCGACTGGCAGACGGCCCTGCGCGACTGGGCCAGGTCCTACCGCGCCGCGCTCGCCGCCCACCCCCACGTGGTACCGGTCCTCGCTCAGGGCCCCGGCCGGCGGCCCAACGCGCTGCGCCTGGCCGACGCCGTCTTCGGCTGCCTGGTCGCCGCCGGCTGGCCACGCGGGCAGGCCACCCGGATCGGCGCGCTGATGCGGTACTTCGTGACCGGCTCGGCGCTGGGGTCGTTCGCCTCCGGCTTCCCCGAGGACGCCACCCTCTACGCCGCCGAGTACCCGCACCTCGCCGAGGCGCACCGCCTGGCCGAACACCGGGCGGCGGTGGACGAGGGCGCCTTCGAGCTGGGGCTGGAGTCCCTGCTCGCGGGGCTTGCGGGACGGTACCCGGGGGCGGGCTGACCGGCTCTCGGGCATGCTGGGGCGATGACTCAACTGATATATCCGACACCGTGGTTGCGGACATCGTTCGTGGCAGCCGTGGCGGAGTTCCGCGCCGACCGGGCGAATCCGCCGTCCTGGTTCGTCGAGAACATCGAGCCGGCGGCGCTCACCGACCCGGTCGCGTTCAATCGCTATGTCGCACGGGTGTTGGCGGAACGGGACGAGCAGATCGCTCGACCTGAGGGGATCGTGCCGATGACCACGCTCTGGTGGGCTGACGGTGACGACTTCGTCGGCCGCCTGGCGATCAGGCACTGGCTCACTCCGACGCTGGAGAAGGTGGGTGGCCACATCGGATACGACGTACGGCCGAGTGTGCGCCGCCGCGGGCATGCGACGGCGATGCTGGCGGCCGCCCTGCCGCTGGCCGCGGCGCTCGGCATCGACCGGGCGCTGCTGATGTGCGACGCGACCAACACCGGCTCGCGCCGGGCGATCGAGCGCAACGGCGGGGAGTTGATCGACCAGGTCGATGCCAAGCTGCGGTTCTGGGTGCCGACGGCGGGCTGAGGGCTCACCACGGTGTGCGGGAGACGAAGGCCGGGCGGAGGGTGGGGTCGGCCGGGTCGTAGTAGCGGTGGAAGACCGGGGTGAGGCCGCCCGACAGTGGGGGTACGATCCAGGTCCAGTCGGCCGGGGTGGGCCTGCCGAGACGTTTCTCCTGGGCGACGTGCCGCAGGAACCGCTGCGACTCGGTGTGGTGGTCGGCCATCGTGACCCCGGCCTCCTCGAAGGAGTGCAGCACCGCGAGGTTCAGCTCCACCAGCGCCCGGTCGCGCCACAGCGTGCGGTCGCTGGAGGTGTCCAGGCCGAGCCGTTCGGCGATGGTGCCGAGCAGGTCGTAGCGGTCGGCGTCGGCCAGGTTGCGGGCGCCGATCTCGGTGCCCATGTACCAGCCGTTGAACGGGGCGGCCGGGTAGCGGATGCCACCGATCTCCAGGGTGAGGTCGCTGATCGCGGGCACCGCGTACCAGCGCAGGCCGAGGTCCGCGAACCAGGCGTGGTCGGGGTGGCTGAGCGGCACCTCCAGGGTGGTGTCGTCCGGCAGTTCGTACCAGCGCGGCGCATCGCCCGCCCGCTCCTGGACCAGCAGCGGCAGCACGTCGAAGCTGCCGTCGCCGCGCTTCCAGCCCAGATCGGCGGCGCGGGCGGCGAGTTGGCCCCCGGCGGGGTCGCCGATCCAGCCGCCGCCGGGCCGGGGATGGCCGGCGTAGCGCACCAGCTGGGCGTTGAGGATCCGCGGCGCCGGGCGGCCGGGGCGGTCGGGGGCGAAGACGCTGATCACCGGGCGGATCCGGCCGCCGTTGCCCGCCAGGCGCAGGTGCTCGAAGCAGTGCGCGGCGAGGTCGTCGGCGCTGCCGCACTCCCGCAGGTCGCGGACCACCAGGCTGCGCCAGTACAGCCGGCCGATGCAGCGCGCCGAGTTGCGCCAGGCCAGCCGGGCACCGAAGGACAGCTCCTGCGGGGTGTGCCGGTAGGTTCCGGTGCGCTCGATCTCGTCCAGCACCTGGCGCACCCTGGGCGCGGGGTCGGTGGCGCCGGGGTGTTCGGCGTGGAACTGCCGCAGGAAGGCGGCGGCCTGGGCGGGATCGGTGAACGGCTCGGTGAACGGCTCGGTGAACGGCTCGGTGCGTGGGGTGGTCGCCCGAGCGGGTTCGGATGCGGCGGTGCCGTGGCCGAACGGGCAGCCGGCGGGGTGCGGGGTGGTCGGCGCGGGGGCCGGGGAGACGCGAGTGGTGGTGCTGCGGGCGCGAAACCGGCTGAGTATCAAGGCGAAGTCCTTTCCGCCCGCTATGCAAGCGCCTGCTCAGCGGGGGAGTGGAGACTCAGCGAATCCCGCCCGGGGGTGCGGCGCCACGGGGTACGCTGACGGGCTCCCCGCGCTCGCGTCCCGCGCTCGCGTCCCGCGCTCACGCCCCGCGCGGTGCGCGCCCTTCGCCGGGCGGTCCGGCGAAGACCTGGGCGATCGGCAGCCAGGCCGTGGCCATCGCCCCGGTCGCCTCCAGCGCCACATCGTCGCGGTGCCGCCGCTGGGTCACCAGCAGGCAGAAGTCCAGCGCCGGGCCCGTTATCCGGTCGGCCGCGTCCTCCGGCCCCCACGTCCACACCTCTCCCGCAGGGCCGGTCAGTTCGACCCGCGTCGGCCGGCCGGGCACGGCCAACCCGTGCGCCGAGAACGCGAACCCCATGGTCCGCACCCCGAGATGCGCGATGTTCCGCAGCCGAGCCGTCGGGGTCCGCTTGACGCCCAGGGCGTCGGCCACGTCCTCGGCGTGCGCCCAGGTCTCCATGATCCGTGCCGTGGCCATCGAGGTGGCCTTCATCGGCGGGCCGAACCAGGGCAGCCTGGCGCCGGCCGGCACCTCGCCGAGCCCCGCCAGCACCTGGGCTCGCCCGTCCCGCCAGCCGGCCAGCAGACGATCGGGCGGCAGCGCGGCGCCGGCTGCCGCACCCTCGTCGACCAGGCTCTCGAACTCATCTGCCCCCGAAAGGAGTTCGGCCGCCGCAGCATGGAAGACGTCCGGGTCGTGCACGGCCCGCAGCGTCCACTCATCGGTCCAGGCCAGGTGGGCGACCTGATGCGCGATCGTCCAACCCGGCGACGGGGTCGCCGTCCGCCACCCTGCGGCATCGAGTCCGGCGACCAGTGAATCCAGCTCGGCGCCCTCGTCGCGCAAGTCGGCCAGGATCGCCGCTGCCTCGCCCATCGTGCCTCCGCCTCCGCCGCTCGGTTGACGCACTGCCGGGTTCCACTGTGCCGGGCCCATCCGCTGCGGCGCCAGAACCGTGCGGTGACTCCCTTGCGACCCGGGTCCGGTGGCCTAGGTCGAACGTCCCCGACCGGCCGCCCTAGGCCCAATGGCCGCCCCGACCGGAACTCCCGCCCGATCCGCTGATGCCGGGCGCGGAGGGACAGTTCAGGTATGAACCCGAGCCTGAACAGCACCACCGCCCCCGCCCGCCAGGTCGCGGTCATCACCGGAGCCTCCCGCGGGCTCGGTCTGGCCCTCGCGCAGGCACTCGCCGCGGACGGCTGGAAGCTGGTGGTCACCGCCCGCAACCCGGTCGAACTCGCCGCCGCCGCCGACACCCTGCGCGAGCTGACCACCGTCGTCGCGCTGCCCGGCACCGTGGTCGACGACGACCACCGCGCCCACCTCGCACACGCGGCCGCCGAACTCGGCGGCGCCACGCTGCTGGTCAACAACGCCTCCACGCTTGCCGGTTACGACCTCGACGGCGGCCCGATGCCCATCCTTGCCGAGTTTCCGCTGCCCGGTCTGCTGGAGACCTTCGAGGTCAATGTGCTCAGCCCGATCGCGCTCACCCAGCTGCTGCTACCCCAACTGCGCGAGCGGGAGGGCGTGGTGATCAACCTCAGCTCCGACGCCGCCGTCGAGCACTACCTGCGGTGGGGTGGCTACGGCGCGGCCAAGGCGGCCCTGGACCACGCCTCCGGCACGCTGGCCCGGGAGGAGCCGCAGGTGCGCGTGTGGTCGGTCGACCCCGGCGAGATGCGCACCCGGCTCTACCAGGAGGCCGCCCCCGGCGAGGACCTCTCCGGGATGCCCCTACCCGAATCCGTGGTGCCCGCGTTCCGCGCCCTGCTGCGTGACCGGCCCGAGTCGGGCCGCTACCGGGCAGCCGAGCTGCTCACCACCGTTGCCGCCGGCGTGGTGGGGGCCTGAGATGGCGTCACCGTCGCTGGAGACCGGGTTCGACTTCACCGTTCCGCCCGAACTCTCCGCCCACGCCCCGGCCGAGGCCCGCGGGTTGGCGCGGGACGGCGTGCGGCTCCTGGTCGGGCGCGGCGGCTCGACCGAAGGCCAACCGACCGCCGAGCACCGGGTCTTCACCGAGCTGCCCCAAGTGCTGTGCCCGGGCGACCTCCTGGTGGTCAACAACTCGGCCACCGTGCCCGCCGCCCTGCCGGTCCGGCTGCCCGACGGTCGGCCCGTCGCCCTGCACCTCTCCTCCGCCGACCCCGATCCGCGCGGCGCCCACCTGGTGGAGCTGCGCCGGCCGACCGCATCAGGTGCCCCCGCCTACCTGCCACCCGAGCAGAATCCCGCCCGCCCCGGCCTGCGACTGACCCTGCCGGCGGGCGGCGAGGCCGAGTTGACCGCACCGTTCACCGCGCGGCTGTGGTACGCGCGGCTCACCCTGCCCGGCCCGGTGGCCGGCTACCTCACCCGCCATGGCAAGCCGATCCGCTACAGCTACGTGGACCGGGACTGGCCGCTCACCGCCTACCAGACCGCCTTCGCCGCCGAGCCCGGCAGCAGCGAAATGCCCAGCGCGGCCCGGCCGTTCACACCCGAGCTGGTCAGCGCCCTGGTGGCGCGCGGCATCCTGCTGGCACCGATCACCCTGCACACCGGCGTCGCCTCCCCGGAGGTGCACGAGGCGCCGTACCCGGAGCGCTTCCGGGTGCCGGCGGCCACGGCCCGGCTGGTCGAGCACGTCCGGGGTGAGGGCGGGCGGGTGATCGCGGTCGGCACCACGGCGGTGCGCGCGCTGGAGTCGGCCGTCGGCGCGGACGGCCGGGTGCGGGCGGCCGACGGCTGGACCGACCTGGTGATCACCCCCGCACGAGGCGTACGGGCCGTCGACGGACTGCTGACCGGCTGGCACGAGCCGCGCGCCTCACACCTGTTGATGCTCCAGGCGATCGCCGGCCGGCCCCTGCTCGAACTCTGCTACCGCGAGGCCCTCGATCGCCGCTACCTCTGGCACGAGTTCGGCGACGTCAACCTGCTGCTGCCGTGAGCCGGGGCCGACCCTAGTCCTCCAACCCCTGTTCCTCCAGGGCCTGGTAGGCGCTCACCCAGAAGTCCCGGCAGACCGGCGGCGCCACGGGCGAGGTCCAGAGCCGCTGGGTGAGCAGCACGCCGGCCACACCCCGCACCGGATCCACCGCCCAGGAGGTGCCCAGGCCGCCGTCCCAGCCGAACTGGCCGACCGGGCGACCGAGTTCGGTTGCCCTGGTCACCACGGCCCCACCCAGACCCCATCCGTGCGTCGCGAAGAACCCGGGAATCAGTTCGGGACCATCGGTCTGACGACTCATCAGATCACTGCTCGTCTGGTCGCTCATCATCAGCTCGACCGCTGTCCTGGAGAGGATCCGGCGGCCGCCGTACCGGCCGCCGGCCAGCAGCATGCGGCTGAACGCGAGGAAGTCGTCCGCCGTGGAGACCAGGCCGGCGGCACCGCTCTGGAACTTCGGGGGAGTCGACCACTCGCCGCCGTCCGCCTCGTCGAACACGCTCAGCCCGCTGCCGTTCTCCGGATCCTGCCAGTAGGCGGTGGTGAACCGGTCGAGCTGGTCGGCGGGAACGGCGAACCCGGTGTCCGTCATGCCCAGCGGGTCGAACAGCCGCTCCTGGAGGAACCGTTCGAACGGCTGGCCGCTAGCCCGGGCGATCAGCACCCCGAGCACATCGCTGCCGGTGTTGTAGAGCCAGCGCTCGCCCGGCTGGTGGATCAGCGGCAGCGTGCCGAGCCGGGCCAGCCAGTCGTCCGGCTCGGGGAACGAGGCGGGCCGGGGCACGCCCTGCCCGAGTTCGAGAACCTCCATCGTCTGCTGGATCGGGGAGCTGTCGGGCGGGGCCGGCAGGATCCCGATGCCCATCCGGAAGGTCAGCAGGTCGCGCACCGTGATCGGGCGCTCGGCCGGGACCGTGTCGTCCAGCGGGCCGTCCGGGCGGCGCAGCACCCGGCGGTGGGCCAGCTCGGGCAGCAGCTCGTCCACCGGGTCGTCCAGCCGCAACCGGCACTCCTCAAGCAGGATCAGGGTGGCGGCGGCGGTGATCGGCTTGGTCATCGAGGCGACCCGGAAGATCGTGTCGCGCCCGACCGGCCCGCCGCGCAGCGAACGCTTGCCGAGCGCCTCCACGTGGACCTGGTCACCGTGTGCGACCAGGGCGACCAGACCGGGCACCCCGCCCCGCTCCACATGGCCGGCCAGGGTGTCGTGCAGCCCGGTCAACCGCTCCTTGTCGAATCCCATGCCGTGTCCCATGCCGTGTCCCATGCCGTGCTCCGCTCGCTCAGCTCGACCTGCTCCCGGTGACGGCCGTCCGGCCTCGGCACGATCCTCGCAGGAAACCCCGACAAAACCGGGCAACCACGGCCTGCCCGGCCGGCGTCGACGGCACCGGCGCGGCGCCGGGCCGGGAGCGGATAGCCTGGGCGCACGATGAACTGCTTCACCACGTCATGGGGCGACCACCAGCTCACCCGCTTCCCCGAGAACCCGCGCGAGCAACTGCGCGCCTGGGACGCCGCCGACGAGTACCTGCTGCGCCACCTGCACGGCGACGCCGACGCCCCGCCGGTGCCACTGGACGGCAGCGTGGTGGTGCTCGGCGACCGCTGGGGCGCCCTGGCGACGGCGCTGGCCGGAGTCGCCGAGGTGACGCAGATCAGCGACTCCTACCTCGGACGTGAGGCGACCCGCGCCAATCTGGCCCGCAACGGCGTTGCCGCCGACGCGGTGCGCCTGCTGACCAGCGTCGAAGCGCCGCCGGAGCGGATCGACGTGCTGCTGGTCCGGGTGCCCAAGAGCCTGGCCTTCCTGGAGGACCAGCTGCACCGGCTGGCACCCGCGCTGCACGCCGGGAGCGTGGTGATCGGTACGGGCATGGTCACCGAGATCCACACGTCGACGCTCCAGCTGTTCGAGCAGATCATCGGGCCGACCCGCACCTCGCTGGCGGCGAAGAAGGCGCGGCTGATCTTCAGCACCCCCCAGCGGCTGTCGGCCCCCGACAACCCCTGGCCGCTGCGCTACCAGCTCCCCGACGGCATCGGCGTGCTCTCCGGCCGGACCGTCACCAACCACGCCGGCGTCTTCTGCGCCGACCGGCTCGACATCGGCACCCGGTTCTTCCTGCAGCACCTGCCGGAACGCCAGGGGCCGGTGCACGTGGTCGACCTGGGCTGCGGCAACGGGGTGGTCGGTACGGCCGCCGCCCTGGCCAACCCGGCCGCCGAGGTCACCTTCATCGACGAGTCCTACCAGGCCGTCGCCTCCGCCGAGGCCACCTTCCGCGAGAACGCCGGCCCGGACGCCCGCGCCGAGTTCCTCGCCGGCGACGCCCTGGCGGCCGTCCCGCCCGGCTCGGTCGACCTGGTGCTGAACAACCCGCCGTTCCACTCCCACCAGGCCACCACCGACGCCACCGCCTGGCGCATGTTCACCGGCGCCCGCCGGGCGCTGCGCCCGGGCGGCGAGCTCTGGGTGGTCGGCAACCGCCACCTCGGCTACCACGTCAAGCTCCGCCGCCTCTTCGGCAACTGCCACACCGTGGCGGGCAACCCCAAGTTCGCGGTCCTGCGCGCCGTCAAGCGCTGACGAGCGGCGTCAAGCGCTGACCTGCGCCGCCATGCGCTGACCTGCGCCGCCATGCGCCGACCTGCACCGCCATGCGCTGACCTGCACCGTCAAGCGCTGACGCACCCTGGCGACCGGCCCGAGTCCAGGCCACCGGCTAACTGACCGAAACCGTCTGTCACTAGACGTGTGAGACTGAGCGGCCGAGTTGGCCCGTGAGCGTCAGGGTTGGCCCGCCTGAGCGTCGCAGTTGGCCCGTGCTGCTGAGCCGGGCCACGACAGGTGGAACCTGGCCAGGCAGGCTGGAGCTACCGGAGACGGGTCGCAGTCCGGACGAGGTCGGCGACGGCTCTGGACCGGCTGTGCGGGGGCCAGGCGATGACGGTGGTGACTGCCGGCGCGTCCAGCACGGGCACGGCGGCGAGGTCACCGTGCAGTTGGGCTCGGCACGACTCCGGTGAGACCGCGCAGGCCCGGCCGAGCGCGACGAGCTGCAGCAACTGCGCGTGGTCGCGGACCTGCGGGCCGGGGCCGGGCGGGTAGGTGCCGTCGGGGTCGGGCCAGCGTGGCAGAGGCAGGCCAGGCAGGCCGGTGATGTCGGCCATGTGCACATGGGTCCGGACGGTGAGCGGATGCCCGGCCGGCAGGACCACCACCTGGCCCTCCGTGGCGAGCTCCTCGCTGTGGAACCCGGCCGTCGAGTCGAACGGCCGGTGCAGCAGCGCCACGTCGGCCCGGCCCTCGCGCAGGAGTCGTTCCTGCTCGGCCGGGCCGCACAGGATGACGTCGACGGGGACCGCGCCGGGCTCGGCGGCGTACGCGTCGAGCAGTTTCGCCAGCAGTTCGCTGGACGCGCTGGCCTTGGTGACCAGGACCAGGCCGGCACGGCCGGGCGCGGGCAGGGCGGCGCGACGGGTCCGGCGCTCGGCGGCGTCGACCGCGTCGAGGGCCGCCCGGCCCTCGACCAACAGCACCGAGCCGGCCTCAGTCAGCGTGACGGTGCGGCTGGTCCGGTCCAGCAGCGCGGCCCCGAGCCGGCGTTCGAGCTGCTGGATGGCCCGCGACAAGGGCGGCTGCGCGATCCCGAGTCGCTGCGCTGCGCGCCCGAAGTGCAGCTCTTCAGCGACGGCGACGAAATACCGCAGTTCCCGGGTCTCCATGCGGCCACGCTACCCCGGATCAATACCCTGACGGTATCGTTGACCATCCGATCGGTCTTGGACCCCGGGCGGCGTCCGAGGGCAGCATGGTCCCCATGAGCGAACGAACGATTGCGCTGGTCACCGGCGCGAACAAGGGAATCGGCTACGAGATCGCCGCGGGCCTGGGCGCCCTTGGCTGGCGCGTCGGCGTCGGGGCCCGCGACGAGCAGCGCCGCAAGGTCGCGGTGGAGCAACTGCGCGCGGCCGGCGTGGACGCCTTCGGTGTACCGCTGGACGTGACCGACGACGCGAGCGCGACAGCCGCCGCACGGCTCATCGAGGAGCAGGCCGGGCGCCTCGACGTGCTCGTCAACAACGCAGCCATCACCGGCGGCATGCCGCAGGAGCCCACCCGGGTCGATCCCGCCACCATCCGCACGGTCGTGGAGACCAACGTGATCGGCGTCATCCGCGTCACCAACGCGATGCTGCCGATGCTGCGCCGCTCCGCCTCGCCGCGGATCGTGAACATGTCCAGCAGTGTCGGCTCCCTCACCCGGCAGTCAGGAACAGCCGCAGAGCTGACGACGGGTCCGGTGGCTGCGGCGTACGCGCCGTCGAAGACCTTCCTGAACGCCGTCACCCTCCAGTACGCCCGGGAGTTGAGCGGCACGAACATCCTGATCAACGCCGGCTGCCCCGGCTACGTCGCGACCGACCTCAACGGCTTCCGCGGCGTGCGCACCCCCGAACAAGGCGCGGCGATCGCCATCAAACTCGCGACCCTGCCCGACGACGGCCCGACCGGCAAGTTCTTCGAGGACGCCGGCGAAGTGCCCTGGTGAAGTGCACAGAGGTCATCACCCGCCGGGGTGGGGCAGCTTCGCTCGCGCATCTCGAAAGCTCGCGTATCGGTAACTGTCGCAGGAGAGAGCGGGAGGCCAGCTTCCGAACTCGGTGTCAACTCAGGCTCGGGTGACGGACGGCCCTCCGTCGATCTCGCGCACCAGTCGGTCCGCGTACTCGCTGAGGAGCCGCTTCAGCGCGGTGTAGTGCAGTCCGGTGCCCGGGTGCTCGAACCGATGCCAGAGTGTGGAGCCCGGCAGGCTGCCCATTCGCTCCGGGTGTGCTCGGGCTGAGCTTGTTCGATCGGCCGGGGAGCGAAGATGTGCTCTCCGCCGGTAACGCGGGTCCAGACGGAGATGGAAGCGACCTGGCGCTTCCGGTCATCGAGGATCGGCTGCTTCCCTGGGGCTTCGGGCAGCAGGGTGGCCAGCGCTCGCCATGTCTGCTGGGGCAGAGCCCAGTCCTTCAGCGCGTCTCGTCGTCGCGGGTAGTCGGCGAGGTGGCCGGCGGTTTCCCGAAGGTGCCCGGCCGCCTCGACCACGGCTGCGCGGAACTCCATGGGTGCGTCCTTGGAGCCGGTCCAGAAGCGGTCGTCGACAATGCCGGTGGGCAGCTTGTCCGGTGGGATCCCGAGGAGTTCGGCGGCTTCCCGGTCGGTGCAAGCGCGGTCAGCGGCGGCAGCGCGAGCCCGTGCGAGTTCGCGGGCCCGCTCGGTCTTCTGCTTGGCGGTCATCCGGGTCGGCCAGGCCGCGACCGACGTCCGCGCTGCGACCAACTTCAGTAGCACGGGCAGCAGTTCACCATCATCACGCGGCTTGAGCCCGGTGCGAGCCGCCTCGCCCGGCACCTCGCGAACGCGTGCGTCGGAGAAGGCCGGGATGTCGTCCCCGTCCGGCAGGCCGTTCCAGCGCAGAGGATGCCAGTGCCCGTTGCGCTCGGGGCAAGCCGATACCTCCATGCCCCCAGCACGGCCCGCCTGTGCAGCCCCCTGCGCGACTTCACGCAAAGACCCTGCAGGTAGAGGGTGTGATCACTACCCTGCGGGCCAACTGCCGCGCTCAGCGGGGCCAACCCTGACGCTCGCGGGCCAACTCGGCCGCTCGGTCACACCCGACGTGACCGTGATCGGCTATGCATACGCTTGCATGAATGTTCCGCAGTGCGTATATTCATGCCACGTCGTCGTGGTCCAGGGAGGATGGCAGTCATGGCCTTGCGAGTCGCCGTAGCCGGGGCGAGCGGGTATGCGGGCGGTGAGGTGCTGCGTCTGCTGCTGGGGCACCCGGAGGTCGAGATCGGGGCGCTGACCGGCGACTCCAACGCGGGCAAGCGGCTGGGGGAGGTGCAGCCGCATCTGCTGCCGTTGGCGGACCGGGTGCTGGAGCCGACCACGCCCGAGGTGCTGGCCGGGCACGATGTCGTCTTCCTGGGGCTGCCGCACGGGAAGTCGGCGGCCGTGGCCGAGGCGCTCGGCGAGGATGTGCTGATCGTCGACTGCGGCGCGGACTTCCGCCTCAAGGACGCGGCCGACTGGGAGCGGTTCTACGGCTCCGCGCACGCCGGGACGTGGCCGTACGGCCTGCCGGAGCTGCCGGGCCACCGGGCCGCGCTCAACGGCACCAAGCGGATCGCCGTGCCGGGCTGCTACCCGACCGCCGTCACGCTCGCGCTCTTCCCGGCCTACGCGGCTCGGCTCGCCGAGCCGGAGGCGGTGATCGTGGCGGCCAGTGGCACCTCGGGCGCCGGCAAGGCGATCAAGACCCACCTGCTCGGCAGCGAGGTGATGGGCTCGGTCAGCCCGTACGGCGTCGGCGGCGTGCACCGGCACACCCCGGAGATGTCGCAGAACCTCAGCCCGGTCGCCGGGGAACCGGTGACCATCTCCTTCACCCCGACCCTGGCGCCGATGTCCCGCGGCATCCTGGCCACTTGCAGCGCCAAGGCCAGGCCGGGCGTGACGGCGGGCGACCTGCGGGCCGCCTACGAATCCGCCTACGCCGACGAGCGGTTCGTCCACCTGCTGCCCGAACTCCAGTGGCCGCAGACCAAGTCGGTCTTCGGATCCAACAGCGCACTGGTCCAGGTGATCCTGGACGAGCACGCCGGCCGGATCATCGCGATCAGCGCGATCGACAACCTGGTCAAGGGCACCGCCGGCGGCGCGGTGCAGAGCATGAACATCGCCCTGGGCCTGCCCGAGGAGCTGGGCCTTCCTGTGAACGGAGTCGCACCATGAGCAGCAGCAACCTCGGCGTCACGGCGGCCAAGGGCTTCCGCGCGGCCGGTGTGACGGCCGGCATCAAGGCCTCCGGCACCCCGGACCTGGCCCTGGTGGTCAACGACGGGCCGTCGCTGGCGGCGGCCGGCGTCTTCACCTCCAACCGGGTCAAGGCAGCGCCGGTGCTCTGGTCCCAGCAAGTGCTCAAGGGCGGCCAGTTGGCGGCGGTGATCCTCAACTCCGGTGGTGCCAACGCCTGCACCGGGCCGGGCGGCTTCCAGGACACCCACGCCACCGCCGAGCGGGTCGGTGCCGAACTCGGCGTCAGCGCGGGCGAGGTGGCCGTCTGCTCGACCGGCCTGATCGGCGAGCGCCTCCCGATGGACATCCTGCTGCCCGGCGTCGATCTTGCCGTCAAGCAGCTCGGCGAGACCGGCGGCGAGGCGGCCGCGATCGCCATCAAGACCACCGACACGGTGCACAAGACCGCCCAGGTCGCCGTCGGCGGCTGGACGGTGGGCGGCATGGCCAAGGGCGCCGGGATGCTGGCTCCGGGGCTGGCCACCATGCTGGTCGTGCTGACCACCGACGCGGCCGTGGACGGCGCCGAGTTGGACCGGGCGCTGCGCGCCGCCACCCGCACCACCTTCGACCGGGTCGACTCCGACGGCTGCATGTCCACCAACGACACGGTGCTGCTGCTGGCCTCCGGCGCCTCCGGCATCACCCCGGAACCGGCCGAGTTCGCCGACGCGGTGCAGCAGGTGTGCGCCGATCTGGCCCGCCAGCTGATCGGCGACGCCGAGGGCGCAAGCAAGGACATCCGGATCGACGTCACCGACGCCGCCACCGAGGACGAGGCGGTCGAGGTGGGCCGCACCATCGCCCGCAACAACCTGCTCAAGTGCGCCATCCACGGCGAAGACCCCAACTGGGGGCGGGTGTTGGCCGCGATCGGCACCACCGGTGCCGCCTTCGACCCCGACCGGCTGGACGTCGCGATCAACGGCGTCTGGGTCTGCCGTGGCGGCGCGGTCGGTGAGGACCGGTCGCTGGTCGACATGACGGACCGTCAGGTCGTCATCACCGCCCGGCTGAACGCCGGCCAGGCGGCGGCCACCGTGTGGACCAACGACCTGACCGCCGACTACGTGCACGAGAACAGCGCCTACTCCACCTGACCCCGGGGGAACCCACCGTGCATATCGCACCCAAGGGCGAACAGGCCCGCAACAACACCGCGTTGCCCAAGGCGATGACGCTGATCGAGGCGCTGCCCTGGCTGGAAAGGTTCCACGGCAAGACCGTGGTGATCAAGTTCGGCGGCAACGCCATGGTCGACGAGGCCCTCAAGGCGGCCTTCGCCCAGGACGTGGTGTTCCTCCGCTACGCCGGCCTGCACCCGGTCGTGGTGCACGGCGGCGGTCCGCAGATCAGCGCCCAGTTGGAGAAGCTCGGCCTGGAGTCCTCGTTCACCAACGGGCTGCGCGTCACCACCCCGGAGACCATGGACGTGGTCCGGATGGTGCTGGCCGGCCAGGTGCAGCGCGAGCTGGTCGGACTGCTCAACGAGCACGGGCCGTTCGCGGTCGGCATGACCGGCGAGGACGCGCACACCATGACCGCGGTCAAGCGGTACGCGGTGGTCGACGGCGAGCAGGTGGACATCGGGCTGGTCGGCGAGATCGTCAACATCGAGGCCGGCGCGGTGAAGGCGCTGATCGCCGACGGCCGGATCCCGGTGATCTCCAGCATCGCGCGCGGCGCCGACGGCCACGTCTACAACATCAACGCCGACACCGCCGCGTCCGCGCTGGCGAGCGCCCTGGGCGCCGAGATGCTGGTGGTGCTGACCGATGTCGAGGGCCTCTACGCCGACTGGCCCAACTCCGACGACGTGATCAGCCAGCTGGGTGCCAGTGAACTGGAGGCCATACTGCCGGACTTGGCCAGCGGGATGCTGCCCAAGATGGAGGGCTGCCTGCGCGCGGTCCGCTCCGGCGTGGGCACCGCGCGCGTGCTGGACGGCCGGGTGCCGCACAGCCTGCTGCTGGAGATCTTCACCGACGAGGGAATCGGCACCATGGTGGTGCCGGACGACGACGCCGCTGTCCTGGGGGGCCTGGCATGAGCAACAACAGCGATCTGACGGCCCGTTACCAGCGGGCCTTCACCAACAACTACGGAACCCCCCGGCTGCCGCTGGTCAAGGGCGCGGGCGCGCTGCTCTGGGACGCCGACGGCAACGAGTACCTGGACCTGGTCGGCGGCATCGCGGTGAACGCCCTGGGCACCGCGCACCCGGCGATCATCGAGGCGGTCACCGCGCAGCTCGGGCAGCTCGGCCACGTCTCCAACCTGTTCATGGCGGAGCCCACCATCGAGCTGGCCGAGCGCCTGCTCACCCTGGACCCCCGGCCCGGGCGGGTGTTCTTCTGCAACTCCGGCGCGGAGGCCAACGAGGCCGCGTTCAAGATCAGCCGGCTGACCGGCCGGACCCGGCTGGTGGCGCTGGAGGGCGGCTTCCACGGCCGGACCATGGGCGCACTGGCCCTCACCGGCCAGCCCGGCAAGCAGGAGCCGTTCCGGCCGCTGCCGGGCGACGTCACGCATGTGCCGTTCGGTGACGTCGAGGCGCTGCGGGCCGCGGTGTCCAGCGCGACCGCCGCCGTGGTGCTGGAGCCGATCCAGGGTGAGAACGGGGCGATCCCGCTGCCGCCCGGCTACCTGAAGGCCGCCCGCGAGATCACCCGGGCGGCGGGCGCGCTGCTGATCCTGGACGAGGTGCAGACCGGCATCGGGCGGACCGGCCACTGGTTCGCGCACCAGGCCGAGCCCGGCATCGAGCCCGATGTGGTGACGCTGGCCAAGGGGCTCGGCGGCGGCCTGCCGATCGGCGCCGTGATCGCGTACGGCGCCGCGGCCGACCTGCTCCAGCCGGGCCAGCACGGGACCACCTTCGGCGGCAACCCGGTGGTCGCGGCAGCGGCGCTGGCGGTGCTGCGGACCATCGAGTCCGACGGCCTGCTCACCCAGGTGCAGAAGGTCGGCGACCGGCTGCGCGCCGGGATCGAGGCGATCGGCGACCCCCTGGTCTCGCAGGTGCGGGGCGCGGGGCTGCTGCTGGGCATCGTGCTGACCCGGCCGGTGGCGGGCCAGGTGCAGGCGGCGGCGCAGCGGGCCGGGTTCCTGGTGAACGCGGCGGTGCCGGACGCGGTGCGGCTGGTCCCACCGCTGGTGCTGACCGAGCAGCAGGCGGATCGCTTCCTGGCGGCGCTGCCCGGCATCCTCGCCGAGGTCCGCGCCGAGTCGGCTACCGAACACCAGGCGGGCGAACGCCAGGCGGGCGAGCAGCAGGTGGGTGAGCAGCAGGTGGGGCAGGGTGCGGGGCTGGACGCCCGGCAGGACGACCCGGCCGCGCAGGCTGCGGAGTAGTCCGGAAGAATCATCATCATGAGCGTTCCCCCATCCGACCAGACCCCCGTCGGCCCGACGCCGCAGGTACCGCAGACCCGGACCGCGCGCCACCGGCGGATCGTGGATCTGCTGACCCGTCAACCCGTCCGTTCACAGAGCCAGTTGGCCAAGCTGCTGGCCGACGACGGGCTGGTGGTCACCCAGGCCACGCTCTCCCGGGACTTGGACGAGCTGGGCGCGGTGAAGATCCGCAACCGGGACGGCACGCTGATCTACGCAGTGCCGGCGGAGGGCGGCGATCCCACACCGCGGGCGCCGATGGGGGAGTCGGCCAGCGAGGGCCGGATGGCACGGCTGGCCGGCGAGCTGATGGTCTCGGCGACGGCGTCCGGAAACCTGGTGGTGCTGCGCACGCCCCCTGGTGCCGCGCAGTTCCTGGCCTCGGCGATCGACACGGCCGGGGTGCACGAGATCATCGGCACCATCGCCGGTGACGACACGGTGCTGCTGATCAGCCGCGACCCGGCGGGCGGCCAGGCCCTCGCCGACCACCTGCTGCAGTTGGCCCAATCCCGCTCGGAGCGCTGAGGACGGCCGTTCCGGGTGGTGACTGAGCGCCTGCTCAGCGTCGTGAATCGGCCATTCTCATACGATCGTCCGCTGGTCCTTCGTACGGACAGCAGCGCGGCGTTAGGTTGGCCTTACGGAACGTTGGTTGCCCGAGGCAACAGGCCTCGGGCGGCCGATCCCCTTCACGTCCAACGAGGTCCCGCCATGCACGTGACTGTTGATCAGGATCGCTGCTGCAGCTCCGGGCAGTGTGTGCTGACCGCCCCCACGGTCTTCGACCAGAGCGACGAGGACGGGGTCGTCCTGCTGCTCCAGGCCGACCCCGACCCCTCGCTCCACGCCCGGCTCCGCACCGCCGCCGCCCTCTGCCCGGCCGGCGCCATCACGCTCACGGAGGTGGACCGGTGACCAGCGTCCACGAGCCCTCCGAGCTGGCGACGCTCGGGTTCCCGGAGCCCCGCGCCGAGGGCTGCCCCTTCGACCCGCCGCCCGCCTACCGGCAGCCGGCCGGCCGCGTCGCCCTCTGGGACGGCATGCCCTGCTGGGTGCTCACCGACTACCACCACGTCCGCACCGTGCTGTCCGACCGGCGGTTCAGCGCCGACGTGCGCCGGCCCGGCTTCCCGTTCCTCTCGCCGGGCCGGCGCGAACTGGTCGGCGATCAGCCCAGCTTCCTGCGCCAGGACGACCCGGAGCACCAGCGGCTGCGCCGGATGATGACCGGCGACTTCCTGGTGAAGCGGATCGAGCAGTTGCGCCCGCGGATCCAGCGGATCGTCGACGAGGCGCTGGACGCGATGATCGCCAAGGGCCAACCCGCCGACCTGGTGGCCGACTTCGCCTTCCCGGTGCCGTCGCTGGTCATCTGCGAACTGCTCGGCGTCCCGTACGACGACCACGAGTACTTCCAGGAGCTGAGCCGCCGCCTGCTGGACTCCACGGCCGGGCCCGGGGCGGTCGCCGAGGCCCTCGACGCGCTGACCGACTACATGGCCCAGTTGGCCGCCTCCAAGAAGGGCGAGCCGGACGGCATCGTGGCGCGGCTGGCGACCCGGGACGACCTCACGCCCGAGGAGGTCGCGTCCAACTCGGTGTTGCTCCTGCTGGCCGGCCACGAGACCACGGCCAACATGACCTCGCTCTCGGTCCTCGCCCTGCTGCAGAACCCTGAGCAGCTGGCCCGGTTGCGTGCCGAGCCGGAGCTGACCCGGGGCGCGGTCGAGGAGTTGCTGCGCTATCTGACGATCGTGCACAACGGTGTGCCCCGAACCGCCTTGGAGGACGTGGAGTTTGACGACGGCCTCCAAGTCCGGGCCGGTGAGGGTGTGTTGGCGATGCTCGGGGCGGCCAACCGCGACGAGGAGCTGTTCGGGGACGGCGACCGGCTGGACATCGGCCGGGATGCCCGCCGGCACCTGGCCTTCGGCTTCGGCGTCCACCAGTGCCTCGGCCAGCCGCTGGCCCGGGTGGAGCTGCAGATCGCCCTGGCGACCCTGCTGAGGCGGCTGCCCGAGCTGCGCCTGGCGATCCCGTTCGAGGACGTCCGGTTCCGCACCAGCGCGCTGATTTACGGGCTGCACGAGCTACCGGTGGCCTGGTAGCCGCGAGTCCGGCCCGAGCCCGTCCCGGATCATCCCGGGGCGGGCTTGGAGTTTCATGCGCTGGTGTGCATAATTATGCCTACTAGCGCATGAGACCCTCTCTCGCTCGCCCCGCTCGTACGCGTGAACAACTCGTACCGTGAAGAAGGAGAAAGCCGTGACCGAGCGCGTCGTACTCGCCTACTCGGGCGGTCTGGACACGTCCGTCTGCATCGGCTGGATCGCCGAGGAGACCGGCGCCGAGGTCATCGCCGTCGCCGTCGACGTCGGCCAGGGCGGCGAGGACATGAACGTGATCCGCCAGCGCGCGCTGGACTGCGGCGCGGTCGAGGCCGAGGTCGCGGACGCCCGCGAGGAGTTCGCCGACGAGTACTGCCTGCCGGCCGTCAAGGCCAACGCGCTCTACCAGGGCGAGTACCCGCTGGTCTCGGCACTCTCCCGCCCGGTGATCGTCAAGCACCTGGTCGCCGCCGCCAAGAAGCACGGCGCCAGCACCGTCGCGCACGGCTGCACCGGCAAGGGCAACGACCAGGTCCGGTTCGAGGTCGGCATCCAGTCGCTCGCCCCCGAGCTGAAGTGCATCGCGCCGGTCCGCGACTACGCGATGACGCGCGACAAGGCGATCGCCTTCGCCGAGGCCAAGGGCCTGCCGATCGCCACCACCAAGAAGTCGCCGTACTCGATCGACCAGAACGTCTTCGGGCGCGCCGTCGAGACCGGCTTCCTGGAGGACATCTGGAACGCCCCGATCGAGGACGTCTACGAGTACACCCAGAACCCGGCCGCCCCGCGCGAGGCCGACGAGGTCGTCATCACCTTCCAGGCCGGTGTCCCGGTGGCCATCGACGGCCGGAAGGTGACGGTCCTCCAGGCCATCGAGGAGCTCAACAAGCGGGCCGGCGCCCAGGGGATCGGCCGCCTCGACATGGTCGAGGACCGGCTGGTCGGCATCAAGTCCCGTGAGATCTACGAGGCTCCGGGCGCGATCGCCCTGATCACCGCCCACCAGGCACTGGAGAACGTCACCGTCGAGCGCGAACTCGCCCGCTACAAGCGGCAGGTCGAGCAGCGCTGGGCCGAACTGGTCTACGACGGCCTGTGGTTCTCGCCGCTCAAGCGCGCGCTGGACGGCTTCGTCAACGAGGCCAACCAGCACGTCTCCGGCGACATCCGGATGGTGCTGCACGGCGGCCGCGCGGTGGTGAACGGCCGCAAGTCCGACCAGTCGCTGTACGACTTCAACCTGGCCACCTACGACACCGGCGACACCTTCGACCAGTCGATGTCCAAGGGCTTCATCGAGATCTTCGGGATGTCCTCGAAGATCGCCGCCCGCCGCGACCTCGGCTGAGCCACGCCGTCCCTGCCCGTCCCCTCCCTGAGCCCCGGCCGTTCCCCCACGGCCGGGGCTCACCCTCAACCAGGCTAGGAGCCACCGCGATGTCGCAACACGAGTCCGCCGACGTGCGCCTGTGGGGCGCCCGCTTCGCCGACGGCCCCTCCGAGGCGCTGGCCAGGCTGTCCGCCTCCGTCCACTTCGACTGGCGGCTGGCGCCGTACGACATCGCCGGCTCCAAGGCGCACGCCCGGGTGCTGAACCGGGCCGGGCTGCTGACGGACGATGAACTCGCCGCCATGCACGCGGGGTTGGACCAGCTGCTGGCCGACGTCGAGTCCGGTGCGTTCACCGGCACCATCGCCGACGAGGACGTGCACACCGCGCTGGAGCGCGGGCTGCTGGAGCGGCTCGGCCCCGAGCTGGGCGGCAAGCTGCGGGCCGGCCGGTCCCGCAACGACCAGATCGCCACGCTGTTCCGGATGTACCTGCGCGACCACGCCCGGATCATCGGCGCCCTGATCCTGGACCTCCAGGAGGCCCTGGTCGGCCTGGCCGAGGCCCACCCGGACACCGCGATGCCCGGCCGCACCCACCTGCAGCACGCCCAGCCGGTGCTCTTCGCGCACCACGTCCTCGCGCACGTCCAGGCCCTCGGCCGGGACGCCGAACGGCTGCGCCAGTGGGACAGCCGCACGGCCGTCTCGCCGTACGGCTCCGGGGCGCTGGCCGGCTCCTCGCTCGGCCTCGACCCGCAGGCCGTCGCCGCCGACCTGGGCTTCGAGCACGGCTCGGTGGGCAACTCCATCGACGGCACGGCCGCCCGCGACTTCGTCGCCGAGTTCGCCTTCGTCACCGCGATGATCGGCGTCAACCTCTCCCGGATCGCGGAGGAGGTGATCATCTGGAACACCAAGGAGTTCGGCTTCATCACGCTGCACGACGCCTTCTCCACCGGTTCCTCGATCATGCCGCAGAAGAAGAACCCGGACATCGCCGAGCTCGCCCGCGGCAAGTCCGGCCGCCTGATCGGCAATCTGACCGGTCTGCTGGCCACCCTCAAGGCCCTGCCGCTGGCCTACAACCGGGACCTGCAGGAGGACAAGGAGCCGGTCTTCGACTCCTGCGACACCCTGGAGGTGCTGCTGCCCGCCTTCACCGGCATGATGGCCACCCTGACGGTGCATCGGGAGCGGCTGGAGGAGCTGGCCCCGGCCGGCTTCTCGCTGGCCACCGACATCGCCGAGTGGCTGGTCAAGCGCGGGGTGCCGTTCCGGGTGGCGCACGAGGTGGCCGGCGCCTGCGTCAAGCTCTGCGAGAGCCAGGGCATCGAGCTGTGGGACCTCACCGACGAGCAGTTCGCCGGGATCTCGCCGCATCTGACGCCCGAGGTCCGCGAGGTGCTGAGCGTGCACGGGGCGATCGCGGCGCGCGACGGCCGCGGCGGCACGGCGCCCAGCGCGGTGGCCGTGCAACTGGCCGAGGTGAAGGCCGACCTGGCGGTGCAGCGCGACTGGGCCGCGCCCGCCGGGTGAGGCCGGACGGCGCGGCGTGAGTGGCCGCGCCCGCCGCGTGCTGTGCCGACCTGTGATGGCGGCAGCCTTCCGCGTGATTTCCGCCACCTGCGGGGTGCGCGCCGGTTGAGGGGAGCTGAAGGCTGGGTAGAGCGCTGGCGAACGTGGCAGCCCTCGGCGGCTGCTACGGTCTTGCGCTACTCCCGGTCTGGGCCGATCCCCGGCCGGGCAGACCTCCGGCACACCGCCCGGCGTGAACCCTCACTGCGCGCGCCGGGCATTGACGATGGGAGGCCCCCGCACATGGGCATGAGCGTGAACATCTCGGTCGCGACCGAGCAGGACACCGAACAGATCCTCAAACTCCAGTACCTCGGCTACCAGAGCGAGGCCGAGCTCTACGGCGACTGGTCGATCGAGCCGCTCACCCAGACCCTGGAGAGCCTGCGCGCGGAGCTGGCCGACCGCCATGTGGTGGTCGCCCGCCTCGGCGACGAGGTGGTCGGCACGGTGCGCGGCTGGGTGGACGAGGACGGCGTCGGCCGGATAAGCCGCCTGGTGGTGCACCCGCGGATGCAGCGCCACGGCCTCGGTGGCCGCCTGCTGCGCGCGGTGGAGGAGCGGATGCTCGCCGACGGCCCGGTCCGGGCGTTCCAGCTCTTCACCGGCCACCGCAGCCTCGGCAACCTGCGGCTGTACGCCGGCCAGGGCTACGAGCAGACCGGCGTGCGCCAGGTGAGCCGCGAGCTCAGCTACGTGACCCTGGAGAAGCCGGTGCACGAGCCGCTGGCCACCGCGGTCTGAACCAGTCATAGCGAACGGCCCCACCCTCGGGTGGGGCCGTCGTTGTTTCCGTCACACCCGCGAAAGCCTTGTGGCGCCTGGCTCGTGTCCGCAATATGGACGCCACATCCTGTTTGCTGGGATTAACGCAGCTCATCTGTTTTACTAGCTTCCATGACTGCGACGACGAAAACCACCGCCACCGGCACTACGCCGGCAGGTGTGCGTGGCATGTGTTGTCGAATGTGTCAGTACTGATCGGGCGTTAGCGCGCCGCGGGCCACCGCCCGCCGCTCCAGCCCCGCGCGGTTCCCGCCGCGGTCCCGTTGACCTGCACGGTCGCACCACCGGACCCGCCTGCGCGCCCCGCCGAGGCCCGGCCACCGGCCCGTCTCCCCCCTCCGCAAGGACGAATCCCCGGCACATTCGCATCCGTGCCCGGGAATTCCGACCAGCACCCTTCGTATTCAAACCCTTGAAGTCGGACAACCGGTTTCGAACACCGTCCCCGAGCAACGGAAGCAGCTGTGATCACCACCAAGGACCTCACCAAGGTCTACACCTCACGCGGCCTGTCTGGGGGCGCCTCCCGGCCGAAGGCTGGGGGCGTCAGCGCCCTGCGCGGCGTCGACCTGCATGTGCGCGAAGGCGAGGTGTACGGCGTCGTCGGCACCAGCGGGGCCGGCAAGAGCACGCTGATCCGCTGCGTCAACATGCTGGAGCGCCCCACCTCCGGCACCGTCACCGTGGACGGCGTCGAGCTCACCGCGCTGCGCGGCAGTGAGCACCGCGCCGGCAGGGAGCTGCGCGAGGCGCGCCGCCGGATCGGCATGGTCTTCCAGCACTTCAACCTGCTCTCGTCGCGCACCGTCCAGGAGAACGTCGAACTGCCGCTGGAGATCACCGGCCTGGACCGCACCGCCCGCCGCCGCAAGGCCGCCGAACTGCTCGAACTGGTCGGCCTCGGTGACAAGGCCCGCGCCTACCCCGGCCAGCTCTCCGGCGGCCAGAAGCAGCGGGTGGGCATCGCCCGCGCCCTGGCCGGCGACCCCAAGGTGCTGCTCTCCGACGAGGCCACCTCGGCGCTCGACCCGGAGACCACCCGCTCGATCCTGGAGCTGCTGCGCACGCTCAATCAGGAGCTCGGCCTGACCGTGCTGCTGATCACCCATGAGATGGAGGTCATCAAGTCGGTCTGCGACTCGGCCGCGCTGATGCGCGACGGGCGGATCGTCGAGGCCGGCACGCTCACCGACCTGCTCGCCGACGACAGCTCCCAGCTGGCCCGGGAGCTGTTCCCGCTCGGCGACCTCGGAGACCCCGGCGCCGGCCGGCCGGACGGCACCGTCCTGGAGATCACCTTCCAGGGCGACACCTCCACCCAGCCGTTCATCTCCCAGCTGGCCCGCACCTATCAGGTCGACATCAACATCCTGGGCGCCGCCGTGGAGACCATCGGCGGCCGCCAGGTCGGCCGGATGCGGGTCCAGCTGCCCGGCGACCACCAGGACAACGTCGTCCCGATCGGCTACCTGCGCGAGCAGGGCCTCCAGGTGGACGTCGTCACCGAGACCGGCGCGAACACCGACAGCACCACGGGAGTTGTGGCATGACGTGGGACGACATGCAGCCGCTGCTGCACGACGCGACCATCGAGACCCTGCAGATGGTCGGCATCGCCACCCTGGTGACCCTGCTGCTCGGCCTGCCGCTCGGCATCCTGCTGGTGCTCACCGACAAGGGCGGGCTGCTGCAGAACCGGCTGGTCAACAAGGTGGTCGGCGCGGTCGTGAACGTCGGCCGCTCGCTGCCGTTCGTGATCCTGCTGGTCGCGCTGATCCCGTTCACCCGCTGGGTCGTCGGCACCTCGATCGGCTGGCAGGCGGCCACCGTGCCGCTGGCCGTCGGCGCCATCCCGTTCTACGCCCGCCTGGTGGAGACCGCGGTGCGCGGTGTCGACGGCGGACTGGTCGAGGCGGTGCAGGCGATGGGCGGCTCCACCTGGGCGGTGGTCCGCAAGGCCCTGCTGCCCGAGGCGCTGCCCGCCCTGGTCTCCGCACTGACCACCACCGTGATCGCGCTGATCGGCTACTCCGCCATGGCCGGCACGGTCGGCGGCGGCGGGCTCGGCAACCTGGCCATCACCTACGGCTACATGCGCTTCGAGACCGGCTTCATGGTCGTGATCGTCATCGAGCTGGTGCTGCTGGTCACCCTGATCCAGCTGATCGGCGACCTGCTCGTGCGCCGGCTGAGCCACCGCGGCGCCGCCGCCGGGCTGCTCGCCCGCCTGCGCCGCGCCTGACGGCCAACCCCGCAACAGCCGCAACAGCCGCAACAGCCGCAACAACCGCGCCTGACGCCCAACACCCGGGCACCCACAGAGACTTCCGCCCCCGGAACCCCGGGTGCGCGGTTCATCGAAAACGGAGAAAGGCACTTTTCGTGCGTACCGTCCTGAAGTTCACCACCGCAGCCCTCGCAACCGCCGGCCTCGCGCTGTCCGCGACGGCCTGCTCCAGCTCGTCGTCCTCCTCGAACAGCGCGGACAAGCCGCTGGTCGTGGTCGCCAGCCCCACCCCGCACGCCCAGATCCTCGACTACATCAAGGACAACCTGGCGGCCAAGGCGGGCCTCAAGCTGACGGTCCGCGAGGTGAGCGACTACACGCTGCAGAACCCCGCCGTGCAGGACGGCTCCGCCGACGCCAACTTCTTCCAGCACGTCCCCTACCTGACCGACTTCAACAAGACCCACGGCACCGACATCGTCCCGGTGGAGGCCGTCCACCTGGAGCCGCTGGGCGTCTACTCCAAGAAGGTCAAGAAGGTCGCCGACCTGGCCGACGGCGCCCCGGTCGCGGTGCCCAACGACGCCACCAACGAGGGCCGCGCGCTCAAGCTGCTCGCCGACAACCAGGTGATCACCCTCAAGGACGGCGTCGGCACCGGCGCCACCATCCACGACGTCACCGGCAACCCGAAGCACCTCAAGTTCAAGGAGCTGGACGCCGCCCAGCTGCCGCGCGCGCTGAGCGACGTGGACGCCGCCGTGATCAACGGCAACTACGCGGTCGGCGCGGGCCTCAAGCCCGCCACCGACGCGATCCTGCTGGAGAAGGCGGACAACAACCCGTACGCCAACGTGCTCGCCGTGAAGAAGGGCCACGAGAACGACCCGCGGGTGCAGAAGCTGGCCCAGCTGCTGCACTCCGACGAGGTCAAGAAGTACATCGAGAGCACCTTCCAGGGCTCGGTGATCCCGGCCTTCTGATCGCCCCACCCCCGTCGAGCCCCCATCAGCCGCTTCGCTGACGGGGGCTCGGCCGGCTGACGCTCCGTCGCCCCGTGGCAACGACTGGGCCGGACGGGGCGTACCGTGGGTCCACGACCCGGCGAGGAGAGACGGTATGCCAGCGAGCTTCCCCGAGACCGCGATCAGCACCGAACGGCTGCTGCTGCGCCCCTTGGCGGAGGGCGACGCGCCCGAGCTGGTCGCCATGATGGCCGACGACCTGGTGCTGAGCTGGACCGATGTGCCCCAGCCCTACACCCGCCAGCACGCGCTGGACTGGATCCGCCGGCAGGCACCCGCCCTCCGGGCCGAGGGCCGGGGCATCGCCTTCGCAGTCATCGACCACCTGACCCGCCGACTGGTCGGCGTGGTCGAGCTGCGGCACACCGACTGGCGGCTGCTCAGCACCGAGGCCGTCTACGTCACCGCGCCCTGGGCCCGCGGCGAGGGCTACGCGGTGGAGTCGCTGCTCGGCGTGGCCCAGTGGCTCTTCGAGGACCGCGGCTTCCTGCGCCTGGAGCTGCGCACCGCCGCCGGCAACACCGCCGCCCAGCAGGTGGCCCAGAAGATCGGCTGCATCAGCGAGGGCGTGCTGCGCAGCGCCTGGATAGTGCGCACCGGCGAGGTGGGCTCGCCGGGGGAGGAGAGCCGCAGCGACCTGATCCTGTGGAGCCTGCTGCCCGAGGACCTCGAACCGGTCGACGACCACCTGCAGGACCGTTACGCCTTGCAGGACTGAGCCACTGCGGGCCCGCCCGCGGTGACTGCCGAGGGCCGCCGGCCGCGCGCGCCGCGAGACCGCCCACCGCGACGCCGACGATCAAGAACGCCTGGTTGCTGCGGCACTGACGCAACCACCAGGTAACCTCTGCTGCTGGGCGGACGGCCCAGGCAGCGGGGGGCGCAGCGCCTCCCGCCCAGGATCTTCGAGGGAGAGCAGCCGCGATGGCTGACCGGATCACGGTCATCGGGTGGGACGGAACGCCGCTGACCGAGGCGGCCGCCGCCGCGCTCGCCGCCGCCACCTTGGTGGCGGGAGCGCCGTACCAGCTGAACGAACTGCCGGTACCGGCCGCGGCCGAGCGGATCGCGCTGGGCAGCGTGGAGGTGGCGGCCCGTCGGATCGCCGAGCACCGCGGCGCCGCGGTGGTGGTCGCGGAGGGAGATCCGGGGTTCTTCGGCGTGGTGCGCGCGCTGCGCCGGCCCGAGCACGGCCTCGAACTGGAGGTGCTGCCTGCGGTCTCCTCGGTCGCGATGGCCTTCGCCCGGGCGGGGATGCCCTGGGAGGACGCCCAGGTGGTCTCCACGCACGGCGGGCGGCTGCGCCGGGCCGCGAACATCTGCCGGGCCCATCCCAAGGTCGCGGTGCTGACCAGCGCCGACGCCGGGCCGAGCGAGCTGGCCCTGATGCTGCGCGGAGTGCACCGCACCTTCGTGGTCTGCGAGGCGCTGGGCACCGAGGACGAGGACGTCACCGTGCTCACCTCGGACCGGGTGCCGGACCACGACTGGCGCGATCCCAATGTGGTGCTGGTGATCGGCGGCTCCACCCCGCAGGGCCAGGGCGGGGACGCCACCTCCGGCTGGCTGGCCGGCCGCCCGGTCGGCTACCCGGGCACCGAGCGCGGCTGGGCGCTGCCCGGTGACGCCTATGACGGCGACTCACCGCTCACCCTCTCGCCGCAGACCCGGGCGGTGGTGCTGGCCAGGCTCGGCCCGGGCGCCGGCGACCTGGTCTGGTGCGTGGGCGCGGGCAGCGGCGCACTGGCGGTGGAGACCGCCCGGTTCGGCGCCGCGGTGGTCGCGATCGAGGACGACGCGGCGACCTGCGCCCGGATCGCCGTCAACGCGCGCCGCTACGGCGTCGAACTGGAGACCGCCGCCGGGCGGGCGCCGGAGGTGCTGGGCGGGCTGCCCGAGCCGGACGCCGTGGTGGTGGAGCGGGGCGGGGCCGAGGTGGTGGCCGCAGTGCTGACCCGCCGTCCGGCCCGGCTGGTGGCGCTGGCCACCACGGTCGCCGAGGCGCATGCGATCCGCGCGGTGGTGACCGCCGCCGGCTACCGGGTCGAGGGCACGGTGCTGCAGTCCGCCCCGCTGGACCCGGAGCCCGAGGTCGCCATCGGACCGTTCGAAAGCACCATGTTGCTCTGGGCGGAACCCGCCTCCTGACCTGGGCATGCTGGGGAGGTGCCGTGAAGTCGCTGGTGACGGGTCGGCAAATGAGGATGATTCGGACAGTGGGGGTCCAAACCGATCGTGCCGGCCGGTAGTCTGACGATCTGACTGCTGCCCTTCCCAGTGGGGGCGCGGGCCGCGCCGACGTGGTGCAACGCACACGGAGATCGGTGCGTGGGCATTCGACTGACGCACGCCTGACCGGAAGAATGGCCCGGGGCCCGGGCCGGTCGTGCCGGATGCCCCGGGCTGTCGTTAGTTCAGGTGACGGTGCTCGTCGCGCGAGCGTCCCCAGTGGGCGCACGGGCAGCGGGTGCCGTCCACCGTGACCGATCGGACGGCCCACGGCTGCCGGCACCCGGCGGTCGGCAGGTTGAACGGTGGGGTGGGCCGGTACCCGGCTTGGACCCGGAGCGGGCGGTGTGCCTCGGTCGGCGACCGGGTCGCCAAGGTCGCGGAAGCGGCCCGGAAGGAGTGTTGAGATGACCGACGGTGGTCACGTCCCCAGTGAGGGACGGCCGGAGCACCTGCTCCCCGAGACCGGAAACGATCCGGCGCAGGGAGGTGGCGGGTGGGGCGGCGACCTCGTCGGCCAGACGGCACCGGTGGGCGGACCCACCTACCACTTCATCGACCAGCCGGACGACGAAGAGGACGTGCTGCTGATGCCGGGGCCGCAGAGCGCCTGGGCCGACCCGGCGACCACGCCCGTCATGCCGCTCGGTGAGGCACTCACGCAGGCCGCGCCCGGCGGGTTCGCCGCGCCGGCCGGCTACCCGGGCGCCGAGCAGGTCGCGCCGGTGCCGGGCGAGCCGGTGCAGCAGGCGGCCGCCGGGATGCCGGTGGAGCCCTCCTGGCCGGCGGTGACCCCGCCCGGGTACGCCGAGGCGCCGGGCGGCGCGCCGGTGGCACCGGTCGTTCCGGTCGCCCCCGTTGCCGACGCGGCCGTGGCGCCCGCTCCGGTGCCGCCGCAGCCGGTGCCGGCCGCCATGCAGCAGCGGCGTCCGCTGCACGCTGGGCCGCCCATTCCGGACCCCTCGGTGATGACCGGTCAGGTGCCGGTCCGCTCGCTCGCCGACCGCGGGCCCTCCACGCCCGGCGGCGCGCCGGTGCACGAGGTGCCGGCCGCGCCACAGGCGGTGCCGCCCGTGGCAGGCGGCGTGGACACCACGCTGGTGCTGCCGGTGCAGCACGTGCCGGCCGAGCAGCCGGCTGCCGCGGTCGTGGACGAGTCGGCGGCCGGCGTGGCCGGTGCGCCCGCTGACGGTGCGTCAGTTGCTGCCGTTCCGGCTCCCGAGGCGGTTGCCGCGCCCGAGGCGGTCGCCGTGGTTGCCGCGCCCGAGGCCGTCGCCGAACCGGTCGCCGCCGAGACCGCCGTGCCGGTCGACGCCGCGCAGCCGGTTGCCGCTCCCATCGCGGAGGCCGCGGAGGTCGCGGCCGTCGAGCCGGCCGCTCAGGCCCAGGCCGCTGCCGAGGCCCAGCCGGTGGTTGAGGCGCAGCCCGCCGCCCAGGCCCAGGCCCAGGCCCAGCCGGCAGCCGAGGCCCAGCCGGTGACCGAGGCTCAGCCGGTGGCTGCCGCCGCCCCGACGGCCGAGGCGCAGGAAGCCCCCGTCGCGGCGGCCGCTGCCGCCACCCCGGCCCCCGTCGCGGCGGCCGCTGCCGCCACCCCGGCCCCCGTCGCGGCGGCCGCTGCCGCCACCCCGGCCCCCGCCCAGGAGGCCGCCGTCGAGCAGTCGACCACCGCCCCGGAAGCCGCCGTCCAGCCGGCTGCCGTGCCGCAGCCCGCCCCGGGCACCCCGCGCCGGATCGCCGCGTTCCTCGCAGACCCGGCCCCGCTCGGCCTCGCCGCCGTCGACCAGCCCGTTGCGGAGCAGCCGGTCGCGGACCAGCCCGCCGAACCGCAGGCCCAGACCGTGCAGCCCGCTGCCGTGGCGGACCAGCCGGCCGAGGCCCAGGCCGCCGAGCCGCAGCCCGCCGAGGCCGAGGCCCAGCCCGTCGAGCCGCAGCCCGCCGAGACCCCGGACACCCCCGAGGCGACCGCCGAGCCGCAGCCGGCTGCCGAGCAGCCCGCCGCCGACCCGGCCGCCCCCGCCGCCCCGCAGGACCCGCAGGCGGACGTCGCGCCCCCGCAGGACCGGCAGGCCGCCACCGGAGCCGAGCCCGCCACGGACCCCGCAGGGGAGCCCGCGCCGGAGCCCGCCGCAGCCGCAGCGGAGCCCGCCACCGAGCCCGCCCCCGCCGCCTCGATAGCGCCCGCCGCCCCCGAAGCCCCGGCACCCGACGCCGCCCCGGCGGCGGAGGCGGCCCAGGAGCCGACCGAGCCCGAGCAGCCCGCCGAGCCCGAGACCCCGCGCGCCCCTGCGGCCCCCGCCTACGACGACGCCATGCGCGAGGCCGTCCACCAGGTGATGCGCGAGCGCCGCGACATCCGCAACGGCTTCCGCCCCGACCCGGTCCCCCACGAGGTGCTGCTCCGCGTCCTGGAGGCCGCCCACACCGCCCCCAGCGTCGGCTACTCCCAGCCCTGGGACTTCGTGGTGATCCGCTCCTCGGAGACCCGCCGCAAGATGCACGCGCTGGCCGAGAGGCAGCGCGAGGCGTTCGCCGACTCGCTGCCCAAGGCCCGCGCCAAGCAGTTCAAGGAAATCAAGATCGAGGCCATCCTCGACACGCCGGTGAACATCGTGGTCACCGCCGACCGCACCCGCGGCGGCCGGCACACCCTGGGCCGGCACACCCAGCCCCAGATGGCCCCCTACTCGGCCGCCCTCGCCGTCGAGAACCTGTGGCTGGCGGCTCGCGCCGAGGGCCTCGGCGTGGGCTGGGTGAGCTTCTTCGACGAGGAGGAGATGGTCCGCGAGCTCGGTCTGCCCGAGCACCTGGACGTCGTCGCCTACCTCTGCATCGGCTACGTCGACGCGTTCCCCGACGAGCCCGAGCTGCAGCAGCAGGGCTGGGCCAAGAAGCGCCCGCTCTCCTGGGTGGTGCACGAGGAGCAGTACGGCAACCGCGCGCTGCCCGGCGAGGAGCCGCACAGTGTGCTCTCCGAGGCGCTGCGCACCATCCGCCCGCTGGACGCCAAGGCGCTCGGCGAGGCCTGGGACCGGCAGAAGCGGATGACCAAGCCGGCCGGTTCGCTCGGCATGCTGGAGATCATCTCCGCGCAGCTGTCCGGCCTGTCCCGCAAGTGCCCGCCGCCGATCCCCGAGCCCGGCTGCGTGGCGATCTTCGCGGGCGACCACGGTGTGCACGCCCAGGGCGTCACCCCCTGGCCGCAGGAAGTCACCGGTCAGATGGTGGCCAACTTCCTGGCCGGGGGAGCGGTGGTCAACTCCTTCGCGGCCCAGGTCGGCGCCGAGGTCTGCGTGGTCGACGTGGGCGTCAAGGCCGAGCTGCCGGAGGCGATCCAGCAGGGCCGCACCACCGGCCTGCTGCCGCGCAAGGTCAAGCCGGGCACCGACGACATGACCCAGGGCCCGGCGATGAGCCGGGACGAGGCGCTCAAGGCGCTGGAGGTCGGCATCGAGACCGCCCGCGACCTGGTCGCGGCCGGCAACAAGATCCTGATCACCGGTGACATGGGCATCGCCAACACCACCGCCTCGGCCGCGCTGATCTCCGTCTTCACCGGCACCGACCCGGTCGAGGTCACCGGCCGCGGCACCGGCATCGACGACGAGACCCACGCCCGCAAGGTCGACGTGATCCGCCGCGCCCTGGAGCTGCACCAGCCCGACCCGGCCGACCCGATCGGCGTCCTGGCCGCCGTCGGCGGTCTGGAGCACGCGGCGATCGCCGGCTTCCTGCTCGGCGCCGCCTCGCTGCGCACCCCGGTGATCCTGGACGGCGTCATCGCCGGCTCGGCGGCCCTGGTCGCCAAGGCGATCGCCCCCGAGGTGCTGGCCGCCTGCATCGCCGGGCACCGCTCCGCCGAGCCCGGCCACCAGGCGGCCCTCGCCAAGCTCGGCCTGCGCCCGCTGATCGACCTCGATCTGCGGCTCGGCGAGGGGACCGGCGCCCTGCTGGCCCTTCCGCTGGTGCAAAGTGCCGCCAGGGCGATGCACGATGTAGCCACCTTCGACTCCGCCGGGGTCACCGAGAAGGGCTGACGCTCGTCCGTCAACCCGCTGTTGGTCCCGTACCGGCCCGAGGGCGCGCCGGTACGGGACCCTGCTCTACCCGAAACGCCCCCAGCCCCCCAGGAGCACCCCTCATGAACGCGCCCAGCCCGCACCCGAGCACCGCCGGCCTCACGCCGTACCCGGTCGGCCTGCTGCTCACCGGCCGCCGGGTCGTCGTGGTCGGCGGCGGCCAGGTCGCCCAGCGCCGCCTGCCCGCCCTGATAGCCGCCGGCGCCGACGTCCACCTGGTCTCGCCGAGCACCAGCCCCGCCGTGCAGGCGATGGCCGACGCCGGGGAGATCACCTGGCACCGCCGCGGCTACCAGTCCGGCGACCTCGCCGACGCCTGGTACGTGCTGGTCGCCAGCTCCGACCCGGAGGTCAACGAGGCGGTCAGCGCCGAGGCCGAGGCGGCCCGGATCTTCTGCTCCCGCAGCGACGACGCCGCCGCGGCCACCGCCTGGACCCCGGCCAGCGGCCAGGACGACGCCGGCACCACCGTCGCGGTGCTCACCGGCGACCCCCGGCACTCCGCCGCGCTGCGCAACGCCATCGTCGAGGGGCTGCGGGACGGCAGCCTGTCGGCCCGCCAGTACCGCCACCGGGCCCCCGGGGTGGCACTGGTCGGCGGCGGCCCCGGCGACCCCGACCTGATCACCGTGCGCGGCCGCCGCCTGCTAGCCGACGCCGATGTGGTGGTCGCCGACCGCCTCGCCCCGCGCGAACTGCTCGCCGAGCTGCCCCCGCACGTCGAGGTGATCGACGCCGCCAAGATCCCCTACGGCCGGCAGATGGCCCAGGAGGCGATCAACCGGGCCCTGGTCGAGCACGCCAAGGCCGGCAAGTTCGTGGTCCGCCTCAAGGGCGGCGACCCGTACGTCTTCGGGCGCGGCGGCGAGGAGCTGCTCGCCTGCGTCGAGGCCGGGATCCCGGTCACCGTGGTGCCGGGCATCTCCAGCTCGATCAGCGTCCCGGCGGCGGTCGGCATCCCGGTCACCCACCGCGGGCTGACCCAGGAGTTCACCGTGATCTCCGGGCACGTGGCGCCCGAGGACCCGCGCTCGCTGGTCAACTGGGACGCCGCCGCTGGGCTCGGCGGCACCCTGGTCCTGCTGATGGCGGTCGAGCGGATCGGTGCCATCGCCGCCAAGCTGGTGGCCGCCGGCCGGTCCGCCGACACCCCCGTCGCCGTGGTCCAGGAGGGCACCACCGCGGCCCAGCGCCGGGTCGACGCCACCCTGGGCACGGTCGCCGAGACCGTCGTCGCCGAGGGCATCCGCCCGCCGGCGGTGATCGTGATCGGCGAGGTCGTACGGATCCTCGACCCCGCCTCCCAGACCCGCTGAAAGCCCGGACCGACCGAAAGCCCGCGACCGACCGAAAGCCCGTCATGTCCCAGCCCGACACCGTCACCGATCCCGCCGACCCCCGGCTCGCCGACTACACCGGCCTGACCGACGTCGAGCTGCGCCGCCGCCGCGAGCCCGCCGAGGGCCTGTTCATCGCCGAGGGCGAGAAGGTCATCCGGCGGGCCCTGGCGGCCGGCTACCAGATGCGGTCGATGCTGCTCACCCCCAAGTGGCTGACCGTGATGGCGGACGTCATCGCCGAGGCCGACGCGCCGGTGCAGGTGGTGGAGCCGGCCCTGGCCGAACAGGTCACCGGCTACCACGTGCACCGCGGCGCGCTCGCCTCGATGGCCCGCGAGCCGCTGCCGGCCGCGGCCGAGCTGCTGGCCGGCGCTCGGCGGGTCGCCGTGTTCGAGGACATCGTCGACCACGCCAACATCGGGGCCGCCTTCAGGAACGCGGCCGCCCTCGGCGTCGACGCGGTGCTGCTCACCCCGCGCTGTGCCGACCCGTTCTACCGGCGGTCCGTGAAGGTCTCGATGGGTGCGGTCTTCCAGGTGCCGTGGACCAGGCTGGAGTCCTGGCCCGGGAGCATCGAGACCTTCCGCTCGGCGGGCTTCACGGTGGCCGCGCTCTGCCTCAGCGAGCGGGCGATCACCCTCGACGAACTGGCCGCGCGCGATGACGAGCGGCTCGCCCTGGTCTTCGGCACCGAGGGCGACGGCATCGCAGACGGGACCCTCGCGGCGGTCGACGCGCACGTCCGCATCCCGATGGACGCCGGCGTCGACTCCCTCAACGTTGCGGCCGCGTCAGCCGTGGCCTTCTACGCGACCCGGCCGCGCGTCAGCTGACGGCCGCCGGCGGCGGTGCATCCCCGCCGCCGGCGGAACCCGGCGGTTCGTCAGCGACTCGGCTTGGCCAGCAGCAGCTCGGTGTTGTGGTCGAGCGGAGTGCCGATCTTGGCAGCCGGCTTGGCGAACGGGTCGTTGTAGGACAGCTCGCGGTAGAGCGCGGCCAGGTTGGCGTCCGAGGTGTCGTCGAAGCTCGTCGCATAGGGGGCGGCGGACTCGATCAGCGTGGTGAAGAGCGAGATGGTGCCGTCGCCGTTGTCGGCGAGCTCGATGACCCGGGCGTGCTGCGGGAAGTCGATGTGCGAAGCCGTGTTGACCTCCCAGAACGACCGCTCGGGCACGGCGTGGCCGTGCGCGGTGATCTGGTTCATGTGGGTGTGGCCGTTCACCCAGGCGACCACGTTCGGATAGCGCTGGAGCAGCGCGACCAGCTCGCTGCCGTTGTGGCGCCCGTCGAAGATGTTGCGCGGGTCGGGCAGCAGGTTGCCCATGGTGGTGCTGGTGTGGTGGCTGAAGACCATGATGTAGTCGCCGCCCGCCCCGCCGCGCACCACGTTGCCGTCGGTGTCGTACCAGTGGCCGCTGTGCGCCTGCAACTGCTGCTCCAGCCAGTGCAGTTGGGCGGTGCCGATCGAACCGTCCGCCCACCCGGCCATGTTGGTGGTGTCCACGCTGATGCCGACCACCCCGTCCGCGATCGGGAAGGTGTAGTAGAGGTCGCCGCTGGCGGCGGCATCGGCGGTGAAGCCGTGACCGAACGGGCCCGGGCCGGTGACGGCGGGGTCGAGGTGGGCCTGCGCGAAGCTCTTGGGCGTGAACGGCTTGCGCCGGTCGTCCGGGGTGACCTGGCGCACCAGGCTGGCGTCGCCCAGCAGTTGGCCGATCTTCAGCAGCGCGCCCGCCGGGTCGGTCTTGAACAGGGCGAAGATCTGGGCCGCGTCCGCCGCGTTGACGCCTTCGAGCTTGCGGTTGCCGGTGTAGACGTCGTTGAGCAGCCCGAGGTCGGGCAGGGTGCCCACGATGCTGTCGTCGTGGTTGCCGACCGTCGTGTACCACGGCGTCGTCAGACCGGGGGCGCGGAAGGTGCGGCCGGCGGCCGTCAGGAACCCCGGGAGCTGCGGGAATCCGGCCTGCTTGTAGGTGTCCTGGAAGGCCAGCTCGGGGTTCCAGTAGGCGGGGTCGCCGGAGTTCTGCACGCCCTCGTAGCGGTTGGGGTCACCGCTGTTCGGGGTGATCGGGCCGCCGCTCATCACCGACAGGTACCAGTCCAGCTCGATCTGCTCGTGGTTGTCGGTGTTGTCGCCGGTGGTCACCACCAGGTTGAACGGCATGCCGGTGTACGGGCCGGAGCCGAGCGCGTTGACCCGCTCGACCAGCGCCGAGGCGCCGCGCACGGTCAGCGTCTCCTGCGGGCGGCACGCGGCGTCGTCCAGGTGGCCCAGGTACTCGAAGCGCATCGGCGACTCGGTATCAGTCAGGTGCATGTCAGTGAACTGGACGAAGCTGGCCAGCGCGGTGCGGCGGTCGTCCCGGCCGGACTGCGCGGCGGCGAGCTCGCCGCGCACCACCAGCGGCCAGCCGGGGCCGGCCGCCAGCCGCTGGTAGCCGGCCGCGCCGCCGCTGGGGGTGGCCACCTGCTCCAGGGTCGTGCCACCGACCCGCACGGCCCGGCGGGCGCTCAGCGCGAGCGCCCGGTCGAGGCCGGCGGCCGAAGCGAAGGGGCTGCCCGCCAGGGACAGCGCCGCCCCGGCGGAGAGGCCGGCCAGGCCCGTCCTACGCAGGAACTGGCGGCGGTTGATCGAGGACATGGAGTTCCCTTTCGGTTGGCCGGTGTTCCGCTGATCGGGCTGCCCGGATGTTACGCGCCAGTACAATCGCCGGAACAGTGCTCCGGGCGAACATCGCGCCAACAGAAAGTGACGGACACTCATATTCAGCCGTCAGTCGGCCCGTTCGCGCTCCTGGGACCAATCCGTCCAGGCTTCGACCCAGAGCCCGTACAGCCAGTCGAAGTCCGCGTCGGCGGCCCGCTGCTGGGCCGACCAGTACTGCTCCCAGAGCAGTTGAGCCGGCTCGCTGGCCACTGGCTGACCCAGCACCAGATGACGCAGCAACTCCTCCACGGCCGCCGCCCGCGGCCCGTCCGGCGCACTGAACCAGGGCACCGACTGCCGCAGTTCGGTGATCTGGTTGACCATCGAGTAGACCAGGTACTTGGCCCGGACCGGGCCGCAGCGCAGCACCCCCTCCAACTCGGCCACCGCCCGCCGACCCAGCGCGCCGTAGGACCCGGCGGCATCCGGGCCGCCCGGCACGAAGGACTCCAGGAAGACCCGCACTGCCGCGATCCCGTGGGCCGGCGCCAACTCCGGCTCCGGCAGCGCCGACCGCGCCGAGCAGAGCTGCGCCAGCAACCGGTCGCGCTCGACCACGTACGGGAGCAGGTCGCCCACCGGCCCCAGCTCCACGTCCGCCGGGTCGACGCCCCGACCGAGCACCGTGACCGCCTGCCCGTCGACCGCCAGCCGCAGCGCCCAGACGTCGCCCAGCACGCACAACTCGCCCTGCGCTATTCGCCCGTGGACCGGCTCGGCTTCGGCCGGCCCACCCGACCACTCCAGCAGCACGCCCAGCAGATCGGCTGGCTCGCCGGCGCTGCCCGGCGGGCCGGTGTCGACCCGGACATATGGGGGCACCTCCCAGCCGAAGGCCGGGGGAGGCTCCGCGGCATCGCTGCACCAGCCGTACGACAGGGACACCATGGTCGTCCGGCCGTTGAAGGCCTCCCAGGCGCCCAGGATCGCGGGCACCACGACCGGGCGCCGCAGTCCGTGCACCGGATAGGGCGGGCTCTCGGCGAACTCGCGCAACTGCCGCTGGCTTTCGGCGCGGTGCCGGTCGGGGTTGGCTGCTGGGTCGGGCGGGATCCGTTCCATGCCGCAGAGTGTGCCACCCATGACTGACAGTCAGAAGATGTCGGGCCGGCAGTCGCGCAGCACCACCGGCGGCAGCCGCGCCAACCGGCTGGGATCGGTGACCACGTCATAGGCCGCCACCCTCCCCTCGGCGACCCCGGCGCGCAGCGCGGGCAGCAGCGGCCCGTACGCCACCACCACCACGCCCACCAGCGCGAGCGCCCCGAACCCGGACCGCCGCCCCCGCGCCGCCGGCTCCCCACCGCGCAGCTCGACGGGGACCCCGGCGGGCCTGGTGGGTGCGTCCGCCCGGCGCACAACCCCGAGCGCCGACACCTCAAGAGGTGCGGCCGGTCTGACTAGCCGGCGGCGGTGTCGGTCTAGGGCGCGGAGCTGGGCGAGCCCAGCCCGGTGCCGCCTGAGATCCCGGCGCCGGGCCAGGACTCCTCCAGCGAGCCGTCGCCGCGCACCGCATACCGCGTGGTGGCCGTGGCGCCGGTCTGGGGCACCCGCTCCTCCCGCACCAGCGCGCCCTCCTCCAGCCGCCAGGTGGCCGTCGAGGACGGGTCGGCGGTCGAGGTGCGGGCCGTGGCCAGCGTCGGCGTGTCGCCGTTGAAGGTGAACAGCTCCACTAGGTCGACCGGCACCGAGCCCTCGGTCCGCCGCAGCACCACTGCCTCGGCGGGCGCCCCCCGGTAGCGGGCCGGCATCACGGCCGTCAGGCCGACCGCCGGCTGGCCCGTCGACTGCCCGCTCTGCAATTGGATCGCGGGGCCGCCTGCCGGGTCCGGGTAGCTGCGGTTCGGCCAGTCCGCCACCGGCACCGGTCCGCCGGCCGGTCCGAAACCGCCCGGCAGCGGGCTGCTCGGGCTCCCGGTGCCGCCGCCGGTCCGCGCGAGCGGCGCCGCACCCGGCGCCGACGGCTGCGCGCCGTCCGCCGACAGCCCGATGGCCGGGGCCGCGCCACCCGCCGGAGCTGAACCGGCCGACGCGCCGGACGACGCGGTCCGGGCCGTGCTCACCACCGGCGGCGGCAGCCCTCGCGCATGCCGGTTCTGGCAGCCCTGTGCGGCGGCGATCGCCAGCGCCACCCCGATGGTCACCGTGATGAAGACGACCAGGCGCTGCCGCAGCAGCCGCCGCCGCGCCGCCGGTCCGCGACCGGGCGGCGGGGTGTGCTGGCGATCCCGCGCCGGGGCCGGCCGGGCGGCGCCCTCGGGACGCGGCCGGGCCAGCCGCGCGGTCACCTCGGCACCGGCCGGGCGCTGCGGCCGCGGACCCGGCGCCGGGCGGCCCTGCGCGGCCGACGGGCCCGGGCCGGGCCCCGGCTGCGAGCGCGCGAACCGCGGCCGGCCCAGCGCACGGGCTTCCTCCGACTCCCGGGCCACCCGCTCCGCCCGCGCGGCCTCCCGCGCCGCCGCCTCGGCGGGCGTCAGGCCCTGCTCGCGGGGGCGCGGTGCGGGCGTCGGCACCGGCGAGGCGCCGCGGGCCCGGCCGCCGCCCCCCGCACGGGCCGCCAGCTCGCTCAGCCGCTCGTGCAGATGCGCCGCGCCGGGGCGGTCCAGCGGCTCCTTGGCCAGGCAGGCGCGCAGCAGGGGGGCCAGCACGGGCGGGACCTCGGACAGGTCCGGCTCCTCGTGCACCACCCGGTAGAGCATCACTTCCGACGAGGCGCCCGAGCCGAACGGCGTGTCACCGGTGAGCGCGTAGGCCAGCGTCGCCCCGAAGGCGAACACGTCGGTGGCCGGGGTGACCGCGGCGCCGCGCACCTGCTCGGGCGCCAGGAACCCGGGGGAGCCGACCGCGGTGCCGACGTGGGTGAGCGTGCTGGCGCCGCGCGACCAGGCGATGCCGAAGTCGATGATCCGCGGACCCTTGGGGGAGAGCAGGATGTTGGACGGCTTCAGATCCCGGTGCACCACCCCGGCCTCGTGCACCTTGACCAGGCCGTCGGCCAGTGCGGCACCGATCCGGGCCACCTCCGGCCAGGCCAGCGGGCCCTCGTCGCCCACCCGCTTGTAGAGCGACGGGCCGGGCACATAGGCGGTGGCCAGCCACGGGCGGTCCGCCTCGATGTCCGAGCCGACCACCCGCGCGGTGGCGCCGGCCCGGATCCGGGAGGCGGCCGCGACCTCGCGGGCGAACCGGGTGCGGAACTCGGCGTCCTCGGCGAGCTCGGCCCGGATCAGCTTCAGTGCCACCCGCTGGCCCTTGCGGTCCGATCCCAGGTACACGACACCCATCCCGCCGGCGCCGAGTCGCCGGTGCAGGCGGTACGGGCCGACGATGCGGGGGTCCTCACGCCTCAGCCGCATCATGCCCATGTCTGTCCCGTCGGCCCGTCAGGTGGGCAACCCGTGAGAAGGGCCCCGGGTGTTGGGGCATCGTCAGTTCCTGCAGGGCACAGCTTACGGAACGTCGGCTGCGGTGTGCTGATACGCAACACCGAGCCGCCTATGGGATTGTCCGACTCCCCGCATCAGGGTTGTCCCTCAGGGGCACCGCGGCGGGCCGTCCGTCCTGAGACGTAGTCCCCAGGTGTGATCGTCATCCTCGCGGATGCCTTCAGGACGAGACCGAGGCATGACGCCACCGAGCGTGCCCGGCCCTACCGTTGACCCCAGGGACAGCGACCGGCCGGACGGCGGCCGCTGTGAGGAGGGCACCGGCTCCCAGGGGACAGGGAGCGGGTGCCGGCCGGAGGCAGGCGCCGCATGGGGACACTCCCCGGCCGGGCGGCAGGGTGCCGGGCTCCGGCGGCCACGAGTGCCGTGGTCGGACGTCGGTGAGGGCGCCCGACCACGGCACCGTCGGCAGACCCGGAGTCCCCCGTGCAACGCCGAAGGCCGGACCCGCAGTGCGGATCCGGCCTCTGGTTGGTGCGCGATACTGGGATTGAACCAGTGACCCCTACCGTGTCAAGGTAGTGCTCTCCCGCTGAGCTAATCGCGCCAGTTGGGACGTTGTGCACGTCACCCTGAGTCGAGTGACCGTGCGCGATACTGGGATTGAACCAGTGACCCCTACCGTGTCAAGGTAGTGCTCTCCCGCTGAGCTAATCGCGCCTGTCCAACTGTGCTGCACGTCATCGCAGGTGGATGACCGTGCGCGATACTGGGATTGAACCAGTGACCCCTACCGTGTCAAGGTAGTGCTCTCCCGCTGAGCTAATCGCGCCTGTTCAACTGTCCAGCCCAACCCCGGGCCGGCGTCGGTGCGCGATACTGGGATTGAACCAGTGACCCCTACCGTGTCAAGGTAGTGCTCTCCCGCTGAGCTAATCGCGCGGGCAGTCACTCGGCGAACCGAGGACTGTTGGAGGTGGAGACGGGATTTGAACCCGTGTACACGGCTTTGCAGGCCGTTGCCTCGCCTCTCGGCCACTCCACCAGGCAACGCGGTTCAGCCGAACCGCAGCTGAACCATATCAGGAAGAACGATCTTGCTGTTCCTCCGTCGAGCGGACGACGAGATTCGAACTCGCGACCCTCACCTTGGCAAGGTGATGCTCTACCAACTGAGCCACGTCCGCCTGTCTTCCAGGACCTTCGCCGCTTTTCTGCGGCTCCGTTTCCCGGCGACGTGTTGAACTTTAGCGGAAACCTCGGCCAGCTCAAATTCCGTTCCCGCAGCGTGCCGCCCACCTCACCGTTCCAGGCCTGGTCACCGCCCTAGACTTCGAATCACCCCCACCCCCCACCCGCCCGCAGGAGCACCGTGTCCCACGCCAGTCTCCCGATCGGTCCCGACCAGCCGATGGCCCGCTTCGGCGGTCGGCTCGCCACCGGACTCCTCGAGGTCAGCCACGACCCCGCGGCCCTGGACACCGAGGGCTGGTGGGCCGTCTCCCATGACTTCGAGGGCCGCCTGACCTGCGCCCGCTTCGCCGAGGTGCGCCCCGACCCGGTGCCCGCGCCCGCCGGCCCGCGCTGGCAGGGCCCGCACCCGGACAGCTGGCACAGCTCGCTGGACCGCGCCGCCTACACCGCCGGAGTCCGCCGGATCCGCGAACACATCGCGGCCGGCGAGGTCTACCAGGCCAACCTGTGCCGGGTGCTCAGCGCGCCGCTGCCCGACCCCGACCCGGCGCACAGCGACATCGACGCCCTCACCGCCCTGCTCGCCCTCGGCAACCCGGCCCCCTATGCCGGAACGATTCGCCTCCCCGAGCACGGCATCGAGATCGCCACCGCCTCCCCGGAGCTCTACTTGCAGCGCACCGGCCGGACCGTCTCCTCAGGCCCGATCAAGGGCACCGGCCGCACCGAGCACGACCTGCTCGAAAAGGACCACGCCGAGAACGTGATGATCGTGGACCTGGTCCGCAACGACCTCGGCCGGGCCTGCGCCACTGGCAGCATCACGGTGCCCGACCTCTGCGTGGTCGAGAAGCACCCCGGGCTGGTGCACCTGGTCTCCACCGTGGAGGGCACCCTGCGCGACGGCGCCGGCTGGCCCGAACTGCTCGCCGCCAGCTTCCCGCCCGGCTCGGTCACCGGTGCCCCCAAGTCCAGTGCGCTGCGCATCATCGACGCCCTGGAGACTGCCCCGCGCGGCCCCTACTGCGGTGCCGTCGGCTGGGTCGACGCCGACCGGCAGCGGGCCGAACTCGCGGTCGGCATCCGCACGTTCTGGATGGACCGGGCCGATCCGGCGGGCCCGTCGCTGCGCTTCGGCACCGGTGCCGGCATCACCTGGGGCTCCGACCCCGAACGCGAATGGGACGAGACGGAGCTCAAGGCCGCCCGGTTGGTCGCGATAGCGTCTGGGCAGCACGTGGAGTAGGCCCCGGCGGGGCCGCTCCACCCCACTCTTGCGTGAGGAGTGATCCATGATCTGGCTCAATGGCGAGCTGGTCGACGAGAGCCGCGCCGAGATCTCCGTCCTCGACCACGGGCTGACCGTCGGCGACGGCGTATTCGAGACCGTGAAGACCGTGCGCGGCCAGACCTTCGCCCTCACCCGCCACCTCGAACGGCTGGTCCGGTCGGCGACGGGCCTCGGCCTGCCCGCGCCCGACCTCGCTGCGGTGCGCAAGGGCTGCGAGGCGCTCACCGCCGCCCACCCGCTGCCGCTCGGCCGCCTGCGGATCACCTACACCGGCGGCCTGGGCCCGCTCGGCTCCGACCGCGGCGACGCCCCGCCCACCCTGGTCATCGCACAGAGCGCGGTCGCCGCGCGGCCCGACACCACCGCGGTCGCCACCGTCCCCTGGACCCGCAACGAGCACAGCGCGGTGGCCGGCCTCAAGACCACCTCGTACGCCGAGAACGTCATCGCGCTCGCCGCCGCCCACCGTGCCGGCGCCTCCGAGGCGCTCTTCGCCAACACCGCGGGCCGACTCTGCGAGGGCACCGGCTCCAACGTCTTCGTGGTCCTGGACGGCAAGCTGCTCACACCGCCGCTCGCCTCCGGCTGCCTGGCCGGCATCACCCGCGCCCTGGTCGTCGACTGGTGCGGCGCGGCGGAGACCGAGCTGCCCTTCGACGTGCTCGACCGCGCGGAGGAGGTCTTCCTGACCTCCTCGCTGCGCGACGTGCAGGCCGTCACCCGGGTCGACGGACGCCAACTCGGCGACGCCCCAGGCCCGATCACCGCGCGCGCCATGGCGACCTTCACCGCCCGCGCCGCCGAGGACCCGGACCCGCGCTAGCCGCACCGCGCCGGTTCGCTGCCGCACGGCACCGGTCGGCCGCCATCGTTAGCCGCCGCAAGCGGCGGGGAAGGGGGAGGACGTGACCACCACGCTGCGTCCCGATGGACCGGAAGCCGGCCTGCCCGACGGCGGGCGCACCCGGCGCTGGCAAGTCTGCGTCAACGGACGGCCGGTCGGCTCGGTGGTGACCGCCGACAGCCGCTACGACAGCTTCCGGGTCGGCCGGATCGAGGCGCTGGAGATCACCGAGGGACTGCGGCGCGGGCGGGGGACCGTCGCCGCGCTCGCCGCCGAGGAGGTGCTGCGCGGCTGGGGCTGCACCCGGGTCGAGATCTCGGTGCCCGTCGAGTCGGCAGGCGGCCAGGCCCTGGCCGTGGCGCTCGGCTACACCGAGACCAGTCACAAGCTTGGCAAAGCCTTGGGTGAACTCCCGCCCAGCAGACCGGGTTTGACGCTCCGTCCGATTGGTGAGGGGGAGTTCCGCGACTGGCTGGACGGGATCAACGAGGACTACCGCACCCAGTTGGTGCGGGTCGGCATGACGGATCGTCAGGCCGCCGAACGGGTCGCCGTCGACGACGCCAGGCTGCTCCCCGGGGGCCACCGCACCCCGGGCATGGTCCTGAGCCGGCTGCTCGCCCACGGGGAGCCGGTCGGCAGCATCTGGGTCGCCCTGGGCGACCGGCGGCAGCCGGACGGCCGCCCGCGCGGCTGGGTGATGAACCTCGAAGTCGCCCCGAACCGCCGGGGTCACGGTTACGGGCGCGAGCTGATGCTCGCCGCGGAACGGCAGTGCCTGGCCGCCGGGGTTCGGGAGCTCGGCCTCAATGTGTACGTCGCCAATGAGGTGGCGAGGCGGCTGTACGCGTCGCTGGGATTCCGGCTGACCAAGCGGGACTTCGCCAAGTCACTGTGAGTCAGGGCTGGGATTGAGCAAGCGCTTAGTCGGTCGCCAGAGGCAGCTACTGACTAAGCGCTTGCTCAACGCTCAACGCCGCTCAACGCTTATTGAAGGCGCGCAGCCCCGCTGCTCACCCCTCCAGCAGCGCGACGATCTCCTCCAGCAGCCCGTCCTGGCTCTTGCCGCCGTCCAGACGCTTGCCGGCCACCACATACGTCGGCGTACCCGTCACGCCGATCGCCTTGCCCTCGGCCTGGTCCGCGTCCACCACGAGCATGTGGCGGCCGTCGATCAACGCGAGGTCGACCTCCTCGGCGTCCAGACCGAGCTCGGCGGCCACCTCCACCAGCAGCTCAGGTCCGCGCCGGTCCAGCTCCGCCACCCGCGCCAGCACCGCCTCGACGTACTCCCAGCCCTTGCCCTGGGCGAACGCCTCCTCGGCCGCCTCGGCCGCCGGGTAGGCATGCTTGTGCTTCTCCAGGGGAAAGTGCCGCAGCGTGATGGTCAGCGCGTCACCGAAGCGGTCCCGCAGGGCACGGACATCGTCGAGCGCGGTGCGGCAGTCCGGGCACTGGAGCTCGCACCAGAACTCCACCGGGGGGAGGGAACCTTCGATCATGCGCCCAGTGTTCCACTAAGGGATAGCCCGCACCGACACCAGCTTCGGAGGAGCCATGTCCAGCACCATTCACGGCACCGGCCAGGACCGGCCATGCTGAGCGGCACCCTCTGCTTCCTGCTCACCGCGGTCGGCCTGGTGATCGCCGGCCTGCACGGCTGGCACCGCCGGTGGCGCACCGCGGTCCGCTGGGCGGCCGCCGCCCTGGTGCCCGCAGGCCTCTACCTGACCGATCTCATCCCGGTCGGTAGCGCGATCGGCCGAGCCCTCGGCAACTGGGCCACCAAGCTGGTGCTCGACCTGGGCGTCTGGATGGGCATCGGCCTGCTGGGCCTGGCCGCGCTGCTGCTGGCGGCCACCGGCGTCGGCCGCAAGCCCGACCGCGACAAGGGCGACGACAGCGGCAGCGGTCGCCGCAAGGGCGCCGCCAAGCCCGCGTCGCCGGCCGCGGGCGCCGGCGCCCCGCGCCCGTCCGTCGGCTCGGCCCGCCCCGGCAAGAGCGCGACCGAGGAACTGGGCGACTTCTCCGACATCGAGGAGATCCTGCGCAAGCGCGGAATCTAGTCCCGCACCCCGAGCCCGCCGAGCGCCCGCCCGGTCACGCCCCCACCGGCACGCCCTGGTCCTCCGCATCGGCCGCCGACCGCTGCCGTGCCCGGTAGGCGGCCACGTGCATCCGGTTGCCGCAGGTCCGGCTGTCGCAGTACCGGCGCGAGCGGTTGCGCGACAGGTCCACGAAGACCCGCGCGCAGTCCGGCGCCTCGCAGCGCCGCAGCCGCTCCCGCTCGCCGGCCATCAGGATCAGCCCCAGCGCCATGCCCAGCTCGGCCGCCAGGTGGTCGGCCAGCGCCGCGTGCGGGGCGAAGTAGTGCATGTGCCAGCCGTGGCCGTCGTGATTGGTCAGGCGCGGCGTCGCGTTCACGGCCGCGACCAGGCTGTTCACCAGCTCGGCGGCGGCCTCGGTGGACGGCGCGGTGAAGACCTCCCGCAGCTGCCCGCGCAGCCGCTGCACGGCCGTCACGTCGTCCGGCCCCACCGCGTCCAGCTCACCGATGTCGCAGCGCACCACGAACGCGTCGACGGCGGCCACATCCGGCAACTGCTCCTCGCCGGCCACCTCCGGTGCGGTGTTCAGCAACTCGACGAGGATGCCGAGGGCGCACTCGGTGTCATGGGTGATCAGCACGTGGGAACTCCTCGCGTGCACCGGGGGGCGGTCGGACCCGCCCACTGGGGGTACCGCCCGGCCGAAGACTGGGGGGCGGTCATCACCGCGGAACAATACCGGGCTGCGCCCCGCAGACGCCGGAAGGCGCCCGGAGCCGCCGCCACCGCTGCGCCACAGTGGGCGGGCGGGGCGTGGCACCGGGCGCCGGTTGCCTGGTGAGGCCGGTGGAGCGATTGGCTCAGCGCACACCGCGGTCGGTACGTGCGGGTGTGGTGCACGCACGGGCTGCGTCGGTGTGCGCGGTCGAGTCGATGGCCGTGCCCCCGAGTAGGACGGCCATCGACTGGTATCGAGCGGGCCCAGGGATGCCCTCGGGCGTCAGCTCTCAGCGAGGATGTGCGACAGCTCCCGGTCCAGATCGAAGTGGCGATGTTCGGTGCCGGGCGGCACGGCGGCGTCGGTGCGCTTGAGGAACGATTCAAGCGCCCGGGCGGGTGCTTCCAGCAGGGCTTCTCCCTCGGGAGAGCTCAGCGCGATGCAGACGACCCCTTGCCCGTGGCTACGGGACGGCCACACCCGGACGTCTCCGGTCCCGGTGGGTCGGTGCAGCCCCTCCGCGAGGAGGTCGCGGGCGAACACCCACTCCACGGTCTCGTCGGCACCGGTGTGGAAGGTGGCGTGCACGGCATAGGGGTCGGCGGTGTCGTAGCGCAGGCCCGCGGGGACGGGCAGTGAGGACTCGCTCGACACGATGAGGCGCAGGTGCAGCTCGCAGCTGACCGTGGTGTTCATAAGCGCCATGGCCTTTCGCTCAGTGTGCGCTCGGGGAATCGCACGTCGGCGAACGGACCATCCCACCTCCGGCGGCGATGTAAACCCGTCTGTCCCGATTCGGGGCCCGCCCGTAACTCGTCCGGCGCATTGTCCAAAGCCCCGGAACGGCCGGACAAAGCCGGGAACGGCCGGGCAATGCCTCCGGAACGGCGGACCGGGCCGATATCGGGGGTGACGCATCGTGTTGCCGGACGCTCCGGGGCAGTGATCGACGATCATGGCCGGGCGGTGAGCTGTGCAGGTCGGGCTGGTGGCGGGTCGCCCGGGAGGAGGAGCGGAGAGCTGGTTCGGAGCACCCCTCGGGATGCGGTAATGTTTTCTCTGCACCCGGGCGATTAGCTCAGCGGGAGAGCACTTCGTTCACACCGAAGGGGTCACTGGTTCGATCCCAGTATCGCCCACCGGATTGCACAGCAAGGCGTAGGACCCTGGTATTTCGACCAGGGTCCTACGCTTTTTCCGGTTCCGCACAAGGGCACTTTTGAGAGGTGCCGTCCGCATCACCGGCTCCGGTTCGAACTGAGTAGCCGTCACCGGGCCGCGCCGACAAGGATGCTGTCGGGGCGTCGGGCCGCCCAAGATCAACCGGTTTGCGGGAGGCCTCGGGGAAGGTGCTATTGTTCTTCTCGTTGCCCGGGCGATTAGCTCAGCGGGAGAGCACTTCGTTCACACCGAAGGGGTCACTGGTTCGATCCCAGTATCGCCCACCGGACAACATCGGGCCCAACTGCCAAAGCAGTTGGGCCCGATGTGTTTGATGACGGCCGGTCAGCCGGCCGGACTCAGGCGGCCGGACTCAGGCGGCCGGGCGCAGCGGCCAGGAGCGGTCCACCTGCTCATGGGCGCCGGACCGGTCGAACCAGTCCTGCAGCCCGCGGGCCTGCGCCGCGTGCCAGACGGTCTGCCGCAGGTGCAGCTCGGCGGGGGAGAACCGGCCGAGCGCGGTGCGGTGCCGCTCGCCCAGCGCCCGGACCAGTTGCAGGGCGGCCCAGGCGTCCGCGCCCGCGTCATGCGCGCCCTCCAGCACCACCCCGTAGTGCGCGCACAGGTCGGTGAGGGTGCGGCGGCCCCGGCGGTAGCGGTCGACGTGCTTGTCCAGCACCCGCGGGTCGACCACCAGCAGCTCGGCGCCGGCCAGTCGCGCGGCCAGCGTGCTCTGCTGGTGGCGCCGCAACTCCCGGTCGAGCAGCGTCAGATCGTAGGGCGCGTTCATCACCACCAGCGGCACACCGGCCCGGGCCTGGGCGGCCAGCGCGCCCGCTATCTCCGCTATCACCTGCTGCGGCGGGCGCCCGTGCGCCCGCACCTGATCGTCGGTGATGCCGTGCACCGCCCGGGCGCCGTCGGGGATCGGGACTCCCGGATCGGCCAGCCAGGTCAGCCGCTCGACCGGGGCGCCGGGCGCGGACTGCAGCAGCAGGGCGGCGGAGACGATCCGGTCCCGCTCCACGTCCACGCCGGTGGTCTCGGTGTCGAAGGAGGCGAGCGGACCTTCGTACCACTCTGAGTTCTGCATGATGACCACCCCTCACATCCCCTGGGAGTAGCCCCGGATGCTCCCGCGTGCACCGCTGACGGTCCGTCGGTTCGCGGTGCGGGTTCCCAGCAGGTGATACCCCGGGGCAGTACCGGCTCAATCCCGCGTTGACCAGCCTGTTCGGGAAGTCGACCCCGGTGCCCGGCCCGCGTCGGGCAGCCCGGCGGGGGACCGTGGGGCAGGGTGCACGGTGGGACCGGTCGGATCGGTACCATCGGGGGCAAGCAGCAGCAGCTGCGGCCATCAGATCCAGCACGTCAGGAGAGACCGGTGACGGACGTCCGGGTAATCATCAACCGCGAACCCGATCGGGAAGAGCGCGTGGTGACCACGGGCACTACCGCCGCCGAGCTGTTCGCCGACAACCGCAGCGTGATCGCCGCCCGGGTGGCCGGGGCCCTCAAGGACCTCAGCTACCAGCTCCAGGACGGCGACGAGGTCGAGCCGGTCGAGATCGCCAGCCCGGACGGCCTGAACATCCTGCGCCACTCGACCGCCCATGTGATGGCCCAGGCCGTGCAGGAGATCTTCCCGGAGGCCAAGCTCGGCATCGGTCCGCCGATCAAGGACGGCTTCTACTACGACTTCGACGTCGAGAAGCCGTTCCACCCCGATGACCTGAAGGCCATCGAGAAGCGGATGCAGGAGATCATCAAGAAGGGCCAGAAGTTCTCCCGCCGCGTCGTCACCGACGAGGCGGCCCGCGAGGAGCTGGCCAAGGAGCCGTACAAGCTGGAGCTGATCGGCCTCAAGGGCTCCGCGGCCACCGCCGGCGAGGGTGCCGACGTCGAGGTGGGCAGCGGCGAGCTGACCATCTACGACAACCTGGACGCCAAGACCGGCGACACCTGCTGGGGCGACCTCTGCCGCGGCCCGCACCTGCCCAGCACCCGGATGATCCCGGCGTTCAAGATCATGCGCTCGGCGGGCGCCTATTGGCGCGGCAGCGAGAAGAACCCGATGCTGCAGCGCATCTACGGCACCGCCTGGCCGACCAAGGACGAGCTGAAGGCCCACCTGGAGTTCCTGGAGGAGGCCGCCAAGCGCGACCACCGCAAGCTGGGCACCGAGCTCGACCTCTTCTCCATCCCCGAGGAGATCGGCTCCGGTCTGGCCGTCTTCCACCCCAAGGGCGGCGTGATGCGCCGGGCCATGGAGGACTACTCGCGCAAGCGGCACGAGGAGGCGGGCTACGAGTTCGTCTACACCCCGCACGCGACCAAGGGCACCCTGTTCGAGCTCTCCGGTCACCTGGACTGGTACGCCGACGGCATGTACCCGCCCATGCAGCTCGACGGCGAGAACGACTACTACCTCAAGCCGATGAACTGCCCGATGCACAACCTGATCTTCCGCTCGCGCGGTCGGTCGTACCGCGAACTGCCGCTGCGGCTCTTCGAGTTCGGCACGGTCTACCGGTACGAGAAGTCGGGTGTGGTGCACGGCCTGACCCGTGCCCGCGGCTTCACCCAGGACGACGCGCACATCTACTGCACCAAGGAGCAGATGGCCGGCGAGCTGGACTCGCTGCTCACCTTCGTGCTGGACCTGCTGCGCGACTACGGCCTGACCGACTTCTACCTGGAGCTCTCCACCAAGGACCCGGAGAAGTTCATCGGCAGCGACGAGGAGTGGGAAGAGGCCACCGAGACGCTGCGCAAGGCGGCCGAGAAGCAGAACCTCGAGCTCGTGCTGGACGAGGCCGGTGCCGCGTTCTACGGCCCGAAGATCTCGGTGCAGGCGCGGGACGCGATCGGCCGCACCTGGCAGATGTCCACCATCCAGGTCGACTTCCAGCTGCCGCAGCGCTTCGACCTGGAGTTCCAGGGCGCGGACGGCAACCGCCAGCGTCCGGTGATGATCCACCGCGCGCTGTTCGGCTCGATCGAGCGGTTCTTCGCCGTGCTGCTGGAGCACTACGCGGGTGCGATGCCGCCGTGGCTGGCCCCGGTCACCGTGGTCGGCATCCCGATCACCGACGAGCACGTGCCGTACCTCCAGGAGGTCGCGGCGGAGCTGAAGAAGCACGGCATCCGGGTCGAGGTGGACGCCTCGGACGACCGGATGCAGAAGAAGATCAGGAACGCCCAGAAGGCCAAGGTCCCGTTCATGCTGATCGCGGGCAACGACGACGTCGAGGCCGGCGCGGTGAGCTTCCGCTACCGCAACGGTGAGCAGAAGAACGGCGTGCCGACGGCCGAGGCCGTCGCGGAGATCGTGGACGCGGTGCAGCGCCGGATCCAGGTCTGAACGGTCCAGTACCGAGTCGAGTACTGAGGTGCGGGGCCGGGCTTCCTTTCCGGGAGTCCGGCCCATGCCTGTCTGTCCGGTGCTCCGGACGAATATGCTGATCAGCATGACGAGTGAGCCGGTACTGCAGCAGGGAGTCGGGGAGCCGGACGGCTTCCGGCGTTTGTGGACCCCCCATCGGATGGCGTACATCCAGGGCGAGAACAAGCCGACCGGGCCCGCCCCGGACGACGGCTGCCCGTTCTGCACGATCCCCTCGCTGAGCGACGAGGACGGGCTGATCATCACCCGCGGCCAGCACGTCTTCGCGGTGCTCAACCTGTACCCGTACAACGGCGGCCACCTGATGGTGGTCCCGTACCGGCACGTGGCCGACTACACCGAGCTGACCGACGAGGAGACCGTCGAGCTGGCGGCGCTCACCAAGCAGGCGATGACCGCGCTGCGGGCGGCCTCGGGTGCCCACGGGTTCAACATCGGCATGAACCAGGGCGGGGCGGCCGGCGCCGGGATCGCCGCGCACCTGCACCAGCACGTGGTGCCGCGCTGGGGCGGGGACACCAACTTCATGCCGGTGGTCGGCCACACCAAGGTGCTGCCGCAGCTGCTCGCCGACACCCGCAAGATGCTGGCCGAGGCCTGGCCGCAGCAGGCCTGAGACGCCGAGCCGAAGGGCCAGCTCCGAGGAGCGGGCCCTTCGGCTTGCCCACCTGGCGGACCGTCACCAGGCGTTGTACTCATCCGACTTGAACGGACGGGCGCCCTGCATCTCGGCCTTGACGATCAGGCCGCGGTTGGTGAAGCGGTCGACGTTGATGTCGTGGTCCGCCAGGAACTCCATGGTGGCGGTCTGCACCGCGCTGACCACGGGACTGGCGATCCGCATCGAGTCGTCGGCCATGAACCGGTTGTCCCAGGCCGTGCCGACCCACGCGGTGCGCAGGCCGAACGGCTCCGGGAGCTTCAAGGTGCCGCCGAGCCAGTTGAGCAGCCCGGGGGCCCACAGGAACGGCGCCCGCAGCGCTTGGCGGACCACCTCGATGTTGTCCACCAGCGGGAGTTGGACGGTGCGTTCCTCCCAGAACTTGCCGGGCTTGGGCACCGACTTCTCCCTCGCCTTGGGCTTGTCGCCGAACGGGCCCTTGAGCGGACCCAGGGTGTGTCCGGCGACCGAGACGCGCAGGGTGTTGGCGAGCACGGTGACGGTGACAGTGACGCTGACCACCAACTGGCCGTTGTTGAGCACGAACTGGGTGCCGAGGTAGTGGCGCAGCCCGGCCTTGCCGAAGTCCTGCTGGTTGGCGATGGTGACCACGGCGTGGTCGCGCATCCGGGGGCCGTCCATGTCGGGGCCGCCTGGGCGGCTGATCTCGTCGGCGCCCGCTCCGATGGACTGGATCACCCACTGCTCCACCGAGGCGCCCGGCACGGCGCCGTTGGCGACATGGCTGCGCCCCATGGTGCCGTTGATCCGGTCGGTGATCTTCTTGACCAGGTCCCAGGTGTGGAAGGTGCGGAACTCCTCGAAGCCCTCGGCGGGCTTGAGGTCCTCGACCATCTCCCAGGAGCCCCAGCGGCGGCCGAGGCCGAGTATGCCCTTGACCCCGGCGTAGTGCAGGACGTTGGTGTCCTGCTCCATCATCAGCTGGGTGAGGCCCTGCTTGAGCGCGGTGGCCTTCTTGTCGTTCTCGCTCTTGGGGACGGCGGTGGGTAGCACGGCAGCACTGAGGTTGCCGTCGAGCACGTCGGCCCAGCGGGCCCGCAGGTCCTTGACCGACCTGATCACGATCTGCTTGGCGATGAACCAGCCGGCGATCGGGGCGAGCATGACGATGCGGGTGTAGAGCCCCCAGAACCCGTTGAACGGCGGCTTCCAGGCGAGGAACAGGGTGAGTGCGGCCGGGATCAGCCAGATCAGCGGGCCGAACACCTTGTCCCACTTGCCGTTCTGGGTCCGCCGGCGCAGCTCGTAGCAGGCCAGCCAGATCACCGTGCCGGGCAGGAAGAGCAGGCCGAAGACCAGCGTGACCAGCATCAGCTGCTTGTCCCGGGCGGCGCGCAACTCCTCGGCGGCGAGGCAGTGTTCGACCACCATCCGGGGCTCGGTGCCGAACGCGGGCACCAGTGCCTTGCGCTTGGCACCGAGGGTGCGCGTGATGATGGCCTTGCTCCAGGCCTCGCCGAGATTCGGCCGGAAGAGGTCGTGCCAGCCGGTCTTCCTGCTGACGCCCTCCACCTTTTCGATGAACTCGTCCAGCTCGGTGTCGCGGTAGGCAACCGACGAGAGCGCCTGGGTGACCGCGCTCTGCGGCCCGGCGCCGTCCGTAAGGGGTATCTGTGCCCCCGGAGTCATGTCGAGCTTTGCCATGGCAGCCTCCCCTCCCTCCGTGTCAGCGGCAGGTTACCGTGCTCGTGGGCCCTTGCGGCGATGATCGTCTGAAGTACCGTCACCTGGCGGTGACGGTTTCCGCCAGGATTCATTCCCCGGGGCGACCGGCTTCGATCCAGGTGGGAAGGGATCAGTCAGATGAGCTTTTCGGAACCGGTGTTGGTCTTCGACGGGGACTGCGCGTTCTGCAGCACCTGTGAGCGGGCCGCCGATCGGTGGCTGCGCGGATCGCGGGCCGGTGGGTGGATGGCCGAGCCGTTCCAGTTCGCCGATCTGGCCGCGCTGGGGGTGACCGAGGAGCGGGCGGTCCGCGAGGTGTTGTGGATCACTCCGGCGGGGGATGTGTACGGCGGCGCGCAGGCGGTGGCGAAGCTGCTGCTGCGCGCCGGGGGCGGCTGGGCCTACCTGGGCGGGGTGCTCCGGTTGGCGCCGGTGCGGCCGGTGGCGGCGGTGGTCTACCGCTGGGTGGCGGCCAACCGGCACCGGATGCCGGGCGGTACCCCGGCCTGTGCGCTGCCGCGCCGCGGTTGAGGCGCACGCGCGGTCGCCCCGCCGATCATGACCGGGGCGGCCCAGCGGTGTCGTCGGGCTGGATACCATGGGTCACGCCGGGTGGGCTGATCCGCCCGGCCGCCCGGCGCGCCGCTGACGGCCGCCGGTGCTCGAACTCGGTAGTGAGATCGGAGCGGTCGGGAAGGCCATGCTCAACAAATACGCGCGTGCCTTCTTCACACGTGTTCTGACCCCGTTCGCCGCGCTGCTGCTGCGCTGGGGGGTGAGCCCGGACGCGGTGACCCTGATCGGCACGGCCGGGTCGGTGGCGGGCGCGCTGGTGTTCTTCCCGCGCGGGGAGTTCTTCTGGGGCACGGTCACCGTCACCCTGTTCATCTTCTCGGACCTGGTGGACGGGAACATGGCCCGGCAGGCGGGCACCTCCAACAAGTGGGGGGCGTTCCTGGACTCGACGCTGGACCGGGTGGCGGACGCGGCGATCTTCGGCGGCCTGGCGCTCTGGTACTCGGGTTCGGGCAACAACAACCTGCTGTGCGCGGTGGCGGTGTTCTGCCTGGCGAGCGGGCAGGTGGTCTCGTACACCAAGGCACGGGCCGAGAGCCTGGGGTTGCCGTGTGACGTGTCGGGGCTGGTGGAGCGGGCCGAGCGGCTGGTGATCAGCCTGGTGGCGGCCGGTTTCGCGGGCCTGCACAAGTTCGGGGTGCCGTACATCGAGTGGCTGCTGCCGATCGCGCTCTGGCTGGTCGCGGCGGGCAGCCTGGTGACGGTGCTGCAGCGGATGCTGACGGTGCGGCGGGAGGCCTTCGAGGCGGCCGCAGCTGGTCGGGAGGGCTGACGGGTGGCCGAGGTGTCCAAGGCGGAGCGGGCCCCGCAGCTGCGGGAGCGGTTGGTCGACGGTGGGTTCGCGGCGGGCTGGGCGGTGCTGAAGGTGCTGCCCGAGCCGCTGGTGAAGCGGCTGGGCGACGGGCTGGCGGACTTCACCTGGCGGCGGCAGGGCAAGGGGGTGCGGCAGCTGGAGGCGAACCTGGCCCGGGTCCGGCCGCAGGCCTCGCTCCTGGAGCTGCGGGAGCTGTCCCGGGCCGGCATGCGGTCCTACCTGCGCTACTGGATGGAGGCGTTCCGGCTGCCGGCCTGGAACGACCGCAAGATCGCCGACAGCGTGCGGGTGGATGGCATCGAGCACCTGGTCACTGCGATGGAGGCGAACCGGGGGGCGGTCCTGGCGCTGCCGCACATGGCCAACTGGGATCTGGCCGGCGTCTGGGTGGTGCGGCACCTCGGCTACAAGTTCACCACCGTGGCGGAGCGGCTGAAGCCGGAGTCGCTGTTCCACCGGTTCATGGCCTACCGCGAGGGCCTGGGCATGGAGGTGCTGGCGCTGACCGGCAGCGACATGTCGGTGATCGCGACGCTGGCGAAGCGGCTGCGGGCGGGCAAGCTGGTCTGCCTGATCGGCGACCGGGACCTGTCGGAGGCCGGCCTGCCGGTGCGCTTCTTCGGTGAGGCCGCCCGGATGCCCGCCGGCCCGGCGGCGCTGGCGCAGCGGACCGGGGCGGCGCTGCTGCCGGTCTCACTCTGGTACGAGGGCCCGGTGATGCGGGCCCGGATCCACCCGCCGATCGAGGTGCCGCAGGGCGCGGACCGCCAGGCGCAGAAGGCCGAGATGACGCAGGCGATGGCCGACATCTGGGCCGCCGAGATCGCCGCGCACCCGCAGGACTGGCACATGCTGCAGAAGTTCTGGGTGGCCGACCTGCCGCGCCGGCCCAAGCCGTCCGCGGCGCCCGAGGCGGCGGGGGAGGCCGCGTCGTGAGGATCGGGATCGTCTGCCCGTACGACTGGGACGTGCCCGGCGGGGTGCAGTTCCACATCCGCGATCTGGCCGAGCACCTGATCGAGTTGGGGCACAAGGTCTCGGTGCTGGCGCCGGCGGAGGACGACTCGCGGTTGCCGTCCTACGTGGTGTCGGCCGGCCGGGCGGTGGCGGTGCCGTACAACGGGTCGGTGGCCCGGCTGAGCTTCGGGATCATCTCGGCGACCCGGGTGCGGCGCTGGCTGCGCGACGGCGAGTTCGACATCCTGCACGTGCACGAGCCGGCTTCGCCGAGCCTGTCGATGCTGGCGGGCTGGGCGGCGACCGGCCCGATGGTGGCGACCTTCCACACCTCCAACCCGCGCTCCCGGGTGATGATCGCGGCCTCGCCGATCCTGCAGCCGATCTTCGAGAAGATCAACGCCCGGGTCGCGGTCAGCGAGTACGCCCGGCGCACCTTGGTCGAGCACCTGGGCGGTGACGCGGTGGTGATCCCGAACGGGGTGGACGTCGAGTTCTTCGCCGAGGCCCAGCCGGAGCCGCGCTGGCAGTCCGGCCGGACCATCGGGTTCATCGGGCGGATCAACGAGCCGCGCAAGGGCCTGCCGGTGCTGCTGTCGGCGCTGCCGGAGATCCTGGCGGCGCATCCGGACGTGCGGCTGCTGGTGGCCGGCAAGGGCGACGAGGCGGAGGCCGCCGCCTCGCTGGCACCCGAGGTGCGGGACCGGGTGGAGTTCCTCGGCATGGTGAGCGACGAGGAGAAGGCCCGGCTGCTGCGCAGCGTGGACCTGTACGTGGCGCCGAACACCGGCGGCGAGAGCTTCGGGATCATCCTGGTGGAGGCGATGTCGGCGGCGGCCGCGGTGCTGGCCAGCGATCTGGACGCGTTCGCGCAGGTGCTGGACGGCGGGCGGGCCGGGGAGCTGTTCCCGGTGGGCGACGCGGCGGCGCTGGCCCGGGCGGCGGTGCGGCTGCTGGACGATCCGGTCCGGCTCGCCGAGCTGCGGACGGCGGCCTCGGAGCATGTGACGCGGTTCGACTGGTCGGTCGTGGGGGCGGACATCCTGGCGGTCTACGAGACGGTGGCGGACGGGATGGCCGGCACCGTGGGCGCCGCGCCGAAGGTGCGCGAGGACGACCGCAGTTCGCGCTTCACGTGAACCGGACGCAGCGGCCCGGCCCGGGATTGCCTAATCCCGGGCCGGGCCGCTGGCGTTGCGTCGAGTCAGGTCAGGCCAGGTGGACCACCTTGTGCATGCCGAGGAAGGCGTGCGGCACACCGGTCTTGTCGTCGGGGACGAAGCAGAGCAGCACGTAGTCGCCGGGCGGCAGCTTGTCGGGGTGCACCACCGCGTCGTGATCGGGGGAGATGGCGCCCATGCCGACCGGCGGGCCGGTGAACGGCGCGGGCGGGTTCTGGCCGCTGGCGATGGCGTTGAAGTACGCCTGGATCTGGTCGTCGGTGGTGCCGGGGACGACCGGCTGGATCTCCATCTCGTGCAGCTCGGTGGCGGCGTTGTGGACGAAGAACGCGCCGCCTGCGCTGTCGACGTTCTCGGTCTGGAACCGCGGGCCGTCCGGGGTGTCCTTCTGGATGACGATCTCGTGCGGGAAGTGCGGGATGTGGAAGCCCGCGTCCTCGCAGAGGTCGATCTCCTTGACCGGCGGCGGCGTGGTCGGGTGGGCCAGGAAGGCCGTGAAGTCGAGCAGGTAGATCGGGCCGGGCTTGATGTCCTCGGTGACGATCATCGGAATGCTGGGCGTGGTCAGCGCGCCGCCGAGCGCCTCGGCCTCGTTGGTGACCGCGGTGATCCCGGCGGCGGCGGTGGGCCCGTCGTGGCTGACGGCGTTGGCGAGGTCCTTGAGGACCTGGTCGATGGTGACGCCGGCGTGCGGGCGGAAGATCTGCAGCTGGCGGCCGTTCGGATCGTCGGTGGCGACCCGGAAGGTGACGGTGCCGCCGGGATGCTCGTCGGGTGCCTCGACGACTCCGGAGGTGCTGAGTTTGACGTTGACGACGAACCCCTTGTGGCCGGGTGCGTCGGCGTGTGCGGCGACGGCGCCGCCGAGCGCGGTGGCGAAGGCGAGCGCGGCGACGGCGGCACTCCGCACGCCACTGATCGCGCCGCGGCGGAGCAGAGCGGTGCTCATGCGGATCCTCTCTTCTTCTCTGTGACCCCTCTCACAGATCATCAGATTGACGGATCATCAGCCAGGCGCCATCCGGGCGAACCGCCCCGGATGGCGTAGCGGCGTGTGGGCGGCCGGGTAGCGTGGCCCCTCGTGACTGACTGGATCTGGGCCGGTGTGGCCGTGGTGCTGTTCGCCGTCTATCTGAGCTGGACGGCCGGGCGGCTGGACCGCCTGCACACGCGGCTGGACACCGCCCGGGCGGCGCTGGACGCCCAGCTGCTGCGCCGGGCCTCGGTGGCGCAGGAGCTGGCCACCTCCTCGCTGCTCGACCCGGCCGCCTCGATCCTGCTCTACGAGGCCTCGCACGCGGCCCGGCAGGCCGATGAGGAGCACCGCGAGGTGGCGGAGAGCGAGCTCAGCCAGGCGCTGCGCGCGGTCTTCGGCGAGCCGGTCCAGGTGGCGGAGCTGCGCGCGGTGCCGGGCGGCGAGGAGGTGCTGCGCGATCTGACCTCGGCGATCCGCCGGGTGCCGATGGCCAGGCGGTTCCACAACGACGCGGTGCGGGCGGCCCGTGCCCTGCGCACGCACCGGATCGTCCGCTACTTCCGGCTGGCCGGCCGGGCACCGTTCCCGATGGCCTTCGAGATGGACGACGAGGCCCCCGCGGCCCTGGTGCCGCAAGGTTCGCCCGCGTAGTGTCGGTCACTACCGGCCTCTTTGTAAGGTTGCAGAGGTGCGGCCTGGACTGGGTGGCACATCAACACGCCGAGTGAACCGCCTACCATAGGGCGATAGCACACCGGTTCGTCTTCGAGTGAGGTCTTACGTGTCCACCAGCACTCCCGCTTCCGCCGACCAGCCGCAGATCGGTACCGCCCGGGTCAAGCGCGGCATGGCCGAGCAGCTCAAGGGCGGTGTGATCATGGACGTGGTCAACGCCGAGCAGGCCAAGATCGCGGAGGATGCCGGTGCCGTCGCCGTCATGGCGCTGGAGCGGGTCCCCGCCGACATCCGCAAGGACGGCGGCGTGGCCCGGATGTCCGACCCGGACATGATCGAGGGCATCATCAACGCCGTCTCGATCCCGGTCATGGCCAAGTCCCGCATCGGCCACTTCGTCGAGGCCCAGGTCCTGCAGGCGCTCGGCGTCGACTACATCGACGAGTCCGAGGTCCTCACCCCGGCCGACGAGGTCAACCACTCCGACAAGTGGGCCTTCACCACCCCGTTCGTCTGCGGTGCCACCAACCTCGGTGAGGCGCTGCGCCGGATCGCCGAGGGCGCGGCCATGATCCGCTCCAAGGGCGAGGCCGGCACCGGCAACGTGGTCGAGGCCGTTCGCCACATGCGCCAGATCAACGCCGACATCCGCCGCCTCACCACCCTGGACGAGAACGAGCTCTACGTCGCGGCCAAGAACCTGCAGGCCCCGTACGAGCTGGTCAAGGAGGTCGCGCAGCTGGGCAAGCTCCCGGTCGTGCTGTTCTCCGCCGGTGGCGTGGCCACCCCGGCCGACGCCGCGCTGATGATGCAGCTGGGCGCCGAGGGCGTCTTCGTCGGCTCGGGCATCTTCAAGTCCGGCGACCCGGCCAAGCGCGCCGCCGCCGTCGTCAAGGCCACCACCTTCTTCGACGACCCGAAGATCATCGCGGACGTCTCCCGCGGTCTGGGTGAGGCCATGGTCGGCATCAACTGCGACACCCTGCCGGAGACCGAGCGCTACGCCAACCGCGGCTGGTAACCAGCCCGCGCTCCGTCGGCCCGTCGCGCGCACCCACGGCGCGACGGGCCGCCCTGCTTTCCCTCAGCCCTACTGAGTAGAAGAGGTAGTCACCCTTGTCCACCAGCATCCCCACCATCGGCGTCCTGGCCCTGCAGGGCGACGTCCGCGAGCACCAGATAGCGCTCGCCGAGGCTGACGCGCTGGCCCGCCCGGTCCGCCGGGCCGAGGAGCTGGCCGAGGTCGACGGCCTGGTGATCCCCGGTGGCGAGTCCACCACCATGTCCAACCTGGCGCTGGCCTTCGACCTGATGGAGCCGCTGCGGGCCCGGGTGGCGGCGGGCATGCCGGTCTACGGCTCCTGCGCGGGCATGATCATGCTGGCCGACAAGATCCTGGACGGCCGGGACGACCAGCAGACCGTCGGCGGCATCGACATGGTGGTGCGCCGCAACGCGTTCGGTCGGCAGAACGAGTCCTTCGAGTCGGAGATCGCCTTCCAGGGCTTCGAGGACGAGCCGGTGCACGGCGTCTTCATCCGCGCCCCCTGGGTGGAGTCGGTCGGCGCGAGCGTCGAGGTGCTGGCCGAGCTGCCGGCCGCCGACGGTGCCGAGTCCCGCATCGTGGCGGTGCGCCAGGGCAACCTGCTGGCTACCTCCTTCCACCCGGAGCTGACGGGTGATCACCGGGTGCACGCGCTCTTCGTGCGGATGGTCGAGGAAGCGGTCCGCGCCCGGGCCTGACCGGTGCCGGTAGCGCTGCCCCGACACCGGTAAGATCTCCCCTGTTTCATTTCCCGTTGGCGACGTAAAGGAGCTGGTGATGTCCGGCCACTCTAAGTGGGCTACCACCAAGCACAAGAAGGCCGTGATCGACGCCAAGCGCGGCAAGCTCTTCGCCAAGATGATCAAGAACATCGAGGTGGCGGCGAAGACCGGCGGGCCCGACCCGTCCGGCAACCCGACGCTCTACGACGCCATCCAGAAGGCCAAGAAGAGCTCCGTCCCGATCGACAACATCAACCGCGCCGTCAAGCGCGGTGGCGGTCTCGAGGCCGGCGGCGCCGACTACTCCACGATCATGTACGAGGGTTACGGCCCGAACGGCGTCGCGGTGCTGATCGAGTGCCTCACCGACAACCGCAACCGCGCCGCCTCCGACGTGCGCGTCGCGATGACCCGCAACGGCGGCTCGATGGCGGACCCGGGCTCGGTCTCCTACCTGTTCTCCCGCAAGGGCCAGGTGATCGTCCCCAAGGCCGACGGCGTGGACGAGGACAAGGTGCTCGAGGTCGTGCTCGAGGCCGGTCTGGACGTCGAGGAGGTCAACGACCTCGGCGACACCCTGGAGGTGCTCTCCGAGGCCTCCGACCTGGTCGCGGTCCGCTCCGCGCTGGTCGACGCCGGTCTGGACTACGACTCGGCCGAGGCCAACTTCGTGCCCAGCATGCAGGTCGAGCTGGACATCGACGGGGCCCGCAAGATCCTCAAGCTGATCGACGCCCTCGAGGACAGCGACGACGTGCAGAACGTCTTCGCCAACTTCGACATCCCGGACGAGGTCGGCGCGCAGCTCGACGCCGAGTGACGAGCTGACGGTCCTTCCGGCCCGGTGGTCCCCGACGGACCGCCGGGCCGGTGTCGTTGTGCGGCCTGTCAGTGCCGTTCGTTAGGGTCTGAGCAGGCATGAACTGAAGGGCGGGAGTGTGCGGGTACTGGGCGTGGACCCGGGGCTGACCAGGTGCGGGGTCGGGGTGGTCGAGGGCGCGCCGGGCCGCCCGCTGCGGATGCTGGGGGTGGGCGTGGTGCGCACCCCCGCCGAGGACGAGGTGCCGCGCCGGCTGCTCGCCATCGAAGACGGCCTGGAGCGCTGGCTCGATGAGCACCGCCCCGACCTGGTCGCCATCGAGCGGGTCTTCGCCCAGCACAATGTGAGCACCGTGATGGGCACCGCGCAGGCCAGCGCGGTCGCCATGCTGTGCGCCACCCGGCGCGGGCTGCCGGTGGTGCTGCACACGCCCAGCGAGGTCAAGGCCGCCGTCACCGGGTCGGGCCGGGCCGACAAGGCCCAGGTCACCGCCATGGTCACCAGGCTGCTGCGGCTCGCCGAACCGCCCAAGCCCGCCGACGCGGCGGACGCGCTGGCGCTGGCGATCTGCCATATCTGGCGCGGCAGTGCCAACGGCCGGATAGCCGCGGCCCTGGCCAACCGCACCACCCCTCCCACCAACGTTCGCAAGGAGTACCGCCCGTGATCGCGTTCGTCCAGGGCCCGGTGGCGGCCCTCACGCCCGGGCTGGCCGTGGTGGAGGTCGGCGGGGTCGGCATGGCGGTGCAGTGCACCCCGACCACCCTCGCCACCCTGCGCCTCGGCGAGCCGGCCCGGCTCGCCACCTCGCTGGTGGTCCGGGAGGACTCGCTCACCCTCTACGGCTTCGCCGACGACGACGAGCGGGCCACCTTCGAGGTGCTGCAGGCCGCCCCCGGGGTCGGCCCGCGACTGGCGCAGGCGATGCTCGGGGTGCACAGCCCCGAGGCGCTGCGGGTCGCGGTCGCGCAGGGCGACGAGCGTGCGCTGATCAAGGTGCCCGGGATCGGCAAGGCCAAGGCCGCCAAGCTGCTGCTGGAGTACAAGGACAAGCTGGGCGCCCCGCACGGCACCGTGCCCACCCAGCACGCCCCGGTCGCCGCCGCGCCCGCGCCGTGGAGCGAGCAGCTGCACGCCGCGCTGGTCGGCCTCGGCTACGCGCCGCGCGAGGCGGACGAGGCGGTGGCCGCGGTCACCCCGGAGGCCGAGGCCCAGCAGCGCACCGATGTCGGCGCCCTGTTGAAGTCCGCGCTGCGCAGCCTCAGCAAGGCCCGCTGAAAAAGCGATCTGAGCATTCGTCAATGTGTCGACATGGAGCCGCATTCCGATGACCCCGTATGACTCCGACCCCGCGGACCGCCTGGTGGGCGCCGTCGCCGATGACGCGGAGCAGGCGGTGGAGGCGGCGCTGCGCCCCAAGCTGCTCGACGAGTTCATCGGCCAGGAGCGGGTCCGTGAGCAGCTGTCGCTGGTGCTGCGGGCCGCCCGCAAGCGGGGCGCCGCTCCGGACCACGTGCTGCTCTCCGGCCCGCCCGGGCTCGGCAAGACCACCCTGTCGATGATCATCGCGGCCGAGCTGAACGCGCCGATCCGGATCACCTCCGGGCCGGCCATCCAGCACGCCGGCGACCTGGCGGCGATCCTCTCCTCGCTCACCGAGGGCGAAGTGCTCTTCCTCGACGAGATCCACCGGATGTCGCGGCCCGCCGAGGAGATGCTCTACATGGCGATGGAGGACTACCGGGTCGATGTGATCGTCGGCAAGGGCCCCGGCGCCACCGCGATCCCGCTGGAGCTGCCGCCGTTCACCCTGGTCGGCGCGACCACCCGGGCCGGCCTGCTGCCCCCGCCGCTGCGCGACCGGTTCGGCTTCACCGGCCACATGGAGTTCTACGCCCCCGCCGAGCTGCAGCAAGTGGTGCACCGCTCGGCCGCGCTGCTCGACGTGGAGATCGACCCGGCCGGTGCCGCCGAGATCGCCGGCCGCTCCCGGGGCACCCCGCGGATCGCCAACCGGCTGCTGCGCCGGGTGCGCGACTACGCCCAGGTCGAGCACGACGGGGTGGTCGACCAGCGGATCGCGGCCCGCGCGCTGCAGGTCTACGAGGTGGACGAGCGTGGTCTGGACCGGCTGGACCGGGCCGTGCTGGACGCGCTGCTGCGGTTGTTCGGCGGCGGGCCGGTCGGTCTGTCGACGCTCGCGGTCGCGGTGGGGGAGGAGGCGGAGACGGTCGAGGAAGTGGCCGAGCCGTTCCTGGTCCGCGAGGGCCTGCTGGCCCGGACCCCGCGCGGGCGGATCGCCACCGTCGCCGCCTGGCAGCACCTGGGCCTGACCCCGCCGGTCCAGCCGCTGGGGGGACGCGGCGCGGTACCGGGACAGCAGCAGTTCCTCGGGGAGGACCGAGCCGCCGGAGGCGGCACGCAGAACTGACCTTGTCACAGACTCGCCACCTTTGGCGGCAGGATGCGATGCTTGGCGTTGTCCGATCTCAGCGGGTCTCCTAGACTTCGCCGGACCGTCCCGCCTTGCCTGGCGGGCCGACCACGCCACTGGCCAGCCCATCGGCCGGGCAATAGAAGGACTTTTCTGCTGTGAGCCTCATCATCCTCGTCCTCCCGATCGCCGTGATGTTCCTGCTGTTCCGGTCGCAGAAGAAGCGCCAGCAGCAGTCCCAGCACATGCAGTCGAGCATGGAGCCGGGCGCCGCGGTCCGCACCATCGGTGGCATGTACGCCACCGTGAAGTCGATCGGTGACTCCACCGTCGAGCTGGAGATTGCCCCGGGTGTCTTCACCCACTTCGCCAAGAGCGCGGTTGCGGCGGTGATCGACGCCCAGGAGTACGACGAGATCATCAACGGCCGTCCCGCCGAGGACGAGGCCGCGGCGGCCGACGAGGCCGATGACACCGAGGCCGTCGCCGACGCGGTCGTCACGGACGAGGCCGCCGAGGAGGCTGCGGAGGAGAGCGTCAGCCTGGAGAAGGCCGGCGACCAGGCCGCAGCCAAGTAGCACCACCACCCCTCGCAGCACCGACGGGCTGCACCACTTCACGGTTGTCCGCGACCGGCTCCGCCCACCTGCCCGGATGGCAGGCGGGCGGCGCTGATCAGCGGCATGGGACAGGGAGAAACGAGCAAGGTGGCAACACCCAAGTCGCGTCCGCGCGACGGTTATCCGGGGCGGGCTCTGGCCCTCATCCTGGTGGTCACCGTCGCATTGGTCGCCCTCATGTTCGGGACGGGCCACAGGACGCCTCGCCTCGGGATCGATCTCGCCGGTGGCACCAGCATCACGCTGACCGCCAGCTCCAAGGACAAGAACGCGATCAACCAGTCCAACATGGACATCGCGGTCGGGATCATCCAGAAGCGGGTCAACGCCTTCGGTGTCTCCGAGGCTGAGGTGCAGACCCAGGGGAACAGCAACATCATTGTCAACATCCCCAAGGGCACCAACAGCCAGCAGGCCGCCGAGCAGGTCGGAACCACGGCCAAGCTCTACTTCCGCCCGGTGCTGGCGCTCGCGCCGACCGGTGTCCAGGTGCCGCCGGCCAGCCCCAGCGCCAACCCCTCGGGCAGCGCTTCCCCGAGCGGCAGCGCCTCGCCGAGCGCGAGTGGCAGTGCCAGCGCCTCCGCCAGCGGCAGCGCCTCCCCGAGCGCCAGCGCCACCAAGGCCGGCCGGGCCGTCTCCGACGCCCTGAAGGCCGCCGACCCGTCCGCTGCCGCTTCCGGCTCCGGCTCGGCCGCCCCGTCGGCCGCCGCCTCGGGCTCGGCCGCCGCCAGCGCTCCGGCCCAGCCGCCGGTGCCGACCACCCCGACCGAGGGCACCGTCCCGCCGGAGCTGCAGCAGCAGTTCGCCGCGCTCGACTGCTCGCAGGCGGGCCAGCGCCAGGACTACCAGACCGACGAGACCAAGAACGCGGTCGCCTGCTCCTACGACGCCGAGCAGAAGGTCTGGTACAAGTTCGCCCTCGGCCCGGTCGCGGTCAAGGGTGCCGACGTCTCCAAGGCCCAGGCCGGCTACGACACCCAGCGCGCCCAGGGTTGGGAGGTCCAGCTGACCTTCAACGACAAGGGCTCCAAGGACTTCGCCACCACCACCGGCACCCTGGCCGGCATGCAGGCGCCGGCCAACCAGTTCGCCATCGTGCTGGACGGCAAGGTCGTCTCGCACCCCTACGTGCAGCAGTCGATCACCGGCGGCAACGCGGTGATCTCCGGCTCCTTCACCCAGGAGCAGGCCAGCAGCCTGTCCAACGTGCTCAGCTACGGCGCGCTGCCGCTGGACTTCACCAAGAGCGACGTCACCACGGTCTCGGCCGCGCTCGGTGGCGACCAGCTGCACGCGGGCATGCTGGCCGGCGCGATCGGCCTGGCCCTGGTGGTGCTCTACTCGCTGGTCTACTACCGCGGCCTGGGCCTGGTCTCGATCGCCGGTCTGGTGGTCTCCGCCGTCCTGACCTACTCGATCATGACGCTGCTCGGTGCCAGCATCGGCTTCGCGCTCGACCTGCCGGCGGTCTGCGGTGCCATCGTGGCGATCGGTATCACAGCGGACTCGTTCATCGTCTACTTCGAACGGATCCGCGACGAGGTCCGCGAGGGCGCCCAGCTGCGCCCGGCCGTGCAGCGTGCCTGGCCGCGGGCCCGGCGCACCATCCTGGTCTCGGACTTCGTCTCGTTCCTGTGTGCCGCGGTGCTCTACGTCGTGTCGGTCGGCAAGGTCCAGGGCTTCGCGTTCACGCTGGGCCTGACCACCCTGCTGGACGTCGTGGTGATCTTCCTCTTCACCAAGCCGCTGATCACCCTGCTGGCCCGGCGGAAGTTCTTCGCCAACGGCCACCCGTGGTCCGGCCTCGACCCGAAGCGCCTGGGCGCCCGCCCGCCGCTGCGCAGCAGCCGTCGTCGCACCACCACCTCCGCCGCCGTCAAGGAGGCCTGACGCAATGTCACGCTTCAGCAACCTCGGCCACCGTCTCTACCAGGGCGAGGTCAGCTTCGACTTCGTCGGCCGCCGCAAGCTCTGGTACAGCATCTCCGGGGTCATCGCCCTGGTGGCGATCGTCGGACTGTCGACGGTCGGGCTGCACCTGGGCATCGAGTTCAAGGGCGGCTCGGTCTACACCGTCGCCAAGCCCGGCCTGACGGTCAGCCAGGCGCAGGACGACATCAACAAGATCATCGGTGACTCCACCTCGCAGGTGCAGTCCACCGGTGACGGCAAGATCAGGATCCAGGTCAGCGCCCAGGAGAAGGTGTCCTCGGACGCCGTCGTCAAGCAGCTCTCCAGCGACCTGGACGTGCCGGCCGCCAACATCGACGCCCAGGTGGTCGGCCCGAGCTGGGGCCACGAGATCTCCCAGAAGGCGCTGCTCGGCCTGGTGATCTTCATGGTCCTGGTCACCGCCTACCTGGCGATCGCATTCGAGTGGCGGATGGCGCTGGCCGCACTGGTCGCGCTGATCCACGACCTGGTGATCACCATCGGTGTCTACGCGGTGGTCGGCTTCGAGGTCAGCCCCGGTACCGTGATCGGCTTCCTCACCATCCTCGGTTACTCCCTCTACGACACGGTCGTCGTCTTCGACACCGTGAAGGAGAACACCAAGGACCTCGAGAAGCAGAACAGGCGCACCTACAGCGAGGCGGCCAACGCGGGCCTCAACCAGACCCTGGTCCGCTCGCTCAACACCACCGTGGTGGCCCTGCTGCCGGTGGCGGCGCTGCTCTTCATCGGTGGCGGCCTGCTCGGCGCCGGCACCCTGAACGACATCTCGCTGGCGCTGTTCATCGGCCTGTCGGCCGGTGCCTACTCCTCGATCTGCGTCGCCACCCCGCTGCTGGCGCAGCTCAAGGAGCAGACCCCGCAGATGCGGGCGCTGGCCAAGCGCGTCGCCCAGCGGCGCGCGGCCGACGCCAAGGCGGCCGCCGCGGCCGGCAGCACCGCCGATGCGGTGGAGGAGCAGGCCGACGAGGTGGTCGAGGACAGTGTCGCGGCGGCCGGTATGGTCGGTCAGCGTAACCAGCCGGTCAGCCGGGCCCGTGGCAAGGGCCGGCCGTCCGGCAAGCGCTGAATCGCGAAGAGGAACCTCTGTGACCGACACCGCCGCCCTGGCCGACCTGCTCAACAGCCGGATCAGGGACGTCCACGACTACCCGAAGCCCGGGGTGCTGTTCAAGGACATCGCCCCGCTGCTCGCCGACGCCGAGGCCTTCGGCGCGCTCACCCGGGCGCTGGCGGAGCGGGCCAAGGAGCTCGGGGCGACCAAGGTGGTGGGCCTGGAGGCGCGCGGCTTCGTGCTGGCCGCCCCGGCGGCCTTCGCCGCCGGGCTGGGCTTCGTGCCGATCCGCAAGAAGGGCAAGCTGCCCGGCGAGGTCTTCCAGAAGTCCTACGACCTGGAGTACGGCTCCGCCACCCTCGAAGTGCAGTGCGACGCCTTCGAGCCCGGCGAGCCGGTGCTGGTGGTGGACGACGTGCTCGCCACCGGCGGCACCATCGGCGCCTCGCTGGACCTGGTCCAGCAGGCCGGTGCCCGGCTGGTCGGCGTGGTGGTGCTGATGGAGCTCGGCTTCCTGGACGGGCGCGAGCGGCTCACCCCGCACCTGGGAGGCGCTCCGCTGGACACCCTGGTCACGGTCTGACACACCCGCGTGACCGAGAGCGGCGACCGCGACGAGCGGTCGCCGCTCTCGGCATGTCCGGGCTCGGCCGACCAAACATCGGCGCGGCGCGCTCGGTACCATGAAGGTTCATCCGGTCGTACCGAGGAGTGTCCTTGCCCGACGAGGTTGTGCCCACGGCCGCCGCGCCCACCAGTCAGCCGGCGGGTCAGAAGACCGCGCCGTCCGGCGCCACCCCGGCACGGCCGACGCCCCCTTCCGGGCTGGCCCGCGCGGTCGGACCCGCGCTGCGCCAGGCCTCCACCAGCGGCGGCATGCGCGCCCGGCTGGCCCGCTTCGGCGGCCAGCGCACCGCGACGCACAACCCCGTCCTCGAGCCCCTGTTCCGCACCATCCGGGCCAACGACCCCAAGGCCGACCCGGCCCTGCTGCGCGACATCGAGCGCGCCTACACGGTCGCCGAGCGCTGGCACCGCGGTCAGAAGCGCAAGAGCGGCGACCCGTACATCACGCATCCGCTGGCCGTCGCCACCATCCTGGCCGAGCTGGGCATGGACGCCGCCACCCTGATGGCCGGCCTGCTGCACGACACCGTCGAGGACACCGACTACGGTCTGGAGACGCTGCGCCAGGACTTCGGCGACTCGGTCGCGCTGCTGGTCGACGGCGTCACCAAGCTGGACAAGGTCAAGTTCGGCGAGGCGGCGCAAGCCGAAACGGTTCGCAAGATGGTCGTGGCGATGGCCAAGGACCCCCGGGTCCTGGTGATCAAGCTCGCCGACCGCCTGCACAACATGCGCACCATGCGCTACCTCAAGCGGGAGAAGCAGGAGAAGAAGGCCCGCGAGACCCTGGAGATCTACGCCCCGCTGGCGCACCGGCTGGGCATGAACACCATCAAGTGGGAGCTGGAGGACCTGGCCTTCGCCATCCTCTACCCCAAGATGTACGACGAGATCGTCCGGCTCGTCGCCGAGCGCGCCCCCAAGCGCGACGAGTACCTGGCCACCGTGATCGACCAGGTGCAGGGCGACCTGCGCGGTGCCCGGATCTCCGCCTCGGTCACCGGCCGGCCGAAGCACTACTACTCGGTCTACCAGAAGATGATCGTCCGCGGTCGCGACTTCGCCGAGATCTACGACCTGGTGGGCATCCGGGTCCTGGTCGACACGGTCCGCGACTGCTACGCGGCGCTCGGCACCATCCACGCGCGGTGGAACCCGGTCCCCGGCCGGTTCAAGGACTACATCGCGATGCCCAAGTTCAACATGTACCAGTCGCTGCACACCACGGTGATCGGTCCCGGGGGCAAGCCCGTCGAGCTGCAGATCCGCACCTTCGACATGCACCGCCGCGCCGAGTACGGCATCGCCGCGCACTGGAAGTACAAGCAGCGCGCGGTGGCCGGCGCCTCCAAGGTCCGCACCGACACCCCGAACCAGGTGCGCAAGGAGGACAAGGCCGGCGCGGTCAACGAGATGGCCTGGCTGCGCCAGCTGCTCGACTGGCAGAAGGAGACCGAGGACCCGAGCGAGTTCCTGGAGTCGCTGCGCTTCGACCTGTCCAACAACGAGGTCTTCGTCTTCACCCCCAAGGGCGACGTGATAGCCCTGCCCGCCGGGGCCACCCCGGTGGACTTCGCGTTCGCGGTGCACACCGAGGTCGGCTACCGCTGCATAGGGGCCAGGGTCAACGGCCGCCTGGTGCCGCTGGAATCCACCCTGGAGAACGGCGACGCCGTCGAGGTCTTCACCTCCAAGGCCGAGGGCGCCGGACCGTCCCGCGACTGGCTCACCTTCGTCAAGTCCCCCCGGGCCCGCAACAAGATCAAGGCCTGGTTCTCCAAGGAGCGCCGCGAGGAGGCGATCGAGCAGGGCAAGGAGTCCATCGCCCGGGCGATGCGCAAGCAGAACCTGCCGATCCAGCGGATCCTCACCGGCGACTCGCTGGTCACCCTGGCGCACGAGATGCGCTACCCGGACATCTCCTCGCTCTACGCGGCGATCGGCGAGGGCCATGTCTCCGCCCAGTCGATCGTGCAGAAGCTGGTCCAGGCGCTCGGCGGCGAGGAGGGCGCCACCGAGGAGTTCGCCGAGACCGCCACCGTGCCCAGCCACGACGGCCGGGCCCAGCGCCGCCGCCGGGCCAAGGGCGACCCCGGGATCATCGTCAAGGGCGTCGACGACGTCTGGGTCAAGCTGTCCCGCTGCTGCACCCCGGTGCCGGGCGACCCGATCGTCGGCTTCGTCACCCGCGGCAACGGCGTCTCGGTGCACCGCGCCGACTGCGTCAACGTGGACTCGCTGACCCAGCAGCCGGAGCGGATGATCGAGGTCGAGTGGGCGCCCACCCAGTCGTCGGTCTTCCTGGTGGCCATCCAGGTCGAGGCGCTGGACCGCTCCCGGCTGCTCTCCGACGTCACCCGGGTGCTCTCCGACCAGCACGTCAACATCCTGTCGGCGGCCGTGCAGACCTCCCGGGACCGGGTGGCGATGAGCCGCTTCACCTTCGAGATGGGCGACCCCAAGCACCTGGGGCACGTGCTCAAGGCGGTGCGCGGCGTCGAGGGCGTCTACGACGTCTACCGGGTCACCTCGGCCCGCAAGTAGCGACCGCACGAGCGACTGGTGACCGCATGACGAGAGGGGCCCCGCCGCGGCGGGGCCCCTCTCGTCAACCGCTGACGCGACGTCAGTCGCTGAACTCCTGCAGGCTCTTGAGCGCCTGGTCCAGCAGCGCCTGACGGCCCGCCAGCTCACCCTCCAGCTTGGCGACCTTGCCGGCGTTGCCCGCGGCGCGGGCCTTGTCCAGCTCGCCCTGCAGCTTGTCCACGGCCGCCTGCAGCAGGCTGGTCATGCCGGTGGCCCGCGCCCTGGCCTCCGGGTTGGAGCGCTGCCACTCGGCGTCCTCGGCCTCGCGGACGGCCCGCTCCACCACGTTCAGCCGGCCGTCCAGCTTCGGCTTGGCGTCGCGCGGCACATGGCCGATCGCCTCCCAGCGCTCGCTGACGTCACGCAGCGCCGTCTTGGCCGCCTTGAGGTCGGTGATCGGCAGGATCGCCTCCGCCTCGGCCGCCAGCGCCTCCTTGAGCTTCTGGTTGGCCGACTGCTCGGCGTCCCGCTCGGTGAACACCGCCGAGCGGGCCTGGAAGAAGACGTCCTGGGCGCCGCGGAACCGCGCCCACAGCTCGTCCTCGGCGTCCCGCTGGGCGCGCCCGGCAGCCTTCCACTGCGCCATCAGGTCGCGGTAGCGGGCCGCGGTGTCGCCCCAGTCGGTGGAGTCCGAGAGCGCCTCGGCCTCGGCGACCAGCCGCTCCTTGACCTGCCGGGCCTGCTCCCGCTCCGAGTCCAGCTGCGCGAAGTGCGCCTTGCGGTGCTTGGAGAAGACCGAGCGGGCGTGCGAGAAGCGGTGCCACAGCTCGTCGTCACTCTTGCGGTCCAGCCGGGGCAGGCCCTTCCAGGTGTCCACCAGGGCGCGCAGCCGGTCGCCGGCCTCGCGCCACTGGGTGGACTCGGCGAGTTGCTCGGCCTCGGCGACCAGCGCCTCCTTGGCCACCCGGGTCTCGTCGGCGGCCTTGGCCCGGGCCGCCTTGCGCTCCACCTGGCGGGACTCGATCTCGCCGGCCAGCGTGTCCAGCCGCTTGGCGAGCGCGTCCAGGTCACCGACCGCGTGGTGCTCGGCCACCTGGGAACGCAGGTGGTCCAGGGCGGTCAGGGCCTCCTTGGCGGCCAGGTCCGTCTTGCGGACCCGGTGCTCCAGCAGGCCGATCTCGGCGGACAGGCCCTGGTACTTGCGCTCGAAGTAGGCGAGAGCCTCCTCGGGGGAGCCTGCCTGCCAGGAGCCGACGACGCGTTCGCCCTCGGCCGTCCTGACGTAGACGGTCCCCTGCTCGTCGACACGGCCCCACGGGTCGCTGCTCACAGCGCCTCCTCCACATGACGTCCCGCCACCGCCTGGGGTGCGGGTCCGTCGTCCACAGTTGAATGTGCGGCGGACCGATGGTCCGCCGTTCCTGCCCGCCCTGAGTGCTTGCGGTGCTGCCGCGGGTGGCGGCAAGCGGGTCAGGGAACCCTATACAACAGCAACATAGGCGACCAGGCCCGGTGCTGTCCGCATCCGGGCCGGGTCGATTTCCCGCCGCCGGTCTCAGCTCTTGGTGGTGGTCACCGTGTTGAAGACCACGGTCTGGTTGGGCGAGCCGTCGCCCGGGCCGTTGGCGTCGTTCTCTCCGGCACCGGCGATCTTGTTCAGCAGGTCCAGGCCGCCGGTGATCTTGCCGAACGGGGTGTAGTTCGGCGGCAGCTGGGTGTCCTTGTAGACCAGGAAGAACTGGCTGCCGTTGGTGTTCGGGCCGGAGTTGGCCATCGCCACGGTGCCCGCCGGGTAGGTGGCGCCGGTCAGGTTCTCGTCGGTGAACTTGTAGCCCGGGCTGCCGGAGCCGCTCGCGGTCGGGTCGCCGCACTGCAGCACGTAGATGCCCTGGGTGGTGAGCCGGTGGCACTTGGTGTGGTCGAAGTAGTTCTGCCCGGCCAGGAAGACGAACGAGTTGACCGTGTGCGGGGCCTTGGACGCGTCCATGGTGAAGGTGACCGCGCCGCAGTTGGTGTCCAGGGAGGCGGTGTAGGTCGCCTTCTGGTCGATGTTCATGGTCGGCTCGGTCGACCACTGCTTGTTGTTCGGCGCGCCGGGCGCCGGGTTGGTGCAGCCCTTGACGGCGGCGGGCGCTGCGGAGGGCTTCTTCGGGTCCGACGAGAAGGCGCCGGAGGCCGCCAGGCTGGCGCCGGCGATCACCACCACGGCCACCGAGCCGGCGATGATGGCGTTGCGGCGCTTGGTCGCGGCCGCGGCCGCGGCCCGGCTCTCCTGCTGCCGCTCGTACTTCTCGCGGGCGAGCTGCCGCCGCCGCTGTTCGCTGGTGACCACCGAGCCGTCTCTCCTAGGGGATGCCGTGCTGCACGGGAAGTGTGGATGTGTCGGGCGGATCATCGCATCCACCAGCCGCCAAGTGTAGGGACCCGAAGGCTAAGAACCCCGTGAGAAGCGCGCAGCGCCGCCCACGAACCACCACCTCGGTGCCTTCGGAGCACCGCCTTCGCGGCGCGGCGCCAATCCGGTTCGCAACGGGCGCCTTACCGCCGGTAGGCTGCGGTGACGGAGTTTCCGCCCCCTAGCCCGCCCCCAGCCTCCGGCCGGGGGGACCCCACGACCTGAGGACAGCCGTGTTGATCGCCGGATTCCCCGCCGGAGCCTGGGGCACCAACTGCTACCTGGTGGCGCCCGCGGCGGGCGAGGAGTGCGTGATCGTCGACCCGGGGCACCAGGCGGCGGCCGGCGTCGAGGACATGATCCGCGAGTACCGGCTGAAGCCCGTCGCCGTGGTCCTCACCCACGGGCACATCGACCACGTGGCCTCGGTGGTCCCGGTCTGCGACGCCAAGGGCGTGCCGGCCTACATCCACCCCGACGACCGGTACATGCTCACCGATCCGGAGAAGGCGCTCGGCCGCTCCATCGGGATGCCGCTGATGGGCGAGCTGACCATCGGTGAGCCGGACGACCTGCGGCTGCTCGGCGACGGCACCGAACTGGAGCTGGCCGGGCTGAAGTTCACCGTCGACCATGCGCCCGGCCATACCAAGGGGTCGGTGACGTTCCGGACGCCCACGACCGTAGAGGTCCCGCCGGTCCTCTTCTCGGGCGACCTGCTGTTCGCCGGCTCCATCGGGCGCACGGACCTCCCGGGCGGCAGCCTGACCGACATCATGCGGTCGCTGGCCCGGGTCTGCCTGCCCCTCGACGACTCGACCGTGGTGCTGTCCGGCCACGGCGCCCAGACCACCATCGGCCGCGAGCGCGCCACCAACCCCTACCTCAGGCAGGCAGCGGAGGCGGCGCCGCCGTCCGCGGCCCCGCGACGAGGAATGTGACGGAAAAGACGTTGAGCACCTTCACCGCCCCCAAGGGCACCTACGACCTGCTGCCGCCCGAGTCGGCGACCTTCCTGGCGGTCCGTCAGGCGCTGGCTGCCCCGCTGCGCCGGGCCGGCTACGGCTACATCGAGACCCCGGTCTTCGAGGACCTGAAGCTCTTCTCCCGCGGCGTCGGCGAGTCCACCGACATCGTCACCAAGGAGATGTTCACCCTCACCAAGCGCGGCAAGGAGGAGCTGGCGCTGCGCCCCGAAGGCACCGCCTCGGTGGTCCGCGCGGTGCTCCAGGGCAACCTGCACAAGGCCGGCAACCTGCCGGTCAAGGCGTGGTACTCGGGCAACTTCTACCGTTACGAGCGCCCGCAGAAGGGCCGCTACCGGCAGTTCTCCCAGGTCGGGGCCGAGGCGCTGGGCGCCGAGGACCCGGCGCTGGACGCCGAGCTGATCATCCTGGCCGACGACGCGTTCAAGGCGCTGGGCCTGTCCGACTACCGGCTGCTGATCAACAGCCTGGGCGACAAGCAGTGCCGCCCGGTCTACCGGGCCGCGCTGCAGGAGTTCCTGCGCGGCCTCGACCTGGACGAGGACACCCGCAACCGCGCCGAGATCAACCCGCTGCGGGTGCTGGACGACAAGCGCGAGGCCGTGCAGGCCCAGCTGACCGGCGCCCCGCTGCTGCGCGACTTCCTGTGCGAGGACTGCAAGGCCTACGACGAGCAGGTCCGCTCGCTGCTGACCGCCGCCGGGGTGGCCTTCACCGACGACCCCAAGCTGGTCCGCGGCCTGGACTACTACACCCGCACCACCTTCGAGTTCGTGCACAACGGCCTCGGCGCGCAGTCCGCGATCGGTGGCGGCGGCCGCTATGACGGTCTGTCGGAGATGCTCGGCGGCCCGGCCCTGCCGTCGGTCGGCTGGGGCCTGGGAGTGGACCGGATCTACCTGGCCCTGGAGGCCGAGGGGATCACCCTGGACGTGCCCCCCGCCACCTCGGTCTACGCCGTGGCGCTCGGCGAGGAGGCCAAGAACCTGCTCTTCGCCAAGGTGACCGAGCTGCGCCGGGCCGGCGTCGCCACCGACCTGGCCTTCGGCGTCAAGGGCATCAAGAACGCCATGAAGTCCGCCGACCGCTCCGGCGCCCGGTTCGCCCTGATCGCGGGCGACCGCGACCTCGCCGAGGGCGTCGTGCAGTTGAAGGACCTGACCACCGGCGAGCAGACCGCCGTCGCACTCGAAGCACTCGTCACCACCCTGAAGGAGAAGCAGCTGTGATCCGCACGCACGACGCGGGCACCCTCCGCGCGGAGCACGCCGGAGCGACCGTCACCCTGGCCGGCTGGGTCGCCCGCCGCCGCGACCACGGCGGGGTGGCCTTCATCGACCTGCGCGATGCCTCCGGCACCGTGCAGGTCGTGGTCCGCGACCTCGACTCGGTGCACGGCCTGCGCGCCGAGTACTGCGTCAAGGTGGTCGGCGACGTCCGGGTCCGCCCCGAGGGCAACGAGAACCCGGAGATCCCGACCGGCGCCGTCGAGGTCGTGGTCAGCGAGATCGAGGTGCTCTCCGAGGCCGCGCCGCTGCCGTTCCAGGTCGCCGAGTACGAGCCGGGCACCGTCAACGAGGAGGTCCGGCTCCGCTACCGCTACCTGGACCTGCGCCGCGAGGGCCCGGCCAAGGCGCTGCGGCTGCGCTCCAAGGTCAACAACATCATCCGCCGGGTGATGGAGGAGAACGACTTCCTCGACATCGAGACGCCGTACCTCACCCGCTCCACCCCCGAGGGCGCCCGCGACTTCCTGGTCCCGGTCCGCCTGCAGCCCGGCTCCTGGTACGCGCTGCCGCAGTCGCCCCAGCTGTTCAAGCAGCTGCTGATGGTGGCCGGCATGGAGCGCTACTACCAGATCGCCCGCTGCTTCCGCGACGAGGACTTCCGCGCCGACCGGCAGCCGGAGTTCACCCAGCTGGACATCGAGGCCTCGTTCGTCGACCAGGAGGACATCCTGGCCCTCGGCGAGAAGATCGTCGGTTCCATCTGGCGCGAGGTGCACGGCTACGAGCTCCCCAACCCGCTGCCGCGCCTGAGCTACGCCGACGCGATGTCCCGCTACGGCTCCGACAAGCCGGACGTCCGGTTCGGCCAGGAACTCACCGACCTCACCGAGTACTTCAAGGGCACCTCGTTCCGGGTCTTCCAGGCTCCGTACGTCGGCGCCGTGGTGATGCCGGGCGGCGCCTCGCAGCCGCGCAAGCAGCTGGACGCCTGGCAGGACTGGGCCAAGGCGCGCGGCGCCAAGGGCCTGGCCTACGTGCTGATCGACGCCGAGACCGGCGAGCTGCGCGGCCCGGTCGCCAAGAACCTCTCCGAGGAGCACCTGGCCGGCCTGGCCGCCGCCGCGGGCGCCAAGAACGGTGACGCGATCTTCTTCGCGGCCGGCAAGCGCACCGCCTCCCAGGAGCTGCTGGGCGCTGCCCGCCTGGAGATCGGCCGCCGCTGCGACCTGATCGACGAGTCGCAGTGGGCCTTCCTCTGGGTGGTCGACTTCCCGATGTTCGAGCCGATCGAGGACGAGAAGGGCGAGTTCCAGGGCTGGCACGCGGTGCACCACCCGTTCACCGCGCCCACCGCCGAGTCGCTGGCCACCTTCGACACCGACCCGGGCAGCGCCCTGTCCAACGCCTACGACCTGGTGCTCAACGGTTCGGAGCTGGGCGGTGGTTCGATCCGCATCCACCAGCGCGAGGTGCAGAAGCGGGCGTTCGACGCGATCGGCCTCTCCGAGGAGGAGGCGGCCTCGCAGTTCGGCTTCCTGCTGGACGCCTTCAACTACGGCCCGCCGCCGCACGGCGGTGTCGCCTTCGGCCTGGACCGGATCGTCACGCTGCTCGGCGGCTACGACACCATCCGCGACGTCATCGCCTTCCCGAAGACGTCCACCGGCGGTGACCCGCTGACCGGCGCGCCGACCCCGATCACGGCCGCCCAGCGCAAGGAGGCCGGCGTCGACGCCCAGCCGAAGGCGGTCGCCGCCGAGGCCAAGGCGGCCGGCGCCGAGGGCTGATCCGCGTTCGCTCGATCCACTGCTGGTGATGACCCGTCCGACTGTGACGGGTCATCACCAGTTGTCGTTGTCCAGGTGGCACTGTGAGCCGGCACGCCTCGGGCCCCGTCCAAGGGACAACGCGGGCAGGTCCTCGGAGGAGGTGACGGCACCGTGAGCGTTGCGGCCGTCGAGCAGCACTGCGGGCCCTGGACGCTGGACGACGTCCTGGCACTGCCCGAGGACTCCCACCACCGGGTCGAGCTGGTCGGGGGGTCGTTGCTGATGAGCCCGAACCCCGGTGTTCCGCACCAGCGCACCAGTTCGCGCCTTTCGGCTCTTCTGGACGCCGCCATCAGCGCTGCCGGCGCCCCCTTCGAGGTGCTGGAGGCGGTCAACGTCGTCATCCCCGACGGCCTGCTCATCCCCGACCTGGTCATCGCCGATGCCGCTGCGGCCGGCAAGGCCGGAACCACGCTGAGTGCGCACGACGTCGCGGTGGCCATCGAGATCGCCTCGCCGTCCACCCGGGTCACCGACAAGCGGCTCAAGCCCTCGCTGTACGCCGCCGCCGGCATCCCCCACTACTGGCGGGTCGAGCTCGATCCCGCGCCGCGCCTCCACCTGGGGCGGCTGGAGCTCGGTGCCTACCGCGACCGCCTGGTCCAGGTCGGCGAGAGCACCGGCTTGGCCGACCCGTTCCCGCTGGACCTCGACCCCGCGAGGCTGCTGCGGGGCTGAGCGGGCAGCCAACAGGCGGGGGCCGATGATCCGCCTTAACCTGAGGGATCATCAGCACCGGTTCCCTGGAGACGCCACGTGAGCGAAGCCCCCGCCCAGCGGCCCCGCCTCCCCAGGAAGCTCTACGAGCGCGAACTGCTGCATCTCCAGGAGGAGTTGGTGAAGCTCCAGGAGTGGGTGCGGGCCGAGGGGGTGCGGCTGGTGGTGGTCTTCGAGGGGCGGGACGCGGCCGGCAAGGGCGGGGTGATCAAACGGGTCACCCAGTACCTCAACCCCCGGGTGGCCCGGATCGTGGCGCTACCCGCGCCGACCGAGCGGCAGCGCGGGCAGTGGTACTTCCAGCGGTACGTGGAGCAGTTGCCGGCCGCCGGGGAGATCGTGCTGCTCGACCGCAGCTGGTACAACCGTGCCGGCGTCGAACGGGTGATGGGCTTCTGCAGCGACGAGGAGTACTGGCAGTTCCTGCACCAGTGCCCGATCTTCGAGCTGATGCTCATCGAGGCCGGCATCGAGCTGCGCAAGTACTGGTTCTCGGTCAGCGACACCGAGCAGGAGCGCCGCTTCCACTCCCGACTGAACGACCCGATGCGCCGCTGGAAGCTCTCCCCGATGGACACCGAGTCGATCAACCACTGGGAGGACTACTCCCGGGCCAAGGACACCATGTTCATCCACACCGACACCCCCCGCTCACGCTGGTACGTGGTGGACAGCGACGACAAGCGGCGGGCCCGGATCAACATGATCTCCCACCTGCTCTCCACCCTGCCTTACCGCGACCTCACCAAGCCCCCCGTCGCCCTGCCGCCCCGCCCGGCCCCCACCGGCTACCAGCGCCCGCCCCGCGACCTGCAGACCTACGTTCCGGACCACGCCGCCGAGCTGGAGCGGTAGCCGAGCGCCCGGGCCTGTCGGCGGCGCGCATTAGGGTGGCGGGGTGGACGAACCGGACCTCTTCACCGCCGCCGCCGAGCAGCACCAGGCCGCCGAGCCGGGCCGGGCGCCGCTGGCCGTGCGGATGCGGCCGCAGACCCTGGACGAGGTGGCGGGCCAGCGCCAGCTGCTCAAGGACGGCTCACCGCTGCGGCGCCTGGTGGCCGGCGCCAAGGGCCCGGCGGCGACCAGCTCGGTGATCCTCTGGGGCCCGCCCGGCACCGGCAAGACCACCCTGGCGCATGTGATCAGCCAGGCCGTCGAGGGCCGGTTCGTCGAGCTCTCCGCGATCACCGCCGGGGTCAAGGAGGTCCGGGCGGTGATCGAGGGCGCCCGCCGGGCGGTCGGGATGAGCGGCAAGGAGACGGTGCTCTTCCTGGACGAGATCCACCGCTTCTCCAAGGCCCAGCAGGACTCGCTGCTGCCCGCCGTGGAGAACCGCTGGGTCACCCTGATCGCCGCCACCACCGAGAACCCCTACTTCTCGGTGATCTCCCCGCTGCTCTCCCGCTCGCTGCTGCTCACCCTTCAGTCGCTCACCGATGACGACATCCGGGCCCTGCTGCGCCGCGCGGTGGCCGACGAGCGCGGCCTCGACGGCTCGGTGGCGCTGGGGCAGGAGGCCGAGGACCACTTGGTGCGCCTGGCCGGCGGTGACGCCCGGCGGGCCCTGACCACGCTGGAGGCGGCGGCCGGCGCCGCGCTGGAGCAGGGCCTGGCCGAGATCACCCTCGCGGTCACCGAGACCGCCGTCAACCAGGCCGCGGTCCGCTACGACAAGGACGGCGACCAGCACTACGACGTGGCCAGCGCGCTGATCAAGTCGATCCGCGGCAGCGATGTGGACGCCACCCTGCACTACCTGGCCCGGATGGTCGAGGCGGGGGAGGACCCGCGGTTCATCGCCCGCCGGCTGATGATCTCGGCGAGTGAGGACATCGGTCTGGCCGACCCCACCGCGCTGCCCACCGCGGTGGCGGCCGCCCAGGCAGTGGCCATGATCGGCTTTCCGGAGGCCCGGATCATCCTGGCCCAGGCGGCCATCGCGCTGGCCCTGGCCCCCAAGTCCAACGCCGCCTACCTGGCCATCGACAGTGCCCTGGCCGATGTGCGGCAGGGCCTGGCGGGCCCGGTCCCGCCGCATCTGCGGGACGCGCACTACGGTGGCGCCGGCAAGCTCGGCCACGGCAAGGGCTACCAGTACCCGCACGACCTGCCCGGCTCGATCGCCGCCCAGCAGTACGCCCCCGACACGGTGCACGGCAAGGCCTACTACCACCCGACCAGGAACGGTGGCGAGGCCCGCTACGCGGACGTCGTGGAGTGGACCAGGGGCAAGCTGAAGGGGGAGTGACCGTCCGGTCCGACGGGTGATCGACCACCGGGTATACTCGCTCGAAGTGCCATGTCCCGGGTCCGGCGGCCATCGTGTCGACCGGCCGCACCAGCGGGGCAGTGGCCAGTGGCTCCGTCCGCGGGGCCACCAGGAGCGTCGCGCACCGTTTTCGGTGTCACGTACCACCCAGTGGTACGTGTGCAAGCACATTGTGCCCGGCCCCGGAGGCGGCTGACCATCCCCGGATGGTTTTCTCCGGGCCGCGAGAGGCGACCTCCGTCAACACCTGGTGACAGCCGTATTCACAGAACGAAAGAGGTTCCGGTTCCATGGCGAACCAGAAGCGCCCGAAGGTCAAGATCGCTCGCGCTCTTGGCGTTCCGCTGACCCCGAAGTCCGTCAAGTACTTCGAGGCCCGCCCGTACCCGCCCGGCCAGCACGGCCGTGGCCGCAAGCAGAACTCGGACTACAAGGTCCGTCTGCTCGAGAAGCAGCGTCTGCGCGCCCAGTACGACCTGAGCGAGAAGCAGATGGCCCGCGCCTTCGACCGTGCCCGCAAGGCCGAGGGCAAGACCGGTGAGGTCCTGGTTGCCGAGCTCGAGACCCGTCTCGACGCTCTGGTGCTGCGTTCGGGCATCGCCCGGACCATCTACCAGGCCCGCCAGATGGTCGTGCACGGCCACATCCAGGTCAACGGCAGCAAGGTCAACAAGCCGTCGTTCCAGATGAAGCCGGGCTACGTCGTCACGGTCAAGGACAAGTCCAAGGAGAAGGTCCCGTTCCAGGTCGCCCGTGAGGGTGGCTACGCGGGTGAGGGCCAGACCCCGAAGTACCTCGAGGTCAACCTCAAGGCCCTGGCCTTCCGCCTGGACCGCCTGCCGCAGCGTCGTGAGGTCCCCGTGATCTGCGACGAGCAGCTGGTCGTCGAGTACTACTCGCGTTGATCCGCGGGTAGCGCCCTTCGCGCCACGGACCCCTGTCGCCTTCGGACGGCGGGGGTCCGCCGCTTTTGTCGAGGCTTGGTGCCGGTGCGCTCTTGGTCGGGCTTGCTGCTGGTGCTTTGGCGCTCAGCCTTGGTGCCGGCGCCTCGGTGCTCAGGCCTGGTGCCGGCCCAGCCCGCTCACCCGGTCGAGCAGCACGCAGTCCGACTCGCTGTCGCCGTCGCCGTCCGGCTCGGTCGGCAGCTCCGCGGCCCGGTCCAGCGCCCGGTGCACCGCCTGCGCCAGCTCCAGCCGGGCACCGCGCTCGAACGCCGCGCCGAACTCCTGCTCGCTCAGCCCCGCCCGGGCCCGCCGCGCACACTCGTGGTGCGGGGCGTTGAAGTCCGCCGAACCGAACAGCGGCACCCCCACCGCCTGCCAGATCCGGTGCGCCGCGCCTTGCAGCACCCGGGCCTCCGCCAGCTCGCCGCGGTCCGCCTCCAGCAGCGCCAGCAGCTCCAGGCCGAGCACCAGCCCGACCAGGTCGCGGAAGCCGTAGTGCAGCCGGACGCTCTCCCGGGCGAAGGCCCGCGCCTGCCGGGCCTCGCCGACCAGCCACTGCGAGTAGGCCCGCGCATAGAGGCCGTAGGCGTAGGCCCACTGCTCGCCGTGCTCCTCGCAGATCTCCCGGACCCGGGCCATGTACTCCTCGCCCTCGGTCACCCGGCCCTGGAAGAGCTGCGCCAGGCCCAGTTCGAACATCGCCATCAGCACATTGCTGTTCAGCTCGCCGGCCGTCTCGTAATGCCGCAGCGCCTGCTCGAACAGCTCCGCGGCGCGGGCCGGTTCGTCGCCGATCAGCGCCGAGCAGCCGAGCCGGTGCAGCGCATAGGCCAGCGCCCGGTCGTCGCCGGTGGCCAGCGCCTGGCGGCGGCACTCCTGGAGTAGCGGCTCCGCGCGGGCCCGGTCGCCCTGCAGGGTGGCGGTGTAGCCGGTCACCCAGAGCGCCTTGGCCCGGGCCGCGGTGGGCGCCCGGTCCAGGGCCAGCGCCCGTTCCAGCCAGTGCCGGCCCTCGCCGAGGTGCCCGCAGCCCACCCAGAAGTACCAGAGGGTGCCGGCCAGCAGCAGCGCCACCTGCTCCTCGCCCGGCTCGCCCAGGCAGAACTCCAGCGCGGCCCGCAGGTTGCCGTGCGCCAGCGCGGTGCGCTCGGCGGTCTCCGCCTGGCGCGGCCCGAACCACTCCAGCTCGCCCCAGGAGGCCAGCCCCAGGTACCAGTCGCGGTGTCTGCGGCGCAGCCCGTACTCGGCGCCGCTGCCGCGCAGCCAGCCGGCGCCGTAGTCGCGCAGGGTGTCCAGCAGCCGGTAGCGGACCGCGCCCGCGTGCTCTTCGCGGAGCAGCACCGACTTGGCGACCAGTTCGTGGAGCAGGTCGGCCACCTCGTCGGCCTCGATCCCGTCGCCTGAGCAGATGTGCCCGGCCGCCTCCAGGTCGAAGGAGCCGGCGAAGACCGAGAGCCGGGCCCAGAGCAAACGTTCCTGCATGGTGCAGAGCTCATGGCTCCAACCGATCGCGGTGCGCAGCGCCCGGTGCCGCGGCAGCGCGCCGCGATCCCCGTCGGTCAGCAGCTCGAACCGGTCGTCCAGGCGCAGCGCGATCTGCCGCACCGAGAGCGAGCGCAGCCGGCCCGCCGCCAGCTCCAGCGCCAGCGGGATGCCGTCCAGGCGCCGGCAGAGCGCGCCCACCTCGGCCCGCTGCCGTTCGCCGCGCGGCTCGAAGCCGGGCAGCACCGCCGCCGCCCGGTCGCAGAACAGCCGCACCGCCGCCGGCAGCGCCCCCGGCGGCGCGGTCACCGGCAGCGGCACCACCGGCAGCAGGTGCTCGCCGCCGATCCGCAGCGCCTCCCGGCTGGTCGCCAGCACCCGCAGCCCCGGCAGTGCCCGCAGCAGCGTGCCCGCCAACTCCGCGCAGGCCGCCACCAGATGCTCGCAGCCGTCCAGCACCAGCAGCAGCCGCCGCCCGTCCAGCTGCTCCACCAGCACCTCCAGCGGCGGGCGGGCGGTGCCGTCGGTCAGCCCCAGCGCCTCCAGCACCGCGTGGCCCAGCAGCAGCGGATCCTGCAGCTCGCCGATCTCCACCAGATAGGCGTCCTCGGCCGCGGTGGCCGCCGCGCGCAGCGCCAGCCTGGTCTTGCCGACGCCGCCGGGACCGGTCACGGTGACCAGCCGTGGGCCGGTCAACAGCGCTGCCAGGGCGGCCAGTTCGGCGTGCCGTCCGATGAAGCTGGTCAGTTCCGCGGGCAGGTTCCCACGCCGCAGCGTGCTCTGCTGTGCCACCGGCCCTCCAAGTGTGCTGGGCCCGCCGTCCGGTGCCCCGGGCGGCCCAACGAGGTGACCGGCCGGTAGGTTACGCCGCCCGAGCTGGGCCCAAGGGGCCCCGCCGGCGCCCCTCACCTCAATAAACGAACACCGTCGGTCGGGAGTCGGGGCGCGGGCGCGATAGGGTTTCCATCTGAGGAGTGAAGGGAGCGCGCGGTGTCCGTCTCAGAGCTGGCCGGGCTGCTGGTGGCCGTCGGCTGGGTCGTCCTGGTGACGCTGCTGGCCGTGGTGCTGGTGCGCCTGTCCAAGGTGCTCCGCGAGGCCGCGGTGCTGGTCAGCGCCGTCACCGAGCAGGCGGTCCCGCTGCTGCACGACGCCGCCGACGCGGTGCACAGCGCCCAGGAGCAGCTCATCCGGGTCGACGACATCACCGCCAATGTGCAGGACGCCGCCGCCAACGCCAATGCGCTCTCCTCCACCGTCGCCGCCACCCTGGGTGGCCCGCTGGTGAAGATGGCCGCCTTCAGCTACGGCGTCCGCAAGGCCGTCAGCCGGCAGCAGGCCGGTCTGACGCTGCCTCAACAGGGCTCGGAGCGCGAGGAGTTGGCCCGGCTGATCCGCGCCGAGGTGAAGGCCGCCACGGCCCCCAAGCGCGGGCTGCTGAGCCGGGTCCGCCGAGCGGTGAAGGGCTGACACACCGTGGTACGACGCATCTTCTGGATGACGGTCGGCGCCGGCGCCGCCGTCTGGGCCATGAACAAGGCCAACGAGGCCGCCCACCGGCTCACCCCTGACAGCCTGTCGGGCACCGCCGCGCGCGGCGCCCTGCAGCTCGGCGACGCCGCCCGCCGGTTCGCCCAGGACGTGCGCGCCGGCATGGCCGAGCGCGAGGACCAGCTGCGGGCCGACCTCGGCCTGGAGGGCACCGCGGTGGTGGAGTCGCCGCGCCGAGCGGCCGAGAACACCCGCCGGCCGATCGCGGGCCGAGCTATCAAGGCGGCCCCAGGCTCGCCTGCGGCCGCCCTGCCTCCGTCGCGTACCACCCCCACCCCCCAGATCATCGCGTCAACGCCCCGCCAGCTGGAACAGCGCCGGGGCCAGCACCCTTAACCGGAAGGACCACTCATGGAGTCGGCAGAGATCCGCCGCCGCTGGCTGCGCTTCTTCGAGGAGCGCGGCCACACCGTCGTTCCCTCGGCGTCCCTGGTCGCCGACGACCCCACCCTGCTGCTGGTCAACGCCGGCATGGTGCCGTTCAAGCCGTACTTCCTGGGCGAGGTCAAGCCGCAGTTCTCGCGTGCCACCAGCGTGCAGAAGTGCGTGCGCACGCTGGACATCGAGGAGGTCGGCAAGACCACTCGGCACGGCTCCTTCTTCCAGATGTGCGGCAACTTCTCCTTCGGCGACTACTTCAAGGAAGGCGCCATCAAGTTCGCCTGGGAGCTGCTCACCAGCCCCGTGGCGGACGGCGGCTACGGCCTGGAGAAGGAGAAGCTCTGGATCACCGTCTACCAGGACGACGACGAGGCCGAGCTGATCTGGCGGGACGTCATCGGCGTGCCGTCGGAGCGCATCCAGCGCCTCGGCATGAAGGACAACTTCTGGTCGATGGGCGTGCCCGGCCCGTGCGGCCCGTGCTCCGAGATCAACTACGACCGCGGCCCGGCCTACGGCGAGGAGGGCGGCCCGGCGGTCAACGGCGAGCGCTACCTGGAGATCTGGAACCTGGTCTTCATGCAGTACGAGCGCGGCCACGGCGACGGCAAGGACGGCTTCGAGATCCTCGGCGACCTGCCGAGCAAGAACATCGACACCGGCCTCGGCCTGGAGCGCCTCGCCGCCATCCTGCAGGGCGTCGACAACCTCTTCGAGATCGACACCAGCCGGATGATCCTGGACCGGGCCGCCGAGCTGACCGGCCACACCTACGGCGACGACCACAAGGCGGACATCTCGCTGCGCGTGGTCACCGACCACATCCGCACCGCGCTGATGCTGGTCGGCGACGGCGTCACCCCCGGCAACGAGGGCCGCGGCTACGTGCTGCGCCGCATCCTGCGCCGCGCGATCCGCAACATGCGGCTGCTGGGCGCCACCGAGCCGGTGGCCAAGGAGCTCATCGACGTCGCCATCAAGGCGATGGCTCCGCAGTACCCGGAGCTGGAGGCCGAGCGCAAGCGCATCGAGACCGTCGTGGTCGCCGAGGAGGTCGCCTTCCTGCAGACCCTGCGCAGCGGCACCAACCTGCTGGACGCCGCGGTCACCGAGGCCAAGCAGGGCGGCCACGCCGCGCTCAGCGGCGAGCAGGCGTTCAAGCTGCACGACACCTACGGCTTCCCGATCGACCTGACCCTGGAGATGGCCGAGGAGCAGGGCCTGGCCGTCGACGAGGCCGGCTTCCGCCGCCTGATGCAGGAGCAGCGGGACCGCGCCAAGGCCGACGCCAAGGCCAAGAAGATGGGCCACGCCGACGTCGCCGCCTACCGCGAGGTGGCGGACCGGGCCGGCGCGTCCGTCTTCACCGGCTACGCCGCCACCGAGGGCGAGGCCACCGTGGTCGGCCTGCTGGTGAACGGCTCGCCGGCCCCGGCCGCGACCGAGGGCGACGAGGTCGAGCTGATCCTCGACCGCACCCCGTTCTACGCCGAGGGCGGTGGTCAGCTCGCCGACCACGGCCGGATCCGGCTGGACTCCGGCGCCGTCGTCGAGGTCCGCGACGTGCAGCAGCCGGTGCCGGGCGTGATCGTGCACTCCGGCGGGGTGCTCTTCGGCGAGGTGGTGCTCGGCGCCGCCGCGTACGCCACCATCGACGCCGACCGCCGCCGCGCCGTGTCGCGCGCCCACTCGGCCACCCACCTGACCCACCAGGCGCTGCGTGACGCGCTCGGCCCGACCGCCGCCCAGGCCGGCTCGGAGAACGCGCCCGGCCGCTTCCGCTTCGACTTCGGCTCGCCGTCCGCCGTGCCCGGCAGCGTGCTGACCGACGTCGAGCAGAAGATCAACGAGGTGCTGACCCGCGAACTCGACGTCACCGCCGAGGTGATGACGATGGACGAGGCGCGCAAGCAGGGCGCCATCGCGATGTTCGGCGAGAAGTACGGCGACCAGGTCCGGGTGGTCACCATCGGTGACTTCTCCAAGGAGCTCTGCGGTGGCACGCACGTCGGCAACACCGCCCAGCTGGGCCTGGTCAAGCTGCTCGGCGAGTCGTCGATCGGTTCCGGCGTGCGCCGGGTCGAGGCGCTGGTCGGCGTGGACGCCTACAAGTTCCTGGCTCGCGAGCACACCGTGGTCTCCCAGCTGACCGAGCTGGTCAAGGGCCGTCCGGAGGAGCTGCCGGAGAAGATCTCCGGGATGCTCGCCAAGCTCAAGGACGCCGAGAAGGAGATCGAGAAGTTCCGCGCCGAGAAGGTGCTGGCCGCCGCCGCGGGCCTGGCCGACGCGGCGGAGGACGTCCGGGGTGTGGCCCTGGTCGCCGCCCAGGTGGCCGACGGCACCGGTGCGGACGAGCTGCGCAAGCTGGTGCTCGACATCCGTGGCCGGCTGGGCTCGCGCCCGGCCGTGGTCGCCGCGTTCACCGTGGCGAACGACCGCCCGCTCACCGTCATCGCCACCAACGAGGACGCCCGGACCCGCGGCATCAAGGCCGGCGAGCTGGTCCGCACCGCGGCCAAGACGCTCGGCGGCGGCGGTGGCGGCAAGGACGACGTCGCCCAGGGCGGTGGCTCCAACCCGGCCGCCGTCGGCGAGGCGATCGCGGCCGTGCGGGCCCTGGTCGCGGAGCGCGCCAGCTGATGGAGGAGCAGGAGCGGGTCTTCCGGCGCGGGCGGCGGATCGCCGTCGACGTCGGTGACGCCCGGATCGGGGTCGCCAGCTGCGACCCGGACGGGCTGATCGCGACGCCGGTGGAGACGGTCCCCGCCGGGGGCCGCTCCCAGGCGCGCCTCCAGCAGATCGTCGAGGAGTACGACGCCCTGGAGGTGGTGGTCGGCCTGCCCCGCTCGCTGAGCGGCAAGGAGGGGCCGGCCGCCGCCAAGGTGCGCGGCTACGCGGGCCGGCTGGCGGCGCTGCTGGCGCCGGTGCCGGTGCGGCTGGTGGACGAGCGGATGACCACGGTCACCGCGGCCGCCGGCATGCGGGCCTCCGGGGTGAAGGCCAAGAAGGGCCGCTCGGCGATCGACCAGGCCGCCGCCGTGGTGATCCTGCAGGCCGCACTGGAGACCGAACGGGTGAGCGGTCGCCCGCCCGGTGAGAGTGTCGACCCGATCAGCTGATCATCGTGCCCTAAGGTGCTGGGTGAGGGGCCCGGCCGGACGCGTCCGGCCGGGCCCCTTTTCGCGCTTCACGGACAGTGAGTGGCAGCCCTGGGGATCGAGGAAGTTCACGTCCTTTCGATGGGCACACAATCCGTCCGCGCGACCCGACGGATGTCGATCACAACTGACACACGGCGCTCACATCGAATGATGGCCGCGCGCACGGAAATTCGGGTGACCAGTGCGGTACGGTAACGTCTCCCCTCAGGCGTTGCGCTAGCACGCCGGTTCGAGGTACTGCCGGGACGCCGTCCCGGACGGCCGGTCCGATCACCGATCAGAACCGTCCGTCTCCGTCGGCCTAAGGGAATCGATGACTGATCTGGGGCGGGGCTACGGCTCCCAGCCGTGGCACTCCGGGGATCCCGGTTACGGCGAGCAACCGCAGCAGCCGATCGCCCAGGACGGGGTGGCCTACCCGGGCCAGCAGGAGCAGCAGCAGCCGTACGGCCAGGGTGGCCAGTACCCCGTCCAGGGGGCCGACCCGTACGGGCAGCAGCAGGCCTATGTGCCGATGGATCCGTACGCGCACGCCCAGCAGCAACAGCAGTGGGCGCAGCAGCAGGGCGGCTACCAGCAGTACCAGCAGGTCCCCGGCTACCCCCAGCAGGCGGGCTACCCGCAGCAGACGGGGTATCCGGAGCAGGCGGGCTATCCCGAGCAGGCGGGTTATGCCGAGCAGGGCGGGATGCCGCACCAGGACGCCATGCCCCAGCAGGGCGGGATGCCGCACCGGGGTGCGATGCCCCAGCAGGGCGGGATGCCGCACCGGGGTGCGATGCCCCAGCAGGGTGGCATGCAGCAGGGCGGGCTGCCGCCGCAGGGTTCGTTCCCGCAGCAGCCGATGCCGCCCCAGCAGGGCGGCTACCCGCAGCAGCCGCACCCGCAGGGGATGCCCGGCCGGCAGACCATGCCCGGCCGGCAGCCCGGTCGGCCGGCCCAGCACCAGCAACTGCCTGACCAGCAGACCGCACCCGCGGGCCCGGGTCCGGACGGCATCGACTGGGAGGCCGAAGCCGCCGCCCTGGACAACCCGGCCGAGACCGACGACTACGCCGAAGACGAGTACGTCGACCAGTCCGCCGCGTACTCCGGCGGGGAGTACGCCGAGGACGAGTACGTCGACGGGGAGTTCGGGGAGCAGGACGGGGAGCGCTCGTCGTTCCTCGGCGAGCGGGACGACAGCGACGAGGACGCGGCCAAGCGCAAGGCGAAGGGCAAGAAGTCCGGCCGCCGCAACGGCGGTGCCTGCCTGCTGGTCGCCCTGGTGCTGCTCGGCGGTCTGGGCGGCGCCGGCTGGTGGGGTTACGGCTTCTACCAGAGCAACTTCGGCCCGCCGGCGGACTACGCGGGCGCCGGCACCGGAAACGTGCAGATCCAGATCCAGGACGGCGCCACCGCCTCCGACATGGCCCAGGTGCTGAAGAACGCGGGCGTGGTGAAGAGCGTCGGCGCGTTCACCGCGGCGTACAACCGGTCCGGCAAGATGCTGCAGCCCGGCTACTACATCATGAAGAGCCAGATGTCCGGCGACGCCGCCGTGGCGCAGATGGTCAGCGAGGCCGGCGGTGACTCCCTGATCATTCCGGAGGGCAAGACCGCCGCCGACACCTACAAGCTGATCGACAAGAAGCTGAAGCTCGCCGACGGCACCACCGCGGCCGCGACCAAGGCCAACCTGAACAACTTCGGCCTGCCGCAGTACGCCAACGGCAACATCGAGGGCTTCCTCTGGCCGACCCGCTACTCGGTCAGCCAGGGCATGAAGCCCGAGGACCTGCTGAAGCAGATGGTGACCAACGCGGTCAACGAGTACAACCAGCTGGGCCTGGACGCGGGCGCCCAGCAGGTCGGCCTGAAGAACGCCTACGAAGTGCTCACCGAGGCCAGCATCGTGCAGGCCGAGGGCAACAACACGGCCGACTTCGGCAAGATGGCCCGGGCCATGTACAACCGTCTGACCACCAGCGTCACCAACCACACCCTGGGGTTGGACACCACGCTGCAGTACTCGGTCGGCTCCAAGCAGCTCACCGACGCGCAGATCCGCGACGGCTCCAACAAGTACAACACCTACATCAACCCGGGCCTGCCGCCGACGCCGATCTCCAACCCCGGTGAGGACGCGCTCAAGGCGGTGCTCAACCCGCCGCAGGGCAACTGGGTGTACTGGATCGCGATGAGTTCGACCGACACCCGGTTCTCCGCCAACAAGGACGACTTCGCGAACAACGTGAAGCAGTACTGCGCCCAGAACAACATGGCCTTCGACGCGGTACACACCACCTGCAAGTCCAAGTAGCAAACGCCGGAACAGAAGTGGGCACACCGTGACCATCCGCCACCGCGCCGCCGTGCTCGGCTCGCCGATCGCGCACTCGCTCTCCCCGGTGCTGCACAACGCCGGCTACCGGGCGCTGGGGCTGGACGACTGGCGGTACGAGCGGTTCGAGGTGGACGAGGCGGGGCTGCCCGGGTTCGTGGCGGGGCTGGAGCCCGGGGGCTGGGCCGGGTTCTCGCTCACCATGCCGCTCAAGCGGGCGGTGATCCCGCTGCTGGACGAGGTGAGCGAGACCGCGCTGGTGGTGGACGCGGTGAACACCCTGGTGTTCGAGGCCGACGGGCGGCGCACCGGGGACAACACCGATGTGCCCGGACTGGTCGCGGCGCTGCGGGAGCGCGGCATCGAGAAGGTGGAGCGGGCCGCCGTGCTGGGCGCGGGCGCCACCGCCTCCTCGGCGCTGGCCGCGCTCGCCCAACTGACCGACGGCCCGCTGACCGTGTATCTGCGCTCGCCCGAACGGGCCCGGGAGATGCGGGAGTTGGGGGAGCGGATCGGGGTCGCGGTGGAGACCGCGGACTGGGCGGACGGCGCGGCGGCACTAGAGTCCCCGCTGACCGTGTCCACCACCCCGGTGGGCGCCACCGACGCCTTCGCCGAGCAGCTGACCGCCACCCCGGGCGCGCTCTTCGACGTGCTCTACCACCCGTGGCCGACCCCGCTGGCGGCGGCCTGCGCGGCCCGCGGCGGGACCGTGCTGGGCGGGCTCGACCTGCTGGTGCATCAGGCGGTGCTGCAGTTCGAGCGGTTCACCGGGGTGCCGGAGGGTCCGCTCGCGGCGATGCGGGCGGCCGGCGAGGCGGCGCTTGGGGAGCGCTGACGGCGCGGCGGTCAGTGCGTGGCGCGCGGCTCCCGGCCGCGCACCAAGGCCACCAGGCTGTGCGCGGAGACGATCGCCCAGACGCCCTCCAGCAGCAGGAACCCCCACTGCGAGGTGAGCGCGGCGAGAACGGCGAGGATCGCCGAGCCGCACAGGTTGAGCAGCAGATAGGGCTTGGAACGTGCGCTGATCCGGCCCCACTGGGCGAGCGCGAACGGGATCAGGATCAAGATCGACCCGAAGATCTGAACGGCCTGTTCCATACGGCATCCTCCTGACGGCTGCGTCGTCTTGTCAGTCCGGGTACGGCGCGTCTCGTCCGGTGGCCGCAGGTTGGCGGTCCACCTTCCATTTTGCCCGATGATTCGACGAACGCCAGGGGATTCGGCACGGACGCCCCGCTTTGATCACCGAATGAGCGCCGCGATCACGGAATGAACGCCGCGGTGTCCGTCACCTGGACAACGCGTCCGCCACCCGGACCTGCGCACTTCCGCGTTCGCGAACGTGAAAGGATCGGAGCCGGGGCTCGGAGCAGGAGCCCACAGGAGCCCGGCCGGGCGTAGGTCTCGGGCTCGGATCGCTGATGAAGGAGCACCCTTGGGTACGTTGCGCTGGCTGACGGCGGGAGAGTCGCACGGTCCCGCCCTGGTTGCCACCCTGGAGGGCCTGCCTGCCGGTGTGCCGGTGACCACCGCCGATGTGGCGGACGCGCTGGCTCGCCGCCGGCTCGGCTATGGTCGCGGCGCGCGGATGAAGTTCGAGCAGGACGAGGTGACCTTCCTCGGCGGCGTCCGGCACGGCCAGAGCCTGGGCAGCCCGGTCGCGATCATGGTCGGCAACACCGAGTGGCCCAAGTGGCAGCAGGTGATGGCCGCCGACCCGGTCGACCCCGAGGTGCTGGCCGGCCTGGCCCGCAACGAGGCGCTCACCCGCCCCCGCCCCGGCCACGCCGACCTGGCCGGCATGCAGAAGTACTCGCTCGACGAGGCCCGGCCGATCCTGGAGCGCGCCAGCGCTCGGGAGACGGCGGCCCGGGTGGCGCTCGGCACCGTCGCCCGCTCCTTCCTCAAGGAGGTCTGCGGCATCGAGATCGTCTCCCACGTGGTGGAGCTGGGCGCCGCCAAGGCCCCGGCCGGGGTGCTGCCGCTGCCCGCCGACGAGGCCCGGCTCGACGAGGACCCGGTGCGCTGCCTGGACGCCGACGCCTCCAAGCGGATGGTCGCCGAGATCGACCAGGCCCACAAGGACGGCGACACCCTCGGCGGTGTGGTCGAGGTGCTGGCGTACGGCGTGCCGGTGGGCCTCGGCTCGCACGTCCACTGGGACCGCCGACTGGACGCCAAGCTGGCGGCCGCGCTGATGGGCATTCAGGCGATCAAGGGCGTCGAGGTCGGCGACGGCTTCGAACTGGCCCGGATCCCCGGTTCCCAGGCGCACGACGAGATCATCCCGACCCCGGACGGCGTCAAGCGCGCCTCCGGCCGCTCGGGCGGCACCGAGGGCGGCCTGTCCACCGGTGAGCTGCTGCGGGTGCGCGCCGCGATGAAGCCGATCGCCACCGTGCCGCGCGCGCTGCGCACCGTCGATGTGCGCACCGGTGAGCCCGCCCAGGCGCACCACCAGCGCTCCGACGTCTGCGCGGTGCCGGCCGCCGGTATCGTCGCCGAGGCGATGGTGGCGCTGGTGCTGGCCGACGCGGTGCTGGAGAAGTTCGGCGGCGACCACGTCACCGAGACCCGCCGCAATGTGCGGGGCTACCTCGACAACCTGATCATCCGATGACCGGCGGTCCGGTTGTCGTCCTGGTCGGCCCGCCCGGCGCCGGGAAGAGCACGGTCGGCCGGCTGCTCGCCGACCACCTCGGCACGGGCTTCCGGGACACCGACGACGACATCGTCGCCACCGCGGGCAAGCCGATCGCCGACATCTTCGTCGACGACGGCGAGCCGCACTTCCGCGAGCTGGAAAAGGCCGCCGTCACCAGCGCCCTGACGGACCATCAGGGCGTGCTGGCGCTCGGCGGCGGGGCCGTGCTGGCCGAGCCCACCCGGGCCCTGCTCAAGGGCCGCCCGGTGGTGTACCTGGAGGTCGCGCTCGCCGACGCCGTGAAGCGGGTCGGCCTGGACGCGCCGCGCCCGCTGCTCGCGGTCAACCCGCGCCAGCAGTGGCGCGAACTGATGGAGCGCCGCCGACCGCTCTACCTGGAGGTCGCCGCCGCCGTGGTCACCACCGAAGGCCGTACCCCCGAGCAGGTCGCGGCAGCCGTGCTGGAATCCTTGGAGCTGAACTGAGCATGAGCGACACCGTCACCATCCACGTCGGCGGTTCGGCCGGCCACGACCCCTACGACGTGCTGATCGGCCATCAACTGCTGGGGGAGCTGCCCAGGTTGATCGGGCCGCAGGCCCGGCGGGTCGCAGTGATCTGCCCGGAGGCGCTGGCCGCCACCGGCGACGCGATCCGCGAGGACCTGGCCGCCGAGGGCTATGAGGCCATCACCCTCCAGGTGCCCAACGCCGAGGACGCCAAGAGCGCCGAAGTCGCCGCCTACTGCTGGTCGGTGCTCGGTCAGACCGGTTTCACCCGCAGCGACGTGATCGTCGGCCTGGGCGGTGGCGCCACCACCGACCTGGCCGGCTTCGTCGCCGCCACCTGGCTCCGCGGGGTGCGCTGGATCTCCATGCCCACCACGCTGCTCGGCATGGTGGACGCGGCCGTCGGCGGCAAGACCGGCATCAACATCGCCGAAGGCAAGAACATGGTCGGCGCGTTCCACCCGCCGGTGGGCGTGCTCGCCGACCTCGCCACCCTGGAGACCGTGCCCAAGCACGACTACGTCTCCGGCCTGGCCGAGGTCATCAAGTGCGGCTTCATCGCCGACCCGGTGATCCTCGACCTGGTCGAGTCCGACCCCGAGGCCGCCAAGACCCCTGCCGGGCCGCACACCGTGGAGCTGATCCGGCGAGCGGTCCAGGTCAAGGCCGACGTGGTCTCCGGCGACCTGAAGGAGGCCGGCCGGCGCGAGATCCTCAACTACGGCCACACCCTCGGCCACGCCATCGAGCGCAATGAGCGGTACAAGTGGCGGCACGGCGCCGCGATCTCGATCGGCATGGTGTTCGCCGCCGAACTCGGCCGCCTGGCCGGGCGGTTGGACGACGCGACCGCCGACCGCCACCGCACCGTGCTCGGCTCGGTCGGCCTGCCGCTCAGCTACCGGGCGGACGCCTGGCCGAAGTTGCTGGACGCCATGAAGGTCGACAAGAAGTCGCGCGGCGACCTGCTGCGCTTCATCGTGCTCGACGGCCTGGCCAAGACCTCGGTGCTGGAAGGGCCCGACCCGTCGCTGCTGGTCGCCGCCTACGCGGAGGTGTCGTCGTGACGCAGCCCTTCGGTCAGCGGGTGCTGGTCCTCAACGGCCCCAACCTCGGTCGGCTCGGCAGCCGCGAGCCCGACGTCTACGGGTCCACCTCCTACGCCGACCTGGTCGAGCGCTGCACCAAGCTGGGGCGCGAGCTCGGCTTCGAGGTGGAGGTCAAGGAGACCAACTCCGAGCAGCAGATGGTCGAATGGCTGCACTGGGCGGCCGACGAGAAGACCCCGGTGGTCCTCAACCCCGGTGCCTTCACGCACTACTCGTACGCGATGCGGGACGCCGCCGCGCAGCGGACCGCACCGCTGATCGAGGTGCACATCTCCAACCCGTACGCCCGCGAAGAGTTCCGGCACACCTCGGTGATCGCCGCGATCGCCTCCGGGACGATCGCCGGCTTCGGCATCGGCTCGTACGAGCTGGCGCTGCGGGCGCTGGCGGAGCAGCTGACGCAGCGTTGACGGGGGAGTCGGCGCAGCGTTGACGCCGAGGCGAGCTGCTCGGGCGGCGCGGCGGGGAGCGGTCGGTCGGCGTTGAGCTGGGCGGACGCGCGACCCTCCGGGCCGCCGAGGGCCGGTGACCGCCCGGAGGCGGACTGGGCTCGCCGCCGTGACGCCGTGTAGTCTCCCCAACGGGAGGTGCGTGTCGTGTCGCAGCAGTACGGCGGGGGAGTGCCCCCGCGCCCGGCGGGTCCGCCGCCGATGCCGCCGCGCCAGGATGCCGAACCCCAGCCGCCGGCCCCGAGCAACCCGCCGCAGCCGGCGCCCGCAGCCGCGGGTGACGAGGGGCCGCCTACGGTGCGCGACCTCCCGGTACTGCCCCTGGCGCCCGCCGGCGCGGCTGACGAGGGCCTGGCTCCCGTGCCTGCCGCCCCCGCGGTTCCCCCCGCCCCGCCCGTGGCCCCGACCGTGCCGCCGGTGGTCGGTGCACTGCCGTCGGACCCCAGGCAACTGACGGTGAGTCAGCCGCCGGTGCCGCCCCCGCCGAGCACTGCGCCGGCCACTCCCGCGAGCGCGCCCGAGAGCCCCGCCGCGGCGCCGCCGGCGGCCCGGGCGGCTGCTCCCGCTTCCGCCGTGCCCCAGGTTCCCGTTGCTGCTGCGGCCCCGGTGCCTGCTCCCGTTGCTGCTGCGGCCTCGGTGCCTGCTCCCGCTGTGCCCCAGCCACCGGCGGTTGCTCCCGCTTCCGCCGTGCCCCAGGCTCCCGTTGCTGCTCCGGCCCCGGCACCCGCCGCGCCCCAGGCTCCCGTTGCTGCGCCCGCCCCGGCCGCTGCCCCGGCACCCGCCCCCGCTGCGCCCCCCGCTGCGCTGGCCCGGGTCGCCGCCCCCGCGCCCGCCCGCGCCGCGGCCCCCGCAGCGGCGCTCGCCCCCGTGCCCGTCCGTGCCTTCGCGCCCGCCCACGCCGCCGCTCCTGCGCTCACCCCCGCCCGCCGCCCCACCGCGCCCAGCGTCGCGGTGCCACCGGGCAGCACCGGGCACTTCGTGATGCCCACCGGCGCCCCCGTGCAACTCCCGACGCACAGCCTGGCGCAGAGCGCGGGGCCACTCGCCGTGCTGCTGATCGGGCCGGCCGGCGCCGGCAAGACCACGGTGGCCCGGCACTGGGCCGAGCGCCGGGCCATGCCGACCGCGCACATCAGCCTGGACGACGTCCGTGAGTGGGTGCAGGCGGGCTTCGCCAACCCGCAGTCCGGCTGGAGCAGCGCCACCGAAGCCCAGTACCGGCTGGCCCGCCGCACCTGCGGCTTCGCCTGCCGCAACTACCTGGCCAACGGCATCTCGTGCATCATCGACGACGCGGTCTTCCCGGACCGGCCGGCGATCGGGCTCGGCGGCTGGAAGCGACACATCGGCCCCGGCATGATCCCGGTGGTGCTGCTGCCCAGCCTCGACACCGTGCTGGCCCGCAACGCCCGGCGCTCCGGCACCCGGCGGTTGAGCGACGAGCAGGTGGCGCTGATCCACGGCCGGATGGCGGGCTGGTTCAACTCCGGCCTGCCGATCATCGACAACTCCCAGCTGGACGTGACCGCCACGGCCGCCGCCCTGGACCGGGCGATCTCGGCCCGCCTGGCCGGCCAACCGGTTCGCTGACCGCCACACGTCGACCGAAAGAGCCCCGCCCGTCATGCCCGAAGGCCACATCCTGCACCGTCTCGCCGCCGAGAACCGGCGGTTGTTCGGCGGGCGCCCGGTCGACGTCTCCAGCCCGCAGGGGCGGTTCGCCGACGGCGCCAAGCTGCTCGACGGCCAGCCGTTGGAGCAGGCCGAGGCCGACGGCAAGCACCTCTTCCTCGGGTTCCCGGCCGGCTGGCTGCACATCCACCTGGGCCTGTACGGCGGCTTCACCTTCGGCGCGGCGCCGGCCCCGGAGCCGGTCGGCATGGTGCGGCTCCGGCTGGTGAACGACGACCACTACGCCGACCTGCGCGGCCCCACCACCTGCGAACTGCTCACCCCGGCCGAGAAGGACGCGGTGCACGCCCGGCTCGGCCCGGACCCGCTGCGCACCGACGCCGATCCGGAGCGGGCCTGGCAGCGGATCGCCCGCAGCCGCAGCACGATAGCCGCCCTGCTGATGGATCAGAAGATCCTCGCGGGCGTGGGCAACGTCTACCGCGCCGAGGTGCTGTTCCGGCACACCGTCAGTCCGTTCCGCGCGGGGCGCGACCTGACCCGCGCCGAGTGGGAGCTGATCTGGGGCGACTTGGTCGAGCTGATGCGGGAGGGCGCGGCGATCGGCCGGATCGACACCGTCCGCCCCGACCACACCCCCGAGGCGATGGGCCGCCCGCCCCGGGTCGACGACCACGGCGGCGAGGTCTACGTCTACCGCCGGGCCGGCCAGCCCTGCCTGGTCTGCGGCACCGAGGTGCGCACCGAGGCGCATGCGGCCCGCAACCTCTTCTGGTGCCCCAACTGCCAGCAGCGATAGCCAGACCCTGCCGGCAGCGATAACCAGAACCTGCCGGCAGCGCTAACCAGACCCTGCCGGCAGCGGTGAGCAGAACGACACAGCGCCCCGAGCCGTCCGGCCCGGGGCGCTGCTGTCACTCGGCGGGCGATCAGCCCATCTCCTCCAGCGACTTGCCCTTGGTCTCCCGCACGAACCGCAGCACGAACGGGATCGAGAGCACCGCGAAGACGGCGTAGATGATGTAGGTGCCCGACAGGTTCCAGTCCGAGAGCGTCGGGAAGGTCACCGTGATCAGCCAGTTGGCGACCCACTGCGCGGCCGCGGCAACCCCCAGCGCTGCGGCGCGCACCCGGTTGGGGAACATCTCGCCGAGCATCACCCAGACCACCACGCCCCAGGAGAGCGCGAAGAAGAACACGAAGGCGTGCGCCGCGATCAGTGCCAGCATGCCCTGACCGTGCGGCAGCGCGGAGTCGGCGCCGGTGCGGTACGAGAACGCCCACGCCTCCAGGGCGAGCGAGATCGCCATGCCCGCCGAGCCGATCACCGCCAGCGGCTTGCGCCCGATCCGGTCGACAAAGATCATCGCGACGACGGTGCCGACGATGTTGATGATCGAGGTGGTGAAGGAGTACAGGAACGACGAGCTCGGGTTGATCCCCACCGACTGCCACAGCGTCGAGGAGTAGTAGAAGGCGACGTTGATGCCGACCAGCTGCTGGAAGACCGACAGGCCGATGCCCACCCAGACGATCGGCAGCAGGCCGAAGCGCCCGCCGACCAGGTCCCGGAAGGTGGAGCGGTGCTCGCTGCGCATCGCGTGCTCGATCTCGGCGACCCGGGCGTCCAGGTCGCCGCCGGCGCCCTCGACCTCGGCGATGACGGCCTTGGCGCGGTCGATCCGGCCGGTGGAGATCAGGAACCGCGGTGACTCGGGGATGGCGAAGGAGAGCAGGCCGTAGAGCACGGCCGGGATCACCATCACCCCGAGCATCAGCTGCCAGGCCTCCAGGCCCAGGACATGGCCGCGCTGGTTGCCGCCGGCGGCCTGCAGGATGCCGTAGTTGGCGAGCTGCGAGACGGCGATGCCGATCACGATCGCGGCCTGCTGGAACGAGCCGAGCCGGCCGCGGTAGGCGGGCGGTGCCACCTCGGCGATGTAGGCGGGGCCGATCACCGAGGCCATGCCGATGCCGATGCCGCCCAGCACCCGCCAGAGGGCGAGGTCCCAGAGCGCGAACGGCACCGCGGAGCCGACCGCGCTCACGGTGAACAGCGCCGCGGCGATCTGCATCACCCGGATCCGGCCCAGCCGGTCGGCCATCCGGCCGGCCAGGGCGGCGCCGATCGCGCTGCCGATCAGCGCGACGGCGACCACCTGGGCGAGCTCGCCGGAGCCGACGCTGTACTTCTCGCGGATCGCGGCCACCGCACCGTTGATCACGGAGCTGTCGTAGCCGAACAGGAACCCGCCCATCGCGGCTGCCGCCGTGATGAAGATGACGTGTCCGAGGTGGTCCGATGCGGCGGGCCTGCCGGCCGACCGCACCGGAGCGCTGCTGGTGGTCACCTGAACTCCTTGTGCCTGACGAACATAAGGGTGCGCTTGTCGTTCAGGCAGTGAACGCAACAGGCAACACCGTTGTTCCTATCAACTGATCGAGGTGAGCATAGCTGGGAAAACCGGATGCTCTCGTCAGTTGGGCCTTCAAGAAGTGAATCTAATAGCCGATGCCTGGGCCGTCTACGGGGAACTCTCGAACCATTGCCCTCAGGAGCCCGACGTGGCCGCGGCCAGCGTGGTCGCCATCACCGGGCTGGTGAAGGTGCTCGTCGCGTTGCCCGTGGACGGGTGGTAGGAGCCCCACTTGAGGTAGTCGATGGTGCCGTCCGCCCTTGGCTCACTGGAGGGAGGGGAAGGAGGACGGCCCGACAGCGGTGTTCGGCTTCCACAGGACCTGGCCGGCCGCACTGCTGGGCGTGGCCGCGCCGCAGGAGATCGCCAGCGCGGCCGCGGCCACGGCTGCGGACGCTAGCGTGCGGTGGGTGGACAGCAGGGACAACTCGGCTCCTCGGGCGGTGGGTTGCGTGAAGGGGCCCAGCATGCCCGCGGTTCCCGTGCCCCGCCACTGCGGCGCGCACGAAAGGTCCCTTCGGGCAGTGGTGAACCCGCCCGCGCCGCCTCGGGGCTGGCTCCGCGCTGCGCCCGCTAGGGCAGGAGCGCCCGGGCCGCCTGCGCCGCGACCGCTGCGGCGACGGTGGCCAGGGCGGGCGAATCGAGGCGCCACTGCTGCCAGTAGAGCGGGACCTCGACCGTGCGGCCCGGCAGGAACTCCACGAGCGCGCCGCAGCCCAGCCGGGCAGTGGCGTGGCTGCGCGGGACCAGGCCCCAGCCGAGCCCGGCCGTGACCGCGTCCGTGAACCCCTCGCAGGACGGCACGAAGTGCCGCAGCGCGCTCGCCGGTTGACCGCCCGTCAACTCACGGACGAAGGCGTCCTGCAGATCGTCGCGGCGGTCGAAGACGACCACCGGTGCCAGGGGCAGCAGCCGCGCCGGGTCGCCGTCGAGCCAGCGGGCGGCGAACTCCGGTGTGGCGAGCGGAAGGTACTCCATCGCCCCGAGTCGGCGCACCGAGCAGCCCGCCACCGGGTCCGGCGAGGAGGTGACCGCCGCCATCACCTCGCCCGCGCGCAGCAGGGTGGTCGTGTGCGCCTCGTCCTCACGCCGCAGGTCGACGTGGATCCGGGCCTCCCGGGTGAGCGCGGCCAGCGCCGGCACGAACCAGGTGGCCAGCGAGTCGGCGTTGACCGCGATCGGCAGCCACGACGGGCCCGCCCCCTCGGCATCCATCCCCAGGGCGCTCCGGGCGTCGCCCTCCAGGCGGGCCAGCTGGCGGCCGAACCGCACCACGATCTGCCCGGACTCGGTCGGCCGTACCGGCTTGCTCCGGGTCAGCAGCACCCGCCCGGTGCGTTGCTCCAGCGCCTTGATCCGCTGACTCACGGCGGACGGCGTCACATGCAGCGCGGCCGCGGCGGCGTCGAAGGTGCCCTCGTCGACCACCGCGAGCAGGGTGCGGACCAGGTCATACGGCAGCTCGGTCTTCACAAGCGCTAATGATACGTAAAAATCTTTACCTGGCCTTAGGTGCTGGGTGCTCCCTACGGTGGCCCGCATGGGAAGCACACTCACCGCCGCAGCGGCCGGATTCGGGACCGGCATGTCACTCATCGTCGCCATCGGAGCGCAGAACGCCTTCGTGCTGCGCCAAGGCGTACGACGGGAGGCGGTGCTGCCGGTCGTCGCGATCTGCGCGGCGTCCGACGCGGTGCTGATCGCCTGCGGGGTGGGCGGACTCGGCGCCGTCGTCACGGTCTGGCCGGCGGCGCTGACGGCGGTGCGCGCGGTGGGCGCGGCCTTCCTGCTCTGCTACGCGCTGCTCGCCGCCCGCCGGGTGCTCCGCGCCGCCAGCCTGGACAGCGGCGGTCCGGCCGTCCACTCCCGTCGCCGCGCGGTGCTGAGCTGCCTGGCGATGACCTGGCTCAACCCGCACGTCTACCTCGACACCGTCCTGCTGCTCGGCGCGGTCGCCGCCGGCTACGGCGCGCACCGCTGGCAGTTCGCGATCGGCGCCGCGCTGGCCAGCCTCTGCTGGTTCGCCGCGCTGGGCTTCGGCGCCCGCCTGCTCGCCGGCTTCTTCCGCCGCGCGTCGTCCTGGCGGGTCCTGGACGGCGTGGTCGCGACGACGATGCTGCTCGCCGGCGTGTCCCTGGCGGTGGGAGCGTAGGACCAGAGGCGTAGCGTGGTTCGGGACCATGGGCCGAGGCGTCGCGGGGCACCTGGTCGGCAGGATGAACCAAGTTCCGTGAGTGGGGAGTTCAGCGCATGGAGATCCGCCTGGGGATCCCGGAGGAGCAGGGCCGCAGCCGTACCGAACTGGTCGAGGACCTGATGGAGCGCTACCCGGAGGTTCCCCGGGAGGCCGTCATCAAGGAGGACCTGCTGCGCGGCGGCATGGCCTTCGACGAGTCGGCGCTCAGCGGCAGTACGGACGGCGGCGGCTCGGGCGAGGTGAAGCCGAAGTCGTACTTCATCTTCTCCTTCGACCACCGCACCCTGCCCGAGCTGGGCGCGGCCGCGCTCAACCGGCCGCCCGAGGAGATCGTGCTCACCGGCGGGCCGTACGAGCTGCGCCGCACGGTGGTGTCGGTGCGGGTGAACCCGGACTCGCCCTACCGGGTGGGCGCGGGCGAGGACGGCACGCTCGGCCTCTACCTCGACGGCGCACGGATCGCTGACGTCGGCCTGCCCCCGATGCCGGACTACTACCGGCACACCCTGGCCAACGGCAAGTCGGTGATGGAGGTGGCCCCGACCATCCAGTGGGGCTACCTGATCTACCTGACGGTCTTCCGGGTCTGCCAGTACTTCGGCGCCAAGGAGGAGTGCCAGTACTGCGACATCAACCACAACTGGCGCCAGCACAAGGCGGCCGGCCGCCCCTACACCGGCGTCAAGCCGGTCGAAGAGGTGCTGGAGGCCCTGGAACTGATCGACCGCCACGACACCGGCCGCGCCTCGCAGGCGTACACCCTCACCGGCGGCGCGATCACCTCCCAGGTCGGCGGCCGCGACGAGGCCGACTTCTACGGCCAGTACGCCAAGGCGATCGAATCCCGCTTCCCCGGCCGCTGGATCGGCAAGGTGGTCGCGCAGGCGCTGCCGCGCGACGACGTCCAGCGGTTCCACGACTACGGGGTGCGGATCTACCACCCGAACTTCGAGGTGTGGGACAAGCGGCTGTTCGAGCTGTACTGCCCCGGCAAGGAGCGCTACGTCGGCCGGGCGGAGTGGCACCGCCGCATCCTCGACTCGGCCGAGGTGTTCGGCGCCTCCAATGTGATCCCCAACTTCGTCGCGGGCGTGGAGATGGCCCAGCCCTTCGGGTTCGCGACGGTCGACGAGGCGATCGCCTCCACCCGGGAGGGGCTGCGGTTCTTCATGTCCCACGGCATCGTCCCGCGCTTCACCACCTGGTGCCCCGAGCCCACCACCCCGCTGGGCAAGGCCAACCCGCATGGCGCGCCGCTGGAGTACCACATCCGCCTGCTGCAGACCTACCGGGCGACGCTGGCGGAGTTCGGCCTCTCCTCGCCGCCCGGCTACGGGCCGGCGGGGCCGGGGAAGGCGGTGTTCTCGGTGAGTTCGTTCATGGACTCGCTGCCGGGGTGACGGGTCTCGGTGGGCCGCTGCGTTCAGGGGCGGCGGTCAGTCGCTGCTCTTGACCTTCTTCATCGTCAGGTGGGATTCGACGCGCAGGATGCCGGGCAGGCCGGTGAGCTTGCTGGTGAGGAAGGCGTTGTAGGCGGCGTGGTCGGCGACGGCGACCCGGAGGCAGTAGTCGGGGCGGCCGAACATCCGGCGCAGCTCGGTGACTTCTTCGTAGGAGGCCAGCGTCTCCTCCAGCGTCTCGATGGTCTTGAGGTCGTTGGCATAGACCTCGACGTCCACCATGACCTCCAAGCCGCGGCCGACGGCCTCCGGGTTGATGACGGCGCGGTAGCCGCTGATGACCCCGGCGTCCTCCAGCCGCTTGAGCCGGCGCAGGCAGGGCGGCGGGGTCAGGCCGACCCGCTTGGCCAGTTCCACATTGGTCAGCCGCCCATCCTGGCGCAGGTGAAACAAAATGTCCCTGTCGATCGCGTCCAGGCTGATTTCATTGCTCACAGGCCCATATTACGGGAACAATCAGCAACCATATGTGGCGTAAATCCGTCTAAAATTTCAGTATGACCGCATACCCGGTAGCTGCATGCGATCCCTCTCGTCCGGCTCCTGCTCCACCGCCCCGACCGCGGTCCGAGGCCGTGGCAGCCCTGAAGGACTCCACCTCCGTGGGACTGGGCCTGCTGCCGCTCGGCCTCGCGCTCGGCGTGCTCATCACCCACGCCGGCCTGCCCTGGTGGTTCGCGAGCCTGTCCACCGCCGTCGTCTACGCCGGCTCGTTCGAGTTCCTCCTGGTCGGCCTGGTGCTGGCGGCGGCACCCCTGGCGACGGTCGCGCTGACCGCCCTGCTGGTCAACGTGCGCCACGTGTTCTACGCGCTGTCCTTCCCGCTCGACCGCGTCCGCGGGCGCCTGGCCAGGGGCTACAGCACCTTCGCCCTCACCGACGAGGCATACGCCCTGGCCACCGCCTCGCAGGCCCGTTCCTGGTCCGGCGCGCGCCTGCTGTGGCTGCAACTGTTCATGCAGGTGTACTGGGCCGGCGGCGCCGCCGTCGGCGCACTACTCGGCTCAGTGGTGCCCGACAGCGTCACCGGGCTGGGATTCGCTCTGACCGCGCTGTTCACCGTGCTGGCCCTCGACGCCGTCAAGGAGCAGCGCGGTGACCTGCCCACGCCCGTCCTCGCGCTGCTCAGCGCGCTGGCCGCCCGGCTGGTACTCCCCGGGCAGATGCTGCCGGTGGCCTTCGCCCTGTTCACCGCCGCTCTCCTGATCCGACACCTCGCCACCCGCCGGAGGCCCTCCGATGCCTGACACCCGCTACCTGCTGCTGGCCGTCGCCGTCCCGGCCGCCATCACCTGGGCGCTGCGGGCGCTGCCCTTCACCGCCCTGGCACCCTTGCGCGCCAGCGCGATCGTCCGGTACCTCAGCGCCCGCATGCCCGCCGGTGTCATGGTGATCCTCTTCGTCTACTGCCTGCGGGACGTTCCGCTGTCCCGGCCGCACGCCGCCGCCGCGCCGCTGGCGGCCCTGGCCGTCACCGTCGCGCTGCACCTGTGGCGCCGCAACGCCCTGCTGAGCATCGCCGGCGGCACCGCTGTCAGCGTGGCCCTGGCCAGCACCCTCTTCGCCCCCTAGGCAGCGGCGAGGGCGTGCCCCAGCAGCGCCAGCGCGTCGGGCAGCACCCGCCGCCAGAAGCCGTCCGTGTGCTCCCCGTCGGGGAAGTGCCCCTCGCGCGCCCGCGCCTGCCGCGCGACCTCGCGGGCGGCCGGGCAGAACGGGTCCTCCTGGCCGCACCACACGCCGAGCGAACCGGTCCGCATCCCGTCGAGGCGGAGCGTCGGCTCATGGGCCCGCCAGTCCGCCTCGTCGGCGTACCCGCCGGTGGTGCGGGCGTCCGCCCAGGTGCGGAAGACGGCCGGGCTGAGCAGTGCCACGGCGTCCAGGTTGCGGCCGCCCCCGGTGCGCCCGATGGCGTACTGCAGGGCGCCCGAGCCGCCCATGGAGATGCCCAACGCGGCGCGCGGCGTGGGCAGTTGACGGGCGTGCAGCCAGCCGGGGAGCTCCTCGCGGAGCATCGCCTGCGGGTCGTCGCCGTCGCCCGGGGAGCGCTGGTGCCAGTAGCCGGCGTCCCCACCGTCCACCGCGACGACGGCGAACGGCGGCACGCCGGCCTTGACCGCGGCCGCCAGGAACCGCGGCGTCCCCAGCGCCACCATGCCCCGCGCGTCGTTCCCGCGCCCGTGCAGCATCACGCAGACCGGCAGCCCGGCGCTCGCCGCGGTGCCGGGCGGCAGCATGGTCACCAACGTGACCTCCCGACTCCGGGCCGCCGAGCGCACCTGCTCGATGCGCACCGGCCCCGGCGCCACGTCCGGCACCGTGCCGTCCGTCCCGGTCAGTCCCAGCACCCTCTTCAGCGCCACCCCGCCGGGCAGCCACCCGGCGAGCATCCCGCCCCCGGCGGCAGCCCCGAGCAGCACACCGCCGCCCACCACCCCGCCCCCGAGCCGCAGCGCCCGCCGCCGCGACACCGCGCGATCGGCGGGCTCCGCCGACGCCTGCTCGGTGGCGCTGTCCATACCTGTGGTCATGCCTGTCGGCCTCTCCCCGTCGCTACCGTGGCCAGCAGTGTTCGATCATGCAGCATCCGGGTTGCCCGCCGCACCCGCGCAAGTCCGCCGCTACGCCTTCACCGCTACCGGCCCGCCCACCGTCACCCCGGCCATCGCGCCCAACCGCCGCAAGCAGACCCGCCGTTGCACCATGCCCAGCCCCGCGAGCGCACCGCCCAGTGCCAGCCAGCCCACCGGGCCGCCGGCGAAGACGGCGCCGGTCAGCAGCAGCGGACCGGCGGCCTTCTCGATGGACTGGGACATGCCCGCGACGCCGAGGTAGGAGGCGCGGGCCTGGGTGGGAGCGAGGGAGACGGCCAACTCCCAGGAGCTGATGGAGCGGAGGAGTTCGGCGAGGGTGGTGAGGACGGCGGCCGCCGACAGGGCGATGACGGCGGTCCAGGCGCGGGCGCCCGTGGTGAGGGCGATGAGGGCGCAACAGACCAGCATGGCAAGGCCGATGAGGGCGACGGAGGTGGCCGGGCGGCGCGCGGTGCGGGACGCCCAGGTGGAGAAGCGGAGTTGGAGGACGACCACCAGGACGGTGTTGATGATGAGGAACGCCGGGACGAAGGCGTGCGGGGCGCGGGTGTGGTGGATCAGCCAGAGCGGGAGGCCGACGTTGAGCACCGCGTCGTCCAGGTTCATGGCGATGTCCAGCAGGACGAAGAGCAGGTAGCCGCGGTCGCGCCAGGGGTTGGGGCCCTGCGTCGGCTCGTCAGCGGGTGCGGCGTGGGCGGAGACCCCCGGCACGGGGCTGGTGAGTCGGACGAGCAGCGCCGCCGCCACGAACGAGAGCGCGTCGAAGAGGATCAGTGCCCGGTAGGCGTCAACCGTCCCGATCGCCAGCCCGATTGCCGCGATGCCCGCGCCCACCGCGTAGCCCGCGTTGGCGACGCTGCGGAACAGCGCCTGGTACACGGCCCGCTGCTCGCCCGCGACTTGGGTGGCGAAGAGCATCTCCAGGGTCTTCGCCGAGCGCTCACCCAGGCTGGTGATCGCCACCAGGGCGAGCAGGGCGCCGAAGCTGTGGGCGACCAGCATGAGCGCCACGGTGGCCAGCCGCAGCAGGTGGCTGGCCATCAACAGCCGCCGCACGGGCTGGCGTTCGGCCAGGCGCCCGGCGATGGGGGAGCCGGCTATGCCCGCCACCGCGGCGACGCCGAGGAGCAGGCCGACCTGGCGGGCGTCCAGGTGGGCGACGAAGGTGAAGTAGAGCACCGAGGCGGCCGCCCAGACGCCGGTGCCGGTGCGGTCCACGCCTTGTGCGGTCAGCATCAGCCGGGCGTCCCGTCCGCCCGGTGGCCGGCGCAGTTGGGCCAGCAGTCCTTCGTTCTTCGCGTGCATGGCTACCCCCGATCAGATCGTTCGCGGAGCAGCCTGCCGAAATATATTCTTGATGTCAAGATACTTGATGTCGAGAGAGGCTCATCTCGGGGCCTCGGGTCATCTCACCCCGTGCGCCCCTCGATCACCCTGGCCACCAGCGCCAGCAGCGTCTGCTGCTCCGCCGGGGCGAGCGGTGCCAGCAGCTCCTCGTTCGCCGCGTCCGTCCGTGACCGCAGTCGCGCCAGCAGCTCCGCGCCCTCCGGCGCCAGGGTGATGGCGTTCTTGCGCGCGTCGCGCGGGTCCTTGCCGCGCACGATCAGGCCCCGGGCCTGCAGGTCGTTGATGATGCCGACCATGTCCTTGGGGTCGATCCGCACCGTGCGGGACAACTCCGCCTGGGCGAGCGGCTCGAACTCGGCGACGGCGCAGAGCACGGCGTGGTGGCCGAGTTTGAGCTCCTCCTCGGCGAGGGCGTCGGCGACCAGGTGGTGGCCGAGTGCGCCGGCCCGGCCGAGCAGCCAGCTGGGGAGGGTCTGGAGGCGGGTGAACGGGGTGTCGGTCGCGGGGGCGGCGGGGTCAACCATGGGGTCATCCTAAAACCGTTGGAGGTCCCAATGAATCCTGCTATCGTTGGGATCACCAACGAAAGGGGGAGCGCACCATGCGCAAGGTCAGGTTTCACCAGTACGGCGGGGCCGAGGTGCTGCGGCTGGACGAGGTGGCCGAGCCGCAACCCGGGCCCGGCGAGGTGCTGGTCCGCACCGAGGTGGCAGGCGTCAGCCTGATGCTCCTCAAGATGCTCGACGCGGCCGGCGGCGCCCCGCTGCCCGGTTCGCCGGGCGGGGGCTTCGTAGGGCGGATCGAGGCGGTCGGCAGCGAGGTGGCCGGCTACCGGGTGGGCCGGCGGGTCGGCGGGATCGCGGCCGACGTGTTCGCGGACCGGCTGGTGGCGATGCCGGCGACCATCACCCCCGTGCCCGAAGAAGCCGACGCCGCCGAGGCGCTGGGGCTGGTGCACGGCGGCTTGGTGGCCCTCGCCGCGCTGCGGACCGGGGAGCTCAAGGAGGGCCAGGAGGTGCTGGTGACCAACGCCGCCGGCGGGGTCGGCCATCTGATCGTGCAGCTGGCCAAGGCGCTCGGCGCCGGCCGGGTGGTGGCCGCGACGTCGGCCCCCGAGCGCAAGGCCGACTTCCTGCGCAGCCTGGGCGCCGACGAGGTGGTCGGGTACGAGCAGCAGGGTTGGGGAGCGCCGGTCGATCTGGTGCTGGAGGGTGCCGGCGGCGCGGTGCTGCCCAAGGCGCTTGCCGCGCTGCGCCCGTTCGGCCGACTGGTCACCCTGGCCGGATACGGCGGCACCCTGGACGCGGGTGCGGTGCTCGGTTCGATGGCCACCGTCACCGGGCTGTCCATGGGGCAACTCGCTCGAAACAAGCCGGAGTTGGTCGCCGAGATGCGCGCCGAGCTGTGGCAGCTCCTCGCCGCGGGCAAGGTCCGTCCGGTCTGCGTGGAGTTCCCCCTGGAGCGCGCCGCCGAGGCGGTGGCCCTGCTGGAGCAGCGGGCGGTGCTCGGCAAGCCGGTGCTACGAGTCCAGTGACCCCATCGGCGCCAGATACGTGCGCAGCGGCTCCCGGTGCCACCAGGCCCCGCTGGCCCGTCGCTCGGCGCGCGTGGTGAACCGGTAGCGGTAGAGCACCGCGCGGACCCAGCGCGGCGGGTGGTCAGGGAACGGGTTGTGCCGCAGCAGCCGCAGCGTCGCCGGGTCCCCGGCGAGCAGCCGGTCGGCGAAAGTGCGCAGCCAGGGGCGGGCGTAGGAGGGGGAGATGCCGGCGAACCACATCAGCCAGTCGAGCCGCAGGTGGTACGGCGCGTACTGGCGCGGGCGCCGGCGTACATCCCCCGGCTTGCCCTTGAACCCGTACTCCCGCCAGACGCTGTCGGCCGTCGGCACGGCGTCCTCGGTGCCCTCCAGCACCACCTCGAACCGGATCCGGTTGATGCTGCCGAACGCGCCGTAGGTGTTCACCAGGTGCAGCCGGTTGAACGAGAAGTTCATCAGCTGCTCGCGGGAGAGCAGATTGCGGGCCGGCCACCAGCTCAGCACCACCACCAGTGCGGTGAACAGCAGCACCAGCACCTCGAACCAGATCGGCGCCGACCGGCTCCCCGAGGTCCCGCCCGGCAGCCGCAACGCGCTGAAGGCCAGCGTGATGGTCAGCCAGTTCAACCAGGCGAAGTTCCCGGAGACCACCAGCCAGAGCTGGGTCGCCACCATGGCCCCGGCCGCGACCGAGGCCACCGGCTGCGGGGTGAACAGCAGCACCGGGAAGCCCAGCTGCGCGACATGGTTGGCGGCCACCTCGACCTTGTGCAGCGGCAGCGGCAGATGGTGGAAGTACCAGCTGAACGGGCCGGGCATCGGCTGGGTCTCGTGGTGGTACTTGAGGCAGGTGAGGTCGCGCCAGCAGCGGTCGCCGCGCAGCTTGATCAGCCCGGCCCCGAACTCCACCCGGAACAGCAGCCAGCGGAACAGCAGCAGCACCGTGAACGGCGGCGCCACCTTGGCATTGCCGAGGAACACCGCCAGCGAGCCGGCCTCCAGCAGCAGCGACTCCCACCCGAACGAGTACCAGGTCTGCCCGACGTTGACGATCGACAGGTAGAGGACCCAGAGCAGCGCCCACAACAGCATCGAGGCCCACAGCGGCACCAGGTCGGCCAGCCCGGCGCAGATCGCGGCGGACAGCGCCGCGCCGCCCCAGGACACGGCGGCGAAGAACCGGTCCGAGTAGTGCCACTGGAACAGGGTCGGCGCGTCCCGCCAGCCGCGGTAGCGCAGGTAGCGGGGGATCGGCAGCAGGCCGTGCTCGCCCAGCAGGGCCCGGAACTGCCGGGCCGCCGCCAGGAAGCCGACCAGGTAGACGGCGGCCAGCAGCCGCAGCAGCACCAGCCGGCTGAGCGCGTACCCGGGCGCGGTGAACCACTCCACGCGCCCATCCCACCACCCTGCGCCGCGCCGCCCGGGCCACCGCGCCCGGCGTCCCCGGAACAGCCGCCCGCCCGGCGCACCACAACAGGCGCCGGTGCGGCGCGCTTCGTAGGCTGAAAGACATGTCCGATGCGCACGCGGTCCGCCGGGATCGGCTCCTGGAGCACTGCAGTGCCGCCGGGATGGACGCGGCGCTGATCACCAGCCCGGCCAACGTCCGGTATCTGACCGGCTGCACCCCCTGCGGCGCCAGCCTGCTGGTCACCCGGGAGCGGGCGCTGCTGGCCCTCCCCGCCGACCTGCCGCCGGAGGACAACGGCGAGTTCGTCTACCCGGTGGACCTGCCGCTGCAGAGCGCGGCCGCCGACCAGGACACCGCCGAACTGGCCGCGATGGCGGCCGCCGGCGACCGGGTGGGCGAGCTGGCGGTGGAGGAGCACGATCTGACGGTGCGCCGGTACCGGGAGGTCGCCGACCGGGCCCCGGGGGTGCGGCTGCACGACCTGGGCCGCACCGTGGAGCGGCTGCGGGTGGTCAAGGACGAGCAGGAGATCGCCGACCTGCGGATCGCCGCCGAGATCGGTGACCAGGCGCTGGGCGAGCTGCTGGAGTCGATCCTGGTGGGCCGCACCGAGCGGCACCTGGCGATGGAGCTGGAGCGCCGGATGGTGGACCACGGCGCGGACCGGGCCGGCTTCCCGGTCTCGGTCGGCACCGGCAGCCACTCCGGGCAGGCCGACCACCGGCCCACCGACCGACGGGTCGAGGAGGGCGACTTCCTGACCGTCTCGCTCGGCGCGCAGTACCGCGGCTACACCGTGCGCAGCACCCGGACCTTCGTGATCGGCGCGGCGCCGGCGGGCTGGCAGGTGGAGCTGCACCGGCTGGTCTTCGAGGCCCAGCGGGCGGCCCGGGAGGTGCTGGCCCCGGGGGTGCCGTGCAGCACGCCGGACCGGGCGGCGCGCGAGCTGCTGGGGGAGGCGGGCTACCGGGAGGACCGGCCCAGGCCGTTCGGACACGGTATCGGCCTGGAAGTCCGGGAGGCGCCGCAACTGGGCCCCAGCGAGACGGGTAAACTGGACAATCGCGTGCCGGTCACCGTTGGTCCCGGGGTTCACCTTCCGGGCCGCGGCGGGGTCCGGATCGAGGACACGCTCGTCGTGCGCCCCGTTGCCGAGGGCGGGCCCGAGCTGCTCACCATCACCACCAAGGAGCTCCTCGCCCTGTGACCGCCGGGTCTCCCGGTCGGGACAGGCGCGCACCCCTTGGTTCCTTGACAAGCTATATCCAGGAGTAAGTGCGCCCGTGGCTTCCACGAACGATCTCAAGAACGGCATGGTCCTCAAGCTCGACAACGACCAGCTCTGGTCCGTCGTCGAGTTCCAGCACGTCAAGCCGGGCAAGGGCCCCGCGTTCGTGCGCACCAAGCTCAAGCACGTGCTGAGCGGCAAGGTCGTCGACAAGACGTTCAACGCGGGCACCAAGGTCGAGACCGCCAACGTCGACAAGCGCGACATGCAGTACTCGTACAAGGACGGCGAGCAGTTCGTGTTCATGGACATGGACACCTACGACCAGCTGATGATCAGCCCCGAGGTCGTCGGCGACGCCGCCAAGTACCTGCTGGAGGGCTTCAACGCCCTGGTCGCCGTCTACGAGGGCAACCCGCTCTACATCGAGCTGCCGGCCGCCGTCGAGCTGGTGATCGAGTTCACCGAGCCCGGCCTGCAGGGCGACCGCTCCACCGGTGGCTCGAAGCCGGCCCGTCTGGAGACCGGCGCCGAGATCCAGGTGCCGCTCTTCATCAACCAGGGTGAGAAGATCAAGGTCGACACCCGCGACGGCAGCTACCTCGGCCGGGTGAACAAGTAACCGTGGCGTCTGCACGCACCAAGGCGCGCACGCACGCCTTCCAGATCCTCTTCGAGGCGGACCACCGGGACGTCGACCCGCTCTCGGTGCTCGCCGACTGGGTGGCCCGGGGCCGCGAGGCCAAGCCGGGCGAGAGCGTCCCGAAGGTCGCCGAGTACACCATGCAGCTGGTCGAGGGCTACACCCGGCACGCCCGCCGGATCGACGAGCTGATCGCGACCTACGCGGTGGGCTGGACGCTGGACCGGATGCCGCTGGTGGACCGCAACGTCCTGCGGCTCGGGGCCTACGAGCTGATCTGGGAGGACGGCGTCCCGGACGCGGTCGTCCTGGACGAGGCGGTGGAGATCGCCAAGGAGTACTCCACGGACGAGTCCCCGGGCTTCGTCAACGGAATGCTGGCCCGGTTCCAGGAGAACAAGGCGTCGATCCGCCGCTGAGGCAGCCTTCGGCAGTGGCCGCCGGACCCCGCACGGGGTTCGGCGGCCGTTGCGTTTCCGGGGGCATTGCGCGCTCGGGGGGCTGGCGTAAGCTGCCTACTGGCCGGTAACTTATTCGAAGGGCGGCACCCCATGACCACCGTGACCAGCAGCGAGTTCGACCGGGCGATCGCCCTCGGCCCCGACGGCCCCGACGCCCCCGGTCGCTACAGGGGGGAGCTGGGCGCCGGCTGGCAGATCGGCGGCGGGATCAACGGCGGGCTGCTGCTGGCCGTGGCCGCCAACGCGCTGCGCCAGGAGCTGCCCGGACACCCCGACCCGGTCTCGATCAGCGGCTACTACCTCTCCACCTCGCGGCCCGGCCCGCTGAGCGTGCAGACCGAGGTGATCCGGCGCGGGCGGGGCCTGTCCAACGCCACCGCCTCGCTCAGCCAGCTCGACGAGGACGGCCACCCGGCGGAGCGGCTCAGAGTGGTCGCCGGCTACACCGACCTGGCCGCCCTGGACGGCGAGGTGCGCACCTCGGCGGTGCCGCCGCAGCTGCCGCCGCCGGAGCAGTGCGTCGGGCGGGAGCACATGCCGATGCCGATCACCCCGGACCTGGCGCTGCTGGAGCGCTTCGAACTGCGCCTCGACCCGGCCACGGTCGGCTGGGCGGTCGGCCAGCCGTCGATGAACGGGCGGCTCCAGGGCTGGTTCCGGCTGGCCGACGGCCGCGAGCCGGACCCGCTGTCGCTGCTGCTGGTCGCCGACGCGCTGCCGCCGGTCACCTACGACCTCGGGTTCCCCGGCTGGGCGCCGACCGTGGAGCTGACGGTGCACCTGCGGGCGGTGCCGGCCAAGGGCTGGCTGCGGGTCAGCCACGGCACCCGCAACCTGGCCGGCGGCTACTTCGAGGAGGACTGCGAGATCTGGGACGAGGCGGGCCGGCTGGTCGCCCAGTCCCGCCAGCTGGCCCGGGTGCCCCGGCAGGCGTAACGCACCCCGGGCGCACCGGTGCGCCCGCTGCGCACCACGTGCGCCCGGCGCACGGGGAACGACAACGGCGCGGCCCCTCAGGACCGCGCCGTGACGTTTCTTCAGAAGCGTGCGAACCGACGCCAGGTCAGCTCGCGTCCTCCTCGCGCACCGCGCGGCGCGCGTCGGGGTTGAGCACGCCCCAGCTGATCAGCTGCTCGGTGAGGATCGAGGGGGACTGGTCGTAGATCACGGCCAGGGTGCGCAGGTCGTCCTGGCGGATCGACAGCACCTTGCCGTTGTAGTCCCCGCGCTGGGACTGGATGGTGGCCGCGTAGCGCTGCAGCGGGCCGGCCTTCTCGCTCGGAACCTGGGTCAGTCTCTCCAGGTCGAGGACCAGGCGCGGCGGCGGCTCGGCCGCACCGCCCGGGGTGCCGCCGGGCAGCAGCTCCTGCACGGGGACGCCGTAGAACTCGGCGAGCTCCGCCAGGCGCTGCACGGTCACAGCACGGTCGCCGCGCTCGTACGAGCCGACGACAACCGCCTTCCAGCGGCCCTGGGACTTCTCTTCGACGCCGTGCAGGGAGAGCCCCTGCTGAGTGCGGATCGCGCGGAGTTTTCCTCCGAGCTGCTTCGCGTAGTCGCTGGACATTGATCTCCCCGGCCGAATGTTGCTGGTTGCATGGTGGTCACGGAGGAGTGAGGAATGCCCTGACTGCCCGGGTGTCCTACCGGCCGGTACGACGCCCGTTCCGTAACTCACTGTGAGGTTACGTAGAGTGAGGTCGGTGCGTCAAGCCGAATGGGGCAGTCGTGCGAACCGGCCGCTACCTCTGCGTGAACACGACACGAAGCGTGGCGGGCTCGGCACGATCTCCCTGGTAGAATGACTGAGGCGTCCGCCACGTAACCGGACGGCCACCATCAGACATCCTTTAAGGCCCGTCCCGTGAGGCGGGGAAGGAGGTCCGCTTCGGCATGACCACAAACGATTCACCGCGTCCGCCGCACCAGGTGCTGGACGGCGCGGACATCTCCCGGGTGATCACCCGGATCGCGCACGAGATCGTCGAGCGCGCCAAGGGCGCCGAGGACGTCGTGCTGCTGGGCATCCACACCCGCGGCGTGCACCTGTCCCGCCGCCTGCAGGCCAAGCTGACCCAGATCACCGGCCGCGAGATCCCGCTGGGCACCCTCGACATCACCATGTACCGCGACGACCTGCGGCTGAAGCCGGCCCGCGCGCTGGAGCACACCGAGATCCCCGCCGGCGGTGTCGACGGCAAGCTGGTGATCCTGGTCGACGACGTGCTGTTCTCCGGCCGCACCGTGCGCGCCGCCCTCGACGCCCTCGGTGACATCGGCCGCCCCCGCGCCGTGCAGCTCGCCGTGCTGGTCGACCGCGGCCACCGCGAGCTCCCGATCCGCGCCGACTACGTGGGCAAGAACCTGCCCACCTCACTGCGCGAGGCCGTGCAGGTCCGGCTCGCCGACAGCGACGGCCAGGACGCCGTGCTGGTCGGCGACCGCGACTATCCGCCCGCGTCGCGCTCCGCGCGCCAGGAGAGCACAGCCCAGGCACTCGCCGCCGATCCGACCCGCCCGGAGTAGAAAACCCCCGTGAAGCGTCACCTCGTCTCCGCCGCCGACCTCAGCCGCGACGACGCGCTGCTGATCCTGGACACCGCCGAGGAGCTCGCCCAGCTCTCCGGACGGGCCGTCAAGAAGCTCCCCACGCTGCGCGGCCGCACCGTCGTCAACCTGTTCTTCGAGGACTCCACCCGTACCAAGACCTCCTTCGAGGTCGCCGAGAAGCGCCTCTCGGCCGACGTGATCAACTTCGCCGCCAAGGGCTCCTCGGTCTCCAAGGGCGAGAGCCTCAAGGACACCGCGCTCACCCTGCAGGCGATGGGCGCCGACGCCGTGGTGATCCGCCACCACGCCTCCGGCGCGCCGGCCCGGCTCGCCCAGTCCGACTGGCTGCACGGCAGCGTGATCAACGCCGGCGACGGCACCCACGAGCACCCCACCCAGGCCCTGCTGGACGCCTTCACGCTGCGTCGGCACCTCAACCCGGGCCTCGGCAACGACCTCAGCGGCCGCCGGGTGACCATCGTGGGCGACGTCCTGCACAGCCGGGTCGCCCGCTCCAACGTGCTGCTGCTCAACACCCTGGGCGCCGAGGTCACCTTCGTGGCCCCGCCCACCCTGATCCCGATCGGCATCGAACCCAATTCCAAGACCGGCGGAGCCGGGTGGCCGTGCGAGGTCTCCTACGACCTGGACGCCGCACTCGCCAAGACCGACGCGCTGATGATGCTCCGCGTCCAGCGCGAGCGGATGAACGCCGCCTTCTTCCCGACCGAGCGCGAGTACGCGCGCCGCTACGGGATGAACGGCCGGCGCCTGGCCCGCCTGCCCGAGCACGCCGTGGTGATGCACCCGGGCCCGATGGTCCGCGGCATGGAGATCACCGCCGAGGTCGCCGACTCGCCGCGCTGCACCGCGGTCGAGCAGGTCGCCAACGGCGTCTCGATCCGGATGGCCGTCCTGTACCTCCTGCTCGGCGGAGCCACCCTCGCCGACATCCCCAGCACCAACCAGAGTGAGGCCGCAAAGTGAGCGAGCGCAGCGAGCGAACCAATGAGAGCAGCGACCCCAGCGGAGCGGCCGCCGAGCTCCAGCGAGGTGGCCGGTCCACTTCGTACCTGATCCGCAACGCACAGATCCTCGGCGGCCCGGCGCAGGACATCCTGATCGCCGACGGCACCTTCCAGCAGATCGGCACCGGCCTGACCGCCGAGGCCGACGTGGAGATCGACGCCACCGGCCTGGTCGCGCTGCCCGGCCTGGTCGACCTGCACACCCACCTGCGCGAGCCCGGCCGCGAGGACGCCGAGACCGTGCTGACCGGCACCCAGGCGGCCGCCAAGGGCGGCTACACCGCCGTGCACGCGATGGCCAACACCTTCCCGGTGGCCGACACCGCCGGTGTGGTCGAGCAGGTCTGGCGGCTCGGCAAGGAGTCCGGCTACTGCGACGTGCAGCCGGTCGGTGCCGTCACCGTCGGCCTGGAGGGCAAGAAGCTCGCCGAGCTCGGCGCCATGCACGACTCGGCCGCCGGCGTGCGGGTCTTCTCCGATGACGGCAAGTGCGTGGACGACGCGGTGATCATGCGCCGCGCGCTGGAGTACGTGAAGGCCTTCGACGGCGTCGTCGCCCAGCACGCCCAGGAGCCGCGGCTCACCGAGGGTGCCCAGATGAACGAGGGGCAGGTCTCCGGTGAGCTCGGGCTCGGCGGCTGGCCGCCCGTCGCCGAGGAGTCGATCATCGCCCGCGACGTGCTGCTGGCCGCGCACGTCGGCTCCCGGCTGCACGTCTGCCACGTCTCCACCGCCGGCTCGGTGGAGATCATCCGCTGGGCCAAGGCCAAGGGCTGGGACGTCACCGCCGAGGTGACCCCGCACCACCTGCTGCTCACCGACGAGCTGGTCCGCAGCTACGACCCGGTCTACAAGGTCAACCCGCCGCTGCGCACCGCCGAGGACGTGCAGGCGCTGCGCAAGGCGCTGGCCGACGGCACCATCGACGCGGTGGCCACCGACCACGCGCCGCACCCGGCCGAGGACAAGGACTGCGAGTGGGCCGTGGCCGCGATGGGCATGGTCGGCCTGGAGACCGCGCTCTCCGTGGTGCAGCAGGCGATGGTGGACACCGGCCTGCTGAACTGGGAGGGCGTCGCCGACCGGATGTCGCACCGCCCGGCCCGGATCGGCCGTCTCGCCGGCCACGGCCGTCCCGTCTCGCTCGGTGAGCCGGCCAACCTGGTGCTCTTCGATCCCGCGTACCGTGGCACCGTGAACCCCGAGAGCTTCGCCACCCGCAGCCGTAACACCCCCTACCGCGGCCTTGACCTGCCCGGTCGCGTGCACGCCACCTTCCTGCGCGGCACCGCCACGGTGCTGGCCGGCGAGCTGGTCGAGCCGGGCGAGCCGGCGTGAGCGGCACGCTCCTAGCCGGCACGCCGCTGATGATGCACAAGGCGCAGGTGCACAACTGGCCCGCGTACATCGGCTGGTCGGTCGGCCTGCTGATCCTGGTGGCGCTGATCTACTGGCTGATGCGCCAGGGCTGGAACTGGCGGCGCACCCTGCAGTCCGACCTGCCGGAGCTGCCCACCGTGCCGGCCGAGCCCGGCGCCACCATCCTGGAGAGCAAGGGCCGCTACCACGGCACCACCACGGCCGGGAACTGGCTGGACCGGGTGGTGGCGCACGGCCTGGGCACCCGCAGCCTGGCCGAGCTGACCCTGACCGAGCGCGGGCTGCTGGTCCGCCGCCCGGGTGACGTCGACCTCTGGCTGCCCGCCGAGGAGCTGACGGGCGCTCGGACCGACTCCGGCCACGCCGGCAAGGTGGTCCCGGCCGGCCTGCTGGTGGTCGGCTGGCGGCTCCAGGGCAAGGAGCTGGAGTCCGGTCTGCGGCTGGACCACCCCGACCAGCACGCGGCCTGGGTCACGGCCATCGAACAACTCGCACCACGTACGAAGAAGACGGAAGGCGTAACACCATGACCGCACCTGCCCCCACCAAGCCGCGCTCCTGGCGGGAGCGTGTGCCTGCCGTGCTGGTCCTGGAGGACGGTCGCACCTTCCGCGGTGAGGCGTACGGCGCGATCGGCGAGACTTTCGGCGAGGCGGTCTTCAACACCGGCATGTCCGGCTACCAGGAGACCCTGACCGACCCGTCCTACCACCGCCAGGTGGTGGTCATGACGGCCCCGCAGATCGGCAACACCGGCTGGAACGACGAGGACGACGAGTCCAAGCAGATCTGGGTGGCCGGCTACGTGGTCCGCGACCCCGCCCGGGTGGCCTCCAACTGGCGGGCCAAGCGCTCGCTGGACGAGGAGCTGACCAACCAGGGCGTGGTCGGGATCAGCGGCATCGACACCCGGGCCCTCACCCGCCACCTGCGCGAGCGCGGGGCGATGCGGGTCGGCATCTTCTCCGGCGAGCGGCTGGCCGAGCCGGCCGAGCTGCTGGCGCGGGTGCAGCAGGCGCCCGAGATGAAGGGCGCCGACCTGTGCGCCGAGGTCGCCACCACCGAGACCTACGTGGTCCCGGCGATCGGTGCGAAGAAGTTCACCGTCGCCGCCGTCGACCTCGGGATCAAGGGCATGACCCCGCACCGGATGGCCGAGCGCGGCATCGAGGTGCACGTGCTGCCCGCGAACGCCACCGCCGAGGACATCTACGCGGTCAACCCGGACGGCGTCTTCTTCTCCAACGGCCCGGGCGACCCGGCCACCGCCGACCACCAGGTCGCGGTGCTGCGCGAGGTGCTCGGCCGCGGGACCCCGTTCTTCGGGATCTGCTTCGGCAACCAGATCCTCGGTCGCGCCCTGGGCTTCGGCACCTACAAGCTCAAGTACGGCCACCGCGGCATCAACCAGCCGGTGCAGGACCGCACCACCGGCAAGGTCGAGGTCACCGCGCACAACCACGGCTTCGCCGTGGAGGCCCCGCTGGACAAGGTGAGCGACACCCCGTTCGGCCGCGCCGAGGTCTCCCACGTCTGCCTCAACGACGACGTGGTGGAGGGCCTGCAGTGCCTGGACACCCCCGCATTCAGCGTTCAGTACCACCCCGAGGCCGCCGCCGGTCCGCACGACGCCGCGTACCTGTTCGACCGCTTCGCCCAGCTCATGGAGGGCCAGCGTGCCTAAGCGCACCGACATCAAGTCCGTTCTGGTCATCGGCTCCGGCCCGATCGTGATCGGCCAGGCGGCCGAGTTCGACTACTCCGGCACCCAGGCGTGCCGCGTGCTGCGGGCCGAGGGCCTGCGGGTGATCCTGGTCAACTCCAACCCGGCCACGATCATGACCGACCCGGAGATCGCCGACGCCACCTACGTCGAGCCGATCACTCCCGAGTTCGTCGAGAAGATCATCGCCAAGGAGCGCCCCGACGTGCTCCTGCCGACCCTGGGCGGGCAGACCGCGCTCAACACCGCGATCGCCCTGCACAAGGCCGGCACGCTGGAGAAGTACGGCGTCGAGCTGATCGGCGCCAATGTCGAGGCGATCAACAAGGGCGAGGACCGCGAGCTGTTCAAGCAGGTCGTGGAGGCCGTCAAGGCCAAGATCGGGCACGGCGAGTCGGCCCGCTCGGTGATCTGCCACTCGATGGACGACGTGCTGGCCGGGGTCGAGACCCTCGGCGGCTACCCGGTCGTGGTCCGCCCGTCCTTCACCATGGGCGGCGCCGGCTCCGGCTTCGCGCACGACGAGGAGGACCTGCGCCGGATCGCCGGCCAGGGCCTGGCGCTCTCGCCGACCACCGAGGTGCTCCTGGAGGAGTCCATCCTCGGCTGGAAGGAGTACGAGCTCGAGCTGATGCGCGACAAGAACGACAACGTCGTGGTCGTCTGCTCGATCGAGAACTTCGACCCGATGGGCGTGCACACCGGCGACTCGATCACGGTCGCGCCGGCCATGACGCTCACCGACCGCGAGTACCAGATCCTGCGCGACATCGGCATCGCGGTGATCCGCGAGGTCGGCGTCGACACCGGTGGCTGCAACATCCAGTTCGCCGTCAACCCCGACGACGGCCGGGTCATCGTCATCGAGATGAACCCGCGCGTCTCCCGCTCCTCGGCGCTCGCCTCCAAGGCCACCGGCTTCCCGATCGCCAAGATCGCCGCCAAGCTGGCCGTCGGCTACACCCTGGACGAGATCCCCAACGACATCACCGAGCAGACCCCGGCCTCCTTCGAGCCGACCCTCGACTACGTGGTGGTCAAGGTCCCGCGGTTCGCCTTCGAGAAGTTCCCGAGCGCCGACGCCACCCTCACCACCACCATGAAGTCGGTCGGCGAGGCCATGGCGATGGGCCGCAACTTCCCCGAGGCGCTCAACAAGGCGCTGCGCTCGCTGGAGAAGAAGGGCTCGCAGTTCACCTGGGTCGGCGAGACCGGCGACAAGGCCGAGCTGCTGACCAAGGCCAAGGTGCCGACCGACGGCCGGATCAACACCGTGATGCAGGCGATCCGGGCCGGTGCCACGCCGGGCGAGGTCTTCGACGCTACCAAGATCGACCCCTGGTTCGTCGACCAGCTGTTCCTGCTCAACGAGATCGCCGAGGAGCTGGCCGCCGCCGAGCTGCTCGACCCGCAGCTGCTGCGGCACGCCAAGCGGCACGGCTTCTCCGACCAGCAGATCGGCGAGATCCGCGGCCTCAAGCCGGACGTGGTCCGCGAGGTGCGGCACGCGCTCGGAATCCGCCCGGTTTTCAAGACCGTTGACACCTGCGCCGCCGAATTCGCCGCCAGGACCCCGTACTTCTACTCGTCCTACGACGAGGAGAGCGAGGTCGCACCGCGCACCAAGCCCGCGGTGATCATCCTGGGCTCCGGTCCGAACCGGATCGGCCAGGGCATCGAGTTCGACTACTCCTGCGTGCACGCCTCCTTCGCGCTGGCCGACGCCGGGTACGAGACCGTGATGGTCAACTGCAACCCCGAGACCGTCTCCACCGACTACGACACCTCCGACCGGCTGTACTTCGAGCCGCTCACCCTGGAGGACGTGCTGGAGATCGTGCACGCCGAGGAGCAGGCCGGACCGGTCGCCGGCGTCATCGTCCAGCTCGGCGGCCAGACCCCGCTCGGCCTGGCCCAGGCGCTCAAGGAGAACGGCGTGCCGATCGTCGGCACCCAGCCCGAGGCGATCGACCTGGCCGAGGAGCGCGGCGCGTTCGGCCGGGTGCTGCGGGACGCCGGCCTGCCGGCTCCCAAGCACGGCACCGCCTTCTCCTTCGAAGAAGCCAAGGCCATCGCCGACGAGATCGGCTACCCGGTGCTGGCCCGCCCCTCGTACGTGCTCGGCGGGCGCGGCATGGAGATCGTCTACGACGAGGCCAGCCTCGCCTCCTACCTGGAGCGGCACGCCGGCCTGATCTCCGAGCACCCGGTGCTGATCGACCGCTTCCTGGACGACGCGGTGGAGATCGACGTCGACGCGCTCTACGACGGCACCGAGCTCTACCTCGGCGGCGTCATGGAGCACATCGAGGAGGCCGGCATCCACTCCGGCGACTCCGCCTGCGCGCTGCCCCCGATCACCCTGGGCGGCTTCGACATCAAGCGGCTGCGGGCCTCCACCGAGGCCATCGCCAAGGGCGTTGGCGTGCGCGGCCTGATCAACATCCAGTTCGCGCTGGCCGGTGACATCCTCTACGTGCTGGAGGCCAACCCGCGCGCCTCCCGCACCGTGCCGTTCACCTCCAAGGCCACCGCGGTGCCGCTGGCCAAGGCCGCCGCCCGGATCTCGCTGGGCGCCACCGTCGCCGAGCTGCGCGCCGAGGGCCTGCTCCCGGCCGAGGGCGACGGCGGCACGCTGCCCGCCGACTGCCCGATCTCGGTCAAGGAGGCCGTGATGCCGTGGTCGCGGTTCCGCGACGTGCACGGCCGCGGCGTGGACACCGTGCTCGGCCCGGAGATGCGCTCCACCGGTGAGGTCATGGGCATCGACAAGGTGTTCGGCACCTCCTACGCCAAGGCCCAGGCCGGCGCCTACGGCTCGCTGCCGACCAAGGGCCGGGTGTTCGTCTCGGTCGCCAACCGCGACAAGCGCAACCTGGTCTTCCCGGCCCGGGCGCTGGTCGAGCTGGGCTTCGAGGTGCTCGCCACCGCCGGCACCGCCGAGGTGCTGCAGCGCGCCGGCATCCCCTCCACCCAGGTGCGCAAGCACAGCGAGGGCGTCGGCCCGAACGGCGAGCGGACCGTCGTGCAGCTGATCCACGACGGCGATGTCGACCTGATCATCAACACCCCCTACGGCACCGGCGGCCGCATGGACGGCTACGAGATCCGCACCGCCGCCGTGGCCCGCGGCGTGCCGTGCCTGACCACCGTCCAGGCGATGGGCGCGGCGGTCCAGGGCATCGACGCGCTGACCCGCGGCGACGTCGGGGTGATGTCGCTCCAGGAGCACGCGGCGCTGATCAACTCCGCCCGCAAGTAGCCCGATCCTGAATGGGGGGCACCGAGTGTGGTGCCCCCCATTCCCATGCGAGGAGCCCTGTGTACAAGCTTCTGTTCAACCTGGTCTTCCGGAAGATGGACCCCGAGAAGGCACACCACCTGGCGTTCTTCTGGATCCGGCTGGCCGCCTCGGTGCCCGGCCTGCGGCAGCTGGTCACGCTGGTGCTGGCCCCCAAGGACAAGGCGCTGCGCACCAATGCGCTCGGCCTCGACCTGCCCGGCCCGTTCGGTCTCGGCGCCGGCTTCGACAAGAACGCGATCGGCATCGACGGGCTGGCGATGCTCGGCTTCGACTACGTCGAGATCGGCACCGTGACCGGCGAGCCGCAGCCCGGCAACCCGGCGCCGCGGATGTTCCGGCTGGTCGAGGACCGGGCGCTGATCAACCGGATGGGCTTCAACAACCAGGGCTCGGCACGGATCGCGGCCCGGCTGGCGCAGCGCCAGCGCGGCTCGATGTCGCCGGTGGTCGGCGTCAACATCGGCAAGACCAAGGTGGTCGAGGAGGCCGACGCCGTCTCGGACTACGTCAAGAGCACCGAGCGGCTGGCCGGGCACGCCGACTACCTGGTGGTCAACGTCTCCTCCCCGAACACCCCGGGGCTGCGCAACCTGCAGGCCGTCTCGCACCTGCGCCCGCTGCTGACGGCGGTGCGGGAGGCCGCCGACGAGGCGACCGCCCACCATGTGCCGCTGCTGGTGAAGATCGCCCCCGACCTGGCCGACGAGGACGTGGACGCGGTGGCCGACCTGGCGCTGGAGCTGGGCCTGGACGGCATCATCGCCACCAACACCACGATCGGGCGCGAGGGGCTGCGGGCCTCGGCCGCCGAGGTCGAGGCGATCGGCATGGGCGGGCTCTCCGGCGCGCCGCTCAAGGACCGTTCGGTGGAGGTGCTGCGGCGGCTGCGGGGGCGCACCGACGGCCGGCTGGTGCTGGTCTCGGTCGGCGGCATCGAGACGGCCGAGGACGCCTGGCAGCGGATCCTGGCGGGCGCCGACCTGGTGCAGGGCTTCAGCGCCTTCATCTACGAGGGCCCGTTCTGGATGCGCCGGATCCACAAGGGCCTCTCCTCCCGGCTGCGCAGGCACGGCTACCAGAGCATCACCGAGGCGGTCGGCGCCGGAGCCTGACGGCCCGAGATCGCACCCATCCCCTACAACCCCACCGTGAAGGACGCCATGACCACCCCCTTCGACTCCAACTCCTTCGGCGGGCGCCTGCGCCACGCCATGGACGAGCGCGGCCAGCTCTGCGTCGGCATCGACCCGCACGCCGCCCTGCTCTCCGCCTGGGGCCTGGGCGACGACCTGGCCGGCCTGGAGACCTTCAGCCGCACCGTGGTCGAGGCGCTGGCCGACCGGGTGGCGGTGCTGAAGCCGCAGGCCGCGTTCTTCGAGCGGTTCGGCAGCAAGGGTGTCGCCGTGCTGGAGCGCGCCGTGGCCGACGCCCGGGCGGCCGGCGCCCTGGTGCTGATGGACGCCAAGCGCGGCGACATCGGCTCCACCATGGCGGCCTACGCCGAGGCGTTCCTGAGCCCCGGCAGCCCGCTCTTCTCGGACGCCGTCACGGTCAGCCCCTACCTGGGCTTCGGCTCGCTGCAGCCCGCGCTGGACCTGGCCCGGGCGAACGGCTGCGGCGTCTTCGCGCTGGCCCTGACCTCCAACCCGGAGGGCTTCGAGGTGCAGCGGGCCACCGGCCCGGACGGCGTGAGCGTGGCGCAGCAGGTGCTGAACCGGCTGGCCGCCGAGAACGCCGGTGCCACCCCGCTGGGTTCGTTCGGCGCGGTGGTCGGTGCCACGCTGGCCGACGCCGGGGTGGACCTGGCGATCAACGGCCCGCTGCTGGCCCCCGGGATCGGCGCGCAGGGGGCCACGATGGCCGACCTGCCCCGGGTCTTCGGCGCCGAGGTTCCGGCCGTGGTGCCCAGCGTCAGCCGGGACGTGCTCAAGCACGGGCCGTCGGTCACCGGCCTGCGGGACGCCGCCCAGCGCTTCATCGACGAGATCCGGGCCGTATCGGCGATGTGAGGGCTGTCACACTCGGCTGGCAAAGTCGGTTCAAACCGGGCCGTTTTCTCCCGAAAAGTCCTGGCCTACCTGTGCTGACCAGGACTTTTCGGCTTCTTTTCCTGACGTGGGCGCACAATGCGGGTAGTGTCCGGCGGTAGATGCCCTCGGCGGGGCGAAATCTCGCTGCTCTCGCAGGTCAGAGCGGCTGGATCGCCCTGCGGTCATCGCCCATGACGGGCGGTGGCAGGCATCTGGTTCAACCCCAATGTCCTAGCACTTCAATTCCTTCCAGACCCTGAGGTGAACGGCGTGGCTCTTCCGCCCCTTACCCCTGAACAGCGCTCCGCCGCGCTGGCCAAGGCCGCCGAGGCTCGCCGGGAGCGCGCCGAGGTGAAGAACCGGCTCAAGCACTCGGGCGCATCCCTGCACGAGGTCATCAAGGCCGGCAAGGCCGACAACGAGGTCATCGGCAAGATGAAGGTCTCCGCACTGCTGGAGAGCCTTCCCGGTGTCGGCAAGGTCCGTGCCAAGCAGATCATGGAGCGCCTGGGCATCTCCGAGAGCCGGCGTGTCCGTGGTCTCGGTACCAACCAGATCGCTTCGCTGGAGCGGGAGTTCGGCGGCACCGCGTCCTGACGTCGGTGTCCTGAACGTCCTGATGTCGGCGTCCTGAGCGTTCTGACGTCGGTGTACTGAACCCCGGTGTTCTCCGGATCGTCCAGGATCCGGGATAATCGGTGCATGAGTGAGCGTCCGCGGCTGACCGTGCTCTCCGGCCCCTCCGGGGTCGGCAAGAGCACGGTCGTCGCCCATTTGAGGCAGCAGTTCCCCGAGGTGTGGCTCTCGGTCTCCGCGACCACCCGGCGCCCGAGGCCCGGCGAGCAGGACGGGGTCCAGTACCACTTCGTCGACAACGACGAGTTCGACAAGCTGATCGCCAACGGCGAACTGCTGGAGTGGGCCGTCTTCGCGGGGAACCGGTACGGCACCCCCCGGGCCGCCGTCGAGGCCAAGCTGGACCGCGGTGAGCCGGTCCTGCTGGAGATCGAGCTGCAGGGGGCCCGGCAGGTGCGGCAGTCGATGCCGGAGGCACAGCTGGTCTTCCTGGCTCCGCCGAGCTGGGAGGAGCTGGTGCGCCGGCTGACCGGCCGCGGCACCGAGCCGCAGGACGTCATCGACGAGCGGCTGGCCGCCGCCCGCGTCGAGCTGGCCGCCGAGCCGGAGTTCGACACCACGCTGGTCAACACCTCGGTCGAGCAGGTGACGGCCGAGCTGCTAGCCTTGCTCGGTGTAGTCTGACCTTTTGTTTTCCACCCTTTCGGAAGGTTTTCGCGTGTCCTCTTCCATGACCGCGCCCGAGGGCATCATCAACCCGCCGATCGACGAGCTGCTTGAGGCCACGGACTCGAAGTACAGCCTGGTGATCTACGCGGCCAAGCGCGCTCGCCAGATCAACGCGTACTACTCCCAGCTCGGCGAGGGCCTGCTGGAGTACGTCGGCCCGCTGGTCGACACCCACGTGCACGAGAAGCCGCTGTCGATCGCGCTGCGCGAGATCAACGCCGGCATGCTGACCGCCGAGGCGGTCGACGCGGCCTGACGGCCTTTCAAGGGGCCCACCGGATCCGTCCGGTGGGCCCCTTGCTGTTTCCCGCCCGGGGCGGGCTCTATGGTGAAGGCGTGAGCGAGACTTCTCCCCAGAGCCAGCCCCGTGTCGTCCTCGGCGTGAGCGGCGGGATCGCCGCCTACAAGGCCTGTGAGCTGCTGCGCCGGTTCACCGAGTCGGGCCACCAGGTGACCGTGGTGCCGACCGCGGCCGCACTGCACTTCGTCGGCGAGGCGACCTGGGCCGCGCTGTCCGGGCGCCCGGCGGCCACCGAGACCTGGGAGCGGGTGCACGAGGTCCCGCACGTGCGGATCGGGCAGAACGCCGACCTGGTGGTCGTCGCCCCCGCCACCGCCGACCTGATGGCCAAGGCGGCCCACGGCATGGCGGACGACCTGCTCACCAACACCCTGCTCACGGCCCGCTGTCCGGTGGTCTTCGCGCCGGCGATGCACACCGAGATGTGGGAGCACCCGGCCACCCAGGAGAACGTCGCCACGCTGCGCCGGCGTGGTGCCGTGGTGCTGGAGCCGGCGGTCGGCCGGCTGACGGGCAAGGACACCGGCAAGGGCCGGCTGCCGGACCCGGACGCCATCTTCGCGGCCTGCCGCCGGGTGCTGGTCCGCGGCGTCGGGGAGGCCGACCTGGCCGGGCGGCACGTGCTGGTCTCGGCCGGCGGCACCCGCGAGCCGCTGGACCCGGTGCGGTTCCTGGGCAACCGCTCCTCCGGCAAGCAGGGTTACGCGCTGGCCGCCGCCGCGGCCGCCCGCGGGGCCCGGGTCACCCTGCTGTCCGCCAATGTGTCGCTGCCCGCGCCGGCCGGGGTCGACGTGATCCCGGTCGCCACGGCCCTGGAGCTGCGGGAGGCGGCTGTCAAGGCGGCGCCCGAGGCGGACGTGGTGGTGATGGCGGCCGCGGTCGCCGACTTCCGACCTGCCGCATATGCCACTGGGAAGATCAAGAAGGTCGAGGGCGAGGAGCCGGCGCCCGTCGCCCTCGTCCGCAATCCGGACATCCTGGCCGAGCTGTCCGCCGACCGCACCCGTCCGGGGCAGCTGGTGGTGGGCTTCGCCGCCGAGACCGACCAGGTGCTGGCCCATGGCCGGGCCAAGCTGGCCCGCAAGGGCTGCGACCTGCTGGTGGTCAATGAGGTCGGCGACGGCAAGGCCTTCGGTACGGATACCAACGAAGCGGTCATCCTGGGTGCGGACGGCAGTGAGACGCCAGTGCCGCCCGGCCCCAAGGAGGAGCTCGCGGACGCGATCTGGGACCAGGTGGTGGCCCGGCTCGGCTGAGCGGGGGAGCGGTGGATGCCGGGGCGGCCGACGGTTCCCGGGTGTGCGGGGCCGCCCCGGGTGATCGTTTTCACGACCACTGGCTGAGACGACCGCGTGAACTGGCCGGTAGTGAGTATTGAACGCCGATAGCTGACCGTTACACTCCAAGGCATCAAGTCTTTCCGGATGCCCCGGTCCCGACCGGGGCATTCAGTCAGCAGCCGCTGCAACCCCAGGGAGCGCTGTGTCTCGCCGCCTGTTCACCTCGGAGTCCGTCACCGAGGGGCACCCCGACAAGATCGCTGACCAGATCAGCGACACCATTCTCGACGCCCTGCTGAAGGACGACCCGACCTCCCGGGTCGCCGTCGAGACCCTCATCACCACCGGCCAGGTGCACGTCGCCGGTGAGGTCACCACCAAGGCCTACGCGCCGATCGCGCAGCTGGTCCGGGAGAAGATCCTGGAGATCGGCTACGACAGCTCGAAGAAGGGCTTCGACGGCGCCTCCTGCGGCGTCTCGGTCTCGATCGGCTCGCAGTCGCCGGACATCGCCCAGGGTGTCGACACGGCGCACGAGCACCGCGTCGAGGGCGACGTCGACGACGAGCTGGACCGCCAGGGCGCCGGTGACCAGGGCCTGATGTTCGGGTACGCGTGCGACGACACCCCCGAGCTGATGCCGCTGCCGATCACCCTGGCGCACCGCCTGGCCCGCAAGCTGACCGAGGTGCGCAAGAACGGGACCATCCCGTACCTGCGCCCGGACGGCAAGACCCAGGTCACCATCGAGTACGACGGCGACCGGGCCGTGCGCGTGGATACCGTGGTCGTCTCCACCCAGCACGCGTCCGACATCGACCTGGACTCGCTGCTGGCGCCCGACATCCGCGAGTTCGTGGTGGAGCCGGTGCTGCGCGAGGTCGGCATCGACACCTCCGACTACCGGCTGCTGGTCAACCCGACCGGCCGCTTCGAGATCGGCGGCCCGATGGGCGACGCCGGCCTGACCGGCCGCAAGATCATCATCGACACCTACGGCGGCATGGCCCGCCACGGTGGCGGCGCGTTCTCCGGCAAGGACCCGTCCAAGGTCGACCGCTCGGCCGCCTACGCGATGCGCTGGGTCGCCAAGAACATCGTCGCCGCGGGCCTGGCCCGCCGCGCCGAGGTCCAGGTGGCCTACGCGATCGGCAAGGCCGAGCCGGTGGGTCTGTTCGTGGAGACCTTCGGCACCGAGACCGTCCCGGTGGCGACGATCCAGGCGGCCGTCACCAAGGTCTTCGACCTGCGCCCGGCCGCGATCATCCGCGACCTCGACCTGCTGCGGCCGATCTACGCCCAGACCGCCGCCTACGGCCACTTCGGCCGCGAGCTGCCGGACTTCACCTGGGAGCGGACCGACCGCGCCGAGGCGCTGAAGGCCGCCGTCGCGGGCTGAGCCCCCGTCCGAGCCGTACCGTGGTGGCCGTCCCCTGCCGAGGGGGCGGCCACCGCCGTTGTCTGTCCGACCGCTGTGGTACCACTGAGACCGAGATGAGCAGCGAGAACGCCCCCGAGAACGGGCAGCCGGAGCAGTTGGCGCTGATCCGCGAAACGGTCCGCCGGGCCAAGCCGCGCACCTGGCGGGGGGCGCATCTGGCCGAGGAGCTGCCGGTCGCCCGGGTCGTGGTGGACAAGGGCCTGCTCCACCTCGACCGGTACTACGACTACGCCGTCCCGGTGGCCATGGCCGAGGCCGCGCAGCCCGGGGTGCGGGTGCGGGTGCGGTTCGGGGCCCGCATGACCTCCGCCGGGCGGCGCGAGGGCGGCGAGCTGCACGACGGGTTCATCGTGGCCAGGCTGCCCGCCAGCGACTACCCCGGGGTGCTGGCACCGCTGGCGCAGGTGCTGTCGCCGGAGCGGGTGCTGACACCCGCGCTGCTGGGGCTCAGCCGGACCATCGCCGACCGCTACGCCGGCACCCTGGCCGACGTGCTGCAACTAGCCGTGCCGCCACGGCACGCCAAGGCCGAGGCCGAGCCGTCACCGGCGCCGCTGCCGCCGCCCCCGGTGCCCGACCCGGGCAGCTGGCGGCGCTACCAGCAGGGCCCGGAGTTCCTGGCCGCACTGGCCGGCGGGCACGCGCCGCGCGCGGTCTGGACGGCGCTGCCCGGGCCGACCTGGCCCGAGGAGATCGCCCGCGCGGTGGCCGGCACCCTGGCCGGCGGGCGCGGCGCCCTGGTCGTCCTGCCGGACGGGCGGGCGGTGGCGCGCGTCGACAAGGCGCTGGTTCGATTGCTGGGCGACTCGGACCGCCACGTCGTCCTCACCGCCGACCTCGGGCCGCGCGAGCGCTACCGGAACTGGCTCGCCGTCGGCCGGGGCTCGGTGCACGCCGTGATCGGCACCCGGGCGACCGTCTTCGCGCCCGTGCACGACCTCGGCCTGCTGGTGGTCTGGTCGGACGGCGACAGCAGCCACAGCGACCCGCGCGCCCCGCACCCGCACGTCCGCGAGGTGGCGCTGCTCCGTGCGGCCGAGGAGGGTGCGGCCGTGCTGGTCGGCGGCCTGTCGGCGACCGTCGAGGGCGCCCAGCTGCTGGCCACCGGCTGGGCCCGCCCGCTGGTCGCCGAACGGGCCGTGGTGCGCGCCACCGCCCCCCAGGTGCGCACCGTGACCGACACCGACCAGGCCCGGGACGCGGCCGCCCAGGCCGCCCGGCTGCCCACGGTGGCCTGGCAGGCCGCCCGCGAGGCGCTGCGCTCCGGCCCGGTCCTGGTGCAGGTGCCCCGGCGCGGCTATGTGCCCCGGCTGGCCTGCGAGCGCTGCCGCGAACCCGCCCGCTGTGCGCACTGCGCCGGACCGCTGGAGGCCGTGAGCGCCGGGCAGGCATTGCGCTGCGCCTGGTGCGGGGTCGAGGAGGCCGACTGGCACTGCGTGGAGTGCGGGTCCTTCCGGCTGCGGGCGCAGGTGGTGGGGGCGCGGCGGACGGCGGAGGAGCTGGGCAAGGCGTTCCCCGGGATCCCGGTGCGGACCTCGGGGCGGGAGGCGGTGCTGGCCGAGGTGTCGGGGGAGCCGGCGCTGGTGATCTCCACGCCGGGGGCCGAGCCGGTGGCCGAGGGCGGCTACGCGGCCGCCCTGCTGCTGGACGGCTGGGCGCTGCTGAACCGCCCCGATCTGCGCGCCGCCGAGGAGGCGATGCGGCTCTGGCTGGCGGCGGCCGCGCTGGTGCGGTCGGCGGAGGAGGGCGGAACGGTGGTGGTCGTGGCCGAGCCGACGGCCCGCCCGGTGCAGGCGCTGGTCCGCTGGGACCCGCTCGGGCACGCCGAGTCGGAGCTGGCGGAGCGGGCGCAGCTGGGTTTCCCGCCGGTCTCCCGGATGGCCTCGGTCACCGGCACGCCGAGCGCGGTCGAGGATCTGCTGGGCGTGGCCCGGCTGCCGGAGGGGGCCGATGTGCTGGGCCCGGTGCCGCTGCCGCCGCTGCGGGGTGAGGAGCAGGAGCGTGCGCTGCTTCGGGTGCGCCCCGGGCAGGGCGGTGTGCTGGCGGCCGCGTTGAAGGCGGCGCAGATCGCGCGGCTGGCGCTGCGGGGGTCGGAGCCGGTCAAGGTGCGGATCGATCCGCCGGACATCGGGTGACGCCTGCGCGGGGAGTCGACGGCTAGCGAGCGGGTGTCGCCTGCGCGGGAAGTCGGGTGAGCCGACTTCCCGCGCAACTCTCGTCAGGCCAACGGGAACTGACGCCTCGTCAGCTGTGCACCCCGTGCCGGTCCAGCCCGCCCTGCCGGGCCGCCGGGACGGTGCGCGCCAGGCCGCCGGGTGCCGGCTGCGGCGCCTCGTCGTCACGCGGGGCGCTGGTGGGGGGCAGCGGCGCCCCCGCGCCCGGGCCACCCGGCAGCGCGCCACCGGCCGCGCCCAGCAACTCGGAGGCCGAGCGCCGCATCCCGTACCGCCGGTGCACCGCCTGCTTGGTCACCCCGAGCGCCGACCCCACCGAGTCCCAGGAGAACCCCAGCGCCCGGTCGAACTCCACCGCCGCCGCGACCAGCGTCTCCACGCTCTCCCGCAGCTCCTGGGCCAGCCGGACGGTCGGCGCGGGCGCCCGCCCGTAGACCACGAAGCCGCCGGAGCTGCTGGGGCGGCGCGGGCGGTAGACATTGCCCAGCTGGGCGGTGAGGGTGCGTAGGGCGTCCACCTGGCGGCGGACGCGTTCGATGTCACGCACCAGCAGGTGCAGGCTGGCCCGCGCCCGGGTGTCGTGGTTGATCTGCTCGGCCATTGTGCTCAGGCCACCTTCCGGAGTGACTCTCCTTGTTGGTCAATCTCACTTGACCAACGCGGGACCATGCCCCGGGGTCACGCGTACCGCACCAACTAGACTGACAAGCTGTGCCGTCTGAAAGGGAGCTGCCCGTGGCGATCCAGCCGATCCGGATCTTCGGCGACCCGGTGCTGCGCGCCAAGGCGCAGCCGGTGACCACCTTCGACAAGGAGCTGCGCACCCTGGTCAAGGACCTCACCGACACCATGCTCGATGCCCCGGGTGCCGGCCTGGCAGCCCCTCAACTGGGCATCTCGCTACGGGTGTTCACCTATCACGTGGACGGCGTCACGGGGCATCTGATCAACCCCGACCTCAGCCTCAGCGAGGACGAGCAGGAGGGCCCCGAGGGCTGCCTCTCGCTGCCCGGTCTGCGGTTCGACACCCGGCGCGCCCACGGCGTGGTGGCCCGCGGCTTCAACGAGTACGGCGACCCGGTGGCCATCGAGGGCACCCAGCTGCTGGCCCGCTGCATCCAGCACGAGACCGACCACCTGGACGGGATCATCTTCATCGACCGCCTCGACCGGGAGCTCCGCAAGGAGGCGCTGCGCGCCATCCGCGAGGCCGACTGGGGCGGGCAGCCGGCCCCCGAGGTGCGGATATCCCCGCACAGCACCTTCGGCCCGATCAGCTGAACCCTTCCTGACCCACCCCTGCTACTGCTTCTGCCACCTCTGAAAGGCCGTCATCTTGCGTCTCGTCTTCGCCGGCACCCCCGACGTCGCCGTCCCCGCCCTGGAGGCCCTGCTGGCCTCCGACCGGCACGAGGTGGTCGCGGTGGTCACCCGGCCCGACGCCCCCGCCGGGCGCGGGCGCAAGCTGGTGGCCAGCCCCGTCGGGCAGCGGGCGGCCGAGGCCGGGATCGAGGTGCTCAAGCCGGCGAAGCCCAGCGACCCGGAGTTCCTCGCCCGGCTGACCGAGCTGGCGCCCGACTGCTGCCCGGTGGTCGCCTACGGCGCACTGCTGCGCGAGCCGGCCCTCGCCATCCCCAAGCACGGCTGGGTCAACCTGCACTTCTCGCTGCTGCCCGCCTGGCGCGGCGCGGCGCCCGTGCAGCACGCCGTGCTGGCCGGCGACCAGGTGACCGGCGCATCGACCTTCCTGATCGAGCGCGGTCTCGACTCCGGCCCGGTCTACGGCGTGATCACCGAGGAGGTCCGGCCCACCGACACCAGCGGCGGGCTCCTCGACCGGCTCGCCCGGTCCGGCGCCGGCCTGCTGGCCGCCACCATGGACGGCATCGGGGACGGCACCCTGATCGCCCGCCCGCAGCCCGTCGACGGCATCACCCTGGCCCCGAAGATCACCGTCGAGGACGCCCGGATCGACTGGTCCCACCCCGCCCTGCGGATCGACCGGGTGGTGCGCGGCTGCGCCCCGGCGCCCGGCGCCTGGACCACCTTCCGCGGCGAGCGGCTGAAGGTCGCGGGCCCGGTCAAGCTGCTCCCCGGCCAGACCGAGCTGGCCGCCGGCGTGCTGGCGGTCGGCAAGAACAGCGTCCGGGTCGGCACCGGCAGCCACGAGATCGAGCTCGGCGAGGTGCAGCCGCAGGGCAAGAAGGCGATGCGGGCGGCCGACTGGGCGCGCGGGGCCCGCATCGAGAGCGGTGAGCAGCTCGGGGACTGATCGTCGCCGTACAGTTGACCTCGATAGCGCCGCAGCACATTAAGGCATCACCGTGAGCACACCCAGCGCCAAGCGCCCCGCCCGCCCGCACCGCCGCCCCAAGAAGGACCCGGCCCGGATCACCGCCTTCAAGGCCCTGCGCGCCGTCGACGAGCGCGACGCCTACGCCAACCTGGTGCTGCCGCCGCTGCTGCGCGAGGCCGAGAAGCAGGGCATGGAGCGGCGCGACGCCGCACTGGCCACCGAACTGGTCTACGGGACGCTGCGCCAGCAGGGCAGCTATGACGCGATCATCGCCGCGTGCATCGACCGCCCGCTGCGGGAGGTCGACCCGCCGGTGCTCGACGTGCTGGCGCTCGGCGCCCACCAGCTGCTCGCCACCCGGATCCCGACCCATGCGGCGGTCTCCGCGACCGTCGAGCTGGCCCGGGTGGTGCTGGGCGACGGGCGGGCCAAGTTCGTCAACGCGGTGCTGCGCCGGATCAGCGCACAGGACCTGGACGGTTGGATCGCCCAGGTCGCCCCGCCGTACGAGGAGGACGCCGAGGACCACCTCGCCGTGGTCCACTCGCACCCGCGCTGGGTGGTCGCCGCGCTCTGGGACGCGCTCGGTCGCTGGCAGCCGGACACCGCCGGGCGGGCCGCGATCGAGGAGCTGCTGCGGGCCGACAACGAGCGCCCCGAGGTCACGCTGGTGGCGCGGCCGGGGCGGATCGCGGTCGAGGAGCTGGCCGAGCAGGTGGAGGCCGGTTCCGCGGGCCGCTGGTCGCCGTACGCGCTGCGCCTGGCCGAGGGCGGGGACCCGGCCGAGCTGACGGCCGTGCAGCAGAACCTGGCCGGCGTGCAGGATGAGGGCAGCCAGCTGGTCGCGCTCGCCCTGGCCAACGCACCGGTGGAGGGCGGCGACCGGCTGTGGCTGGACGCCTGCGCCGGCCCCGGCGGCAAGGCCGCGCTGCTCGGCGCGCTGGCCGCCGGGCGCGGCGCCGCCCTGGTGGCCTCGGAGCGGCAGCCGCACCGGGCCCGGCTGGTGGCCCGCGCCCTGGACGGCAACCCCGGCCCCTACCAGGTGATCACCGCCGACGGGACCAAGCCCGCCTGGCGGCCCGGCAGTTTCGACCGGGTGCTGGTCGACGTGCCGTGCTCCGGGCTGGGTGCGCTGCGCCGCCGTCCCGAGGCCCGCTGGCGCCGGCGCCCCGAGGACATCGCCGGATTCGGCCCGCTGCAGCGGGAGTTGCTGCGCTCGGCGCTGGCGGCGGTGCGGGTCGGCGGCGTGGTCGGCTATGCCACCTGCTCGCCGCACCTGGCGGAGACCCGCAGCGTGGTGGACGACGTGCTGCGGGACCGGGGCGACGTCGAGTGGGTGGACGCCCGCCCGCTGCTGCCGGGCGTGCCAAGCCTCGGCGACGGGCCGGACGTTCAGCTCTGGCCGCATCTGCACGGCACCGACGCCATGTATCTGGCGCTGTTGCGACGAACCTCCTGACGCAGCCTCACCCCCTCCCGTAAGGTGAGCCGGGAGGGGGTTCTTTCGTGGACAGTCGATCGGATGCCGCGACGGATCGGCTGGTCCGCCGGTTCGCCGAACTGCTGGGCGCGGCGCTGCCGTTGACGGCGCTGTGGGCGCACGGGTCGCTGGCGCTCGGCGACTACCAGCCCGGGCGCAGCGACCTGGACCTGCTCGCGGTGCTGGAGCGGGCGCCGGACGCCGCCGAGCGGGCCCGACTGGTCGAGCTGCACCGGCAGTTGGAGCGGGAGTCACCGCTGGCCGAGAAGCTGCACTGCTCCTATCTGCTGCCGGACCGGCTGGCCGACCCGGCGCTGAAGCATCTCACCTGGGCGCACCGGGAGTTGTTGGAGCGGCCGGTGACACCGGTGACCCGGCGCGAGCTGGAACTCGGCGGCCGCTGCTATCTCGGCCCGGCACCGGGGGAGTTGCTGCCCCCGGTGGGGGAGGCGGAGCTGTCCCGGTCCATCCGGGCCGACCTCACGGAGTTCTGGCTCCCCGCCACCGCGTACTGGCTCCGCTGGCGGCGTGACGACTGGGTGGACGTCGGGCTCTTCACGTTGGCCCGGGCGAGCGTCACCCTGCGGGACGGCAGGTTGCTGACGAAGAGTCAGGCACTCGAAGTACTACCGGAGTTCGGCGTCTCGACGGAGCTGCTGGCGGATGTGCGCCGACGCCGGCACGGGCAGCCGGTGGCGACCGGGTGGCGCTGGCAGTCGCGGCGGGCGGCCGAGACGCGGCGGGTGATGCGGCGCGGGATCGGCCAGGTCATGGCCGATCACCGCTCCTGACCGCGGATCAGCCGCGACGGCGGGCGTAGACCTCGATCTCGATCTTCATCCGGGGGTCGGCCAGCCCGCAGACCATCATGGTGGCAGCCGGCTTCACCTCGCCGAAGGCCTCGCGCAGCACCGGCCAGCAGGGCTCGAAGTCGGCGCGCTCGGGCAGCAGGTAGCGGACCCGGACCACATCCCGGAAGTCGCAGCCGGCCTCGGTCAGGGCCGCGCCGATGTTGCGCAGGCACTGCTCCGCCTGCTCGGTGACGTCGGGGGATATGGTCATGGTGGCGTAGTCGAACCCGGTGGTGCCGGAGACGTGCACCCAGTCGCCGTCCACCACGGCGCGGGCGTAGCCGATCTGCTCCTCGAAGGTGGAACCGCTGAGAATTGCGCGTCGCTCAGTCATGATCACGACGCTAGGGGAGGGGCGGGCGCGCGGTCCAGCGTTCTCGGTGTTGCGCGCCTAACAGTCGTTCAACAGTTGCACGACAGCCGCACGAAAGGCGCACGAACGGCGCGCGAAAGGCGCACGCCCATGACGGTCAGGCCTGGAACAGTACGGTGAGCAGCCGGTCGAGGAAGCGCTCGAACGAGGCGCCGGCGTCGGGCGGTGGACCGCCCGAGCCCAGTGCGGCCGTCAGGTTGGGGTAGCCGCCACCGGCTGCCACCTGGCCGAGGTAGCCGGCCAGTTCGAGCTGCCAGCGCTGCGGACTGGTGGCGGCGGCCGTGGTGGCGCGCTCGAAGTCGGCGAACTGGCAGACCGACCCGTTGAGCATGGCCAGCGCCTCCATCTTGGCGCCGCCGCTCAGCTCGAACCCGGCCACCGCGCCGAGGAAGAACTCGGTGACGCGCAGGCTGTTCGGTCCGATCGACGGCCGCTGGCGGATGACGGTGGTCACCCAGCGGTGCCGGCGCAGGATGTCCATCTGCTGGTGGGCCAGCATCCGCAGGTCGGCCCGCCAGTCGCCGCTCGGTGCGTCCGGCAGCTGGTACTCGGCGACCACCGCATCCAGCATCAGGTCGAACAACTGCTCCTTCTTGGGCACGTAGTTGTAGAGAGACATGGTGCCCGCGCCCAGCTCGGCGGCGATCCGACGCATCGTCACCGCCTCCAGTCCCTCGGCGTCGGCCAGGGCGACCGCCGCCGCCGCAATGGAGGCGCGGCTGTGCGCGGGGCGCGGCCCGCGGCCGGCCCGCTCGGGGCGCAGCCAGATCAGTTCGGGGCCCGCGTCGGAGCGGGTGGGGTGGGCCGAGTCCGCTGGTTCTGCGGAGTCGGCTGGGGTCTTGCGGGACGGCACGGACGATCACCTCGGGCCCCATCTTACGAAGTCGATCGCCATGCGCGGGGTTAACCCCGTACCACGTACGTAGTACGATGCTTGCACAAGCGCTTCTACGTACGATGTACTTAGAGAGAGGGCAGAGCCATGACCCACGAACCCGCCGCAGCCGCCGACCTCGCCGTCCGGGCCCAGGGCCTGGTCAAGCGGTACGGCAGCACCACCGCGCTGGACGGCCTGGACCTCGCCATCCCGGCCGGCACCGTCTACGGCCTGCTCGGACCCAACGGCGCGGGCAAGACCACCGCGGTGCGGATCCTCGCCACCCTCGCTACTCCGGACGAAGGAAGCGCCACCGTGGCCGGCTACGACGTGGTCCGGCAGGCCGAGCGGGTCCGCGGCAGCATCGGCCTGGCCGGCCAGCACGCCGCCGTGGACGAGGGCCTCACCGGCCGCGACAACCTCCACCTGGTCGGCCGGTTCCACCACCTCGGCGCCCGCGAGGCCCGCCGCCGCAGCGCCGAACTGCTGGAGCGGTTCGACCTCGCCCACGTCGCCGACCGGCTGGTGCGCGGCTACTCCGGTGGCCTGCGCCGCCGCCTGGACCTGGTCGCCTGCCTGGTGACCCGCCCGCCCGTACTCTTCCTGGACGAGCCCACCACCGGCCTCGACCCGCGCAGTCGCGGCGAGATCTGGGACGCCGTACGGGAGTTGACCGAGACCGGCACCACCGTGCTGCTCACCACCCAGTACCTGGACGAGGCCGACCGGCTCGCCGACCAGGTACTGGTGATCGGCCAGGGCCGGGCGATCGCCGACGGACCACCAGAGCGGCTCAAGGCCTCGATCGGCGCCCGGGTCGAGGTGGCCGTTGGCAACGCCGCCGAACTACCGGAAGCCCAACGGGTGTTGGCTGCGCTGACCGAAGGCGAGCCGATCGCCGATCCGCACCGCCTGCTGGTCGAGGTGATCTCCCGCCCCGGCGTCGAGGTCTCGCTGCCCACCGTGGTGCGGGAGTTGGACGCGGCCGGCGTCACGGCCCGTGACGTCGCGCTGCGCACGCCCACCCTGGACGACGTCTTCCTGGCGCTCACCGGCGCCGACAGTGCCGTGGCGGGCGCCGCCGACGGCGACACCGACGGCGCTGCTCACAGCCGTGCGGCGGAGGTGGCGGCCTGATGAGCAGCCTCGTCCTGCGCCCCACCGTCGACGCCGCCACCTCGGCCCGCCGGATCCTGCTGCACTACCGCCACTCGCCCGGCCTGGTCGCCGCCTCGCTCGCCGTGCCGGTGGTGATGGTGGTGGTCTTCGGCTATGTCTTCGGCAGCGCGATGACCGTGCCCGGCGGCAACTACCGCGAGTTCCTGATGCCCGGTCTGCTGGCGATGACCGCCGTCAACGGTCTGATGCCCACCATGGTCGGCACCGCGCGCGACCTGGACCGGGGCGCGGCCGACCGGATCCGCTCGATGCCGGTCTCGCGCGGCGGCGTGCTGCTCGGCACCGCGCTCGCCGACCTCATGGTCAGCGTGGTGGTGATGGCGCTGCTCGCCGCCGTCGGCCTGGCCACCGGCTGGCGGGCGCACCGCGGCATCGACCACGCGCTGGCCGGGTTCGGCCTGCTGCTGCTCTTCCGCTTCGTGATGACCTGGTTGGGTACCTGCCTGGGCTTGCTGGCCGGCCGGGAGGAGGTGGCCGGTCAACTCTCCATCCTCACCTTCCCGGTGGCGATGGTGACCAATACGTTCGTGCCCACCGCCGGGATGCCCGGCTGGCTGCGGGTGGTCGCCGAGTGGAACCCGGTCAGCTCGCTGGTCGCCGCCTGCCGTGAACAGTTCGGCAATCCCGGTGGTGCGGCCACCGGTTGGCCGCTCCACCACCCGCTGGTGGCCTGCCTGGGCTGGACCGTGCTGCTGCTGGTGGTCTGCACGCCGCTGGCCGTCCGGGCCTACAGCCGGCACGGCCGCTGACCACTGAGAGGCCATCAGGGACCGGCTCGTCAAAGCCCGGTCCATGAAGGACCCGTTCGGCAAAGACCGGTTCATCGACGAGCAAGTCCCCTGGACAAAGCGGTCGGTGCGCCCGAGGCTTGGATCATGGAATACACCTACCTCGGCCGCACCGGCCTCAGCGTCTCCCGGCTCTGCCTCGGCACCATGAACTTCGGTCCGCAGACCGAGGAGGCCGACGCCCACCAGATCATGGATGCTGCCCATGGGCTGGGCATCAACTTCTTCGACACCGCCAACGTCTACGGCGCGGTTCGCGGCGAGGGCATCACCGAGCAGATCATCGGTCGCTGGTTCGCCCAGGGCGGCGGCCGGCGCGAGAAGACCGTGCTCGCCACCAAGCTCTACGGCCCCACGGGCGACTGGCCCAACCAGCGCGGCGTCTCGGCCCTGGCCATCCGCCGCGAGGTGGAGGCCAGCCTGCGCCGCCTGCAGACCGACCACATCGACATCTACCAGATGCACCACATCGACCGTCAGACTCCGTGGGAGGAGGTCTGGCAGGCGATGGAGACCCTGGTCGCCCAGGGCAAGATCCTCTACGTGGGCTCCAGCAACTTCGCCGGCTGGCACCTCGCCCGCGCCCAGGAGGCCGCACGGGCCCGGAACTTCCTCGGCCTGGTCAGCGAGCAGTCGCACTACAACCTGCTGAACCGCGCGGTCGAGCTGGAGGTGGCGCCGGCCGCCGAGTACTACGGCATCGGGCTGATCCCGTGGTCCCCGCTGGGCGGCGGGCTGCTCGGCGGGATGCTGGGCAAGGAGCAGCAGGGGAAGCGCCGGCAGGGCGAGCGCGCGGTGGAGCAGTTGGAGAAGCACCGCCACAAGATCCAGGCGTACGAGGACCTCGCCGCGGAGCTCGGCCACCAGCCCGCCGACCTCGCGCTCGCCTGGCTGCTCAGCCGCCCGGCCGTGACCGCACCGATCATCGGCCCGCGCACCATCGAGCAGTTGAACGGCATGCTGGGTGCCCTCGATCTGACGCTGGACCAGAAGACCCTGGACCGGCTGGACGAGATCTTCCCCGGCCACAAGACGGCGCCGGAGGACTACGCCTGGTGAGCCGGATGCGGGGCTCGGCCGCTGGGCCCGGCCGCTGGGCGCGGCCGGGGGTGCGGCCGGGGTGCGGGTCCGGGATGCGGGCGGGCGGCCCGGCCGTTGCCAGGGTCGGGTCAGCCGTGCTGCGGGAGGCTAGAAAGCGAGCGCTTTGGCGACCAACTCCGCCGAGAGCGCCCGCAACTGCTGCCTGGCCCCGGGGTCGTAGGCCTGGGCATGGGCGCGGGTCGGCTGGGTGCCGTTGAAGTAGCGGCCGCCGACCGCACCGGCCTCGCCGGTCACCAGGCGCATGGTCGCGTCGACCCCCTCGTCGACCGTGCTCCACGGCTCGACCCCGGCCTCGCGGACCATGGTGGTGGCCATGTAGCTGGCCGGGTGCAGCGCGTTGACGCTGACCGCGGACCCCTCGGCGGCCAGCCGCTCGGCCAGATCGAAGGTGAAGAGGATCTGGGCCAGTTTGGCGCGGCAGTAGGCGGTGCCGCCATTGAAGTCGCGGGTCAGCTGCGGGTCGGCGAAGTCGATCGGCGCCTGTCCGGCTGACGAGACGTTGACGATCCCCGCCCGGCTTTCGCCCGAGGGGATCCTCGTCGCCGGCGCGGCCCTGAGGCGGTCCAGCAGGCGGTTGGTCAGGTGGTAGCCCGCCAGGTAGTTGACGGCGAACAGCAACTCATAGCCATCTGAGCTGAGTTGGCGCTCGGCGCCGGGTGCGCCGCCACCGATGCCGGCGTTGTTGACCAGGACGTCCAGCCGGTCGAAGTCGCGCAGCACGGTATCGGCGAGCCGGTCGACCTGGCGCAGCTCGGCGAGGTCGGCCAGCCGGATCTCGGCGGCGCCGCCCTTGGCGCGGACCTGGCGGGCGACCTCGGCGGCCCGCTGCTCGGAACGGCCGTGCAGGATCAGCAGGGTGTCCGGCGCGGCCAGGCGCAGAGCCAGGCCGCGGCCCAGTCCGTCGGTGGCGCCGGTGATCAGGATGGTGCGGGGGGATGACACGGTTTCAGCTCCCGGAAGCACACAGTTTCGAGTCAGTATGTATCGTAAGGCTACAGCCAAGGGACGTGGTGGGGATTTTCATGGACATCGCACACGCCGACCCGCGACTCGCCGCCGCCTATGAGCGCGGCAACGACCTGCCGGGCGCCTCACTGCGCGCCTGGGCCCACCTGATAACCAGTCAACTCGTCGATGCAGACCGCATCCTGGAGGTCGGCGCCGGCACCGGAATCTTCTGCGCCGCACTGGCCGAGCAGGTGCCGCAGGCCGAGATCGTCGGCGTCGACCCGAGCGAGCCGATGCTCGCCGAGGCCGCCCGGCACCACGGCCACCCCCGGGTCCACTACCGGCTCGGCACCGCCGACGCCCTGCCGCTGGACGCCGGCAGCTGCGACGCGGCGCTGCTCTCCCGCGTGGTGCACCACCTGCCCGACCGGCCCGCCGCCGCTCGCGAGCTGGCCCGAGTGCTGCGCCCCGGCGGGCGCGTGGTGATCCGCACCACCGTGCGCGAACGCCTCGACTCCCCGGTCTACCGCTACTGGCCCGAACTGCTCACCCACGACGCCCGGCGCTTCCCCGCCGAGGCCGAGCTGCTCGCCGACTTCACCGGCGGCGGCCGGTTCGCGGTGACCCGGGTGTTCTCGTTCGCCCAGCCGATCGCCCGCAACCTGGCCGAGCTGCGCGACCGGTACGCGCTGCGCGCGGAGTCCAAGTTCGGCGTGCTGAGCGAGGCCGAGTTCGCGGCCGGCCTGGCCCGCCTGGACGCGGCGGTCTCGGCGGCGCCCGTTGCTGGAGCCGATGGAGCCGATGGAGCCGATGGAGCTGGTGGACCTGCTGAACGTGAGGGAGAAGTACTCGAACGATATGACGTTGTGGTGCTGGAACGGGCCGCTGAGCCGGCCTGACCGGACCCGTTCGCGGCCGCCGGCCCGGTTCGGGAGATGATGGGACCGGGCCGGCCGACCCGGCGGGCCCAGTCGCCGAGATCCCGCCGACACCGTGCAGACATCGTGAGGTTCAACCGCCATGGCCCAGATCAGCCCCAGCATCCTGTCCGCGGACTTCGCCCGCCTCGCCCAGGAGGCCGAGGCGGTGCGGGGTGCCGACTGGCTGCACGTCGATGTGATGGACAACCACTTCGTCCCCAACCTCACCCTGGGCGTCCCGGTGGTCGAGTCGCTGGCCCGCGCCACCGACACCCCGCTGGACTGCCACCTGATGATCGAGCAGCCCGACCGCTGGGCCCCGCAGTACGTCGAGGCCGGCGCCGGCTCGGTCACCTTCCACGTCGAGGCCGCCGCCGCACCCGTCCGCCTGGCCCGTGAGATCCGCGCCATGGGCGCCCGTGCTTCGATGGCGCTCAAGCCCGCCACCCCGATCGAGCCCTACGAGGACCTGCTCCCCGAGCTCGACATGCTGCTGATCATGACCGTGGAGCCCGGCTTCGGCGGCCAGGCCTTCCTGGACATCATGCTGCCCAAGATCCGCCGCACCCGGGAGCTGATCAGCAAGCACGGCCTCAGCCTCTGGCTCCAGGTGGACGGCGGGGTCTCGGCCGGCACCATCGAGCAGTGCGCCGAGGCCGGTGCCGACGTCTTCGTCGCCGGCTCCGCCGTCTACGGTGCCGCCGACCCGGCCGAGGCCGTCCGCGCCCTGCGGGCCCAGGCCGAGACGGCCACCGCGTCCGCGCCCTGGGCCTGCGCGCACTGATTCCCCGCCCCGCTCCTCAACGCTGCCGTCATCCCGGCTGATCAGCCGTCAGCTGGTTACCGTAGTACGGTGAGCAACCTCGATCTCAAGCCCACGACCACCCTGTGCGGCGGCGACGCGAGCGCCGGTCCGACCCGCGATCTGCTGACCGGTCGGACCGTGCAGCTCGGCGAGAGCACCCAGGTGCGCCGCCTGCTGCCCACCCTGGGCCGCCGAATGGTGGGCGCCTGGTGCTTCGTCGACCACTACGGCCCCGACGACATCGCCGACGAGCCGGGGATGCAGGTCCCACCCCATCCCCACCTGGGACTTCAGACCGTCAGCTGGCTGCACGACGGCGAGGTGCTGCACCGCGACAGCCTGGGCAGCCTGCAGACGATCCGCCCGCGTGAGCTCGGCCTGATGACCTCGGGCCGGGCCATCTCGCACTCCGAGGAGTCGCCGCGCGAGCACCCGCGCCTGCTGCACGGCGCCCAGCTGTGGGTGGCCCTGCCCGACGCCCACCGGCACACCGCCCCCGCCTTCGAGCACCACCCCGAGCTTCCCACCGTCGACATCGCCGGCCTGCACGGCACCGTGATCCTCGGCTCCGTCGAGGGCGCCGCCTCACCCGGCACCACCTACACCCCGCTGGTCGGCGTCGACTTGGCCCTCACCGAGTCCGCCACCCCTCGACTGCTGCCCCTGGAGCCCGAGTTCGAGTACGCCGCCCTCGCGATCAGCGGCAGCGCCGACGTCGACGGCGTCCGCCTGGAGCCCGGCTCCCTCCTCTACCTCGGCTGCGGCCGCCGCCAACTCCCGCTCCTGGCCCGCACCGACGCCGCCCTGCTGCTGCTCGGCGGCGAGCCGTTCGAGGAGCAGCTGCTGATGTGGTGGAACTTCGTCGCACGCTCCGGTGAGGAGATCGTACAGGCACGAATGGACTGGGAGAAGGGGGTCAGGTTCGGCGAGGTGCACGGGTACGCGGGGGAGCGGCTGCCAGCTCCGGGGCTGCCGTCGACTCCGCTGAAGCCTCGCGGAAGAGCGCGCTGACCATGGGAAATGCCGCATCGACGGGTGCGCTGAGGCAAGCGTCCGACCGGCGATGCTGTTGTCATCCAGGGCTGCCGCACGGTGTGCGTGTGACTCCGTGATGAGCCAGGAGCCAGGTGTCTGCGGAAGTTGAATTGTTCTCAGGTTTACTCGCGTAGAGCAGGGTTTGCTCGTACTGATGCTGACTTTTTGCTGACTTTCCTGATGGGGCATCAGGTTATTGGGCTGGACCTCTAAGGGATTCACGGTCAACGCCGGAGCGGCCTGCTTGGAGGGCCGGCTGAGCCGCCGCGCTCTCCAAGGAAGGACATCGCCGGTGGTGGCGATAGGGGGCTCGATCCGCGGTTCCCGGCCAGGGTGCAGAACCAGGACGTGGCCCGGAGGGACGCGCTCGATGCCGCTGAAAAGGGGTCTACGGCTGGGTGCTGTTGCTGAACCGGGCGCTGACCACGGCGCCCGGCAGACCGGCGGCGTACCGGGGTAAGGGGTGGGAGGAGGTCACCGAGCAGGCTATCCGCGCCCTCGTGGCCCGAGGCGGCCCGCTGGTGGCGATCCTGTGGGGCCGCGACGCCCGCAATTTGCGCCCGCTGCTGGGCCAGGTGCCGGCGATCGAGTCGGCGCACCCGAGCCCGATGTCGGCGGACCGCGGCTTCTTCGGCTCGCGCCCGTTCAGCCGCGCCAACGACCTGCTGGGCAAGCAGGGCGCGCAGCCCGTGGACTGGCGTTTGCAGTAGATCGTGGACAGCAGCAGACGGGGCCTGGCCCGCTGGCAAGTCGAGAGGGCCCGGACTTCCCGTCCGCGAACCACCACCTTCTCCACGTTGATGAGCCCACTTTGATCACTGGCGGGTCACCGTCCGCCGCCGCAGTAGCGGTGGCGAAGTTCCTTCCACGTGGGCTGGCGGTTCTTTTGGCGCAGCCATCGTCCGACCGTCTCCGACACTGATGGAGCCCGCGTAGATGACGCGGGCTCCATCGAGTCTGGACATGCTGGCCCGGGTCGTGTGGCCACCACGTGGGGCCTACTTGCCGCCTCGGCGCTTCAGCGCCTTCGCAGCAGCTGCCATGCAGCCGATGATGGCTGAACCCAGAAGCTCAGCGGGCAGGTGAGTGAGGAGACCCTCGTACACGAGAGCGAGTCCGTGGTGCATCTGACGAGACCTCCGTGGTCCGTCGCCTTCAGGTCGAGCACCACCATGGCCCTGGCTCCTGTGGGGTTGAACGCTCCAGGACGGGGGTCAACATCTTTGGATAGCTCCCCACGACCTTGGACAAGATGGCAAGCTGAGCGGACAAGACTGGACGGTCGTGGACAGCGGGGGAAGTAGCGGTGGGAAAACCGGGGCATCTGAAGAGGCCGGCGCTGGTCGCTGGGCCGCTCAAGGTCCTGAATGACGCGCTCCACGAGTTGCACCTCAAGGCCGGCAAGCCGTCGCTGACTGAGATGGTTCGCTTGGTATCAGTGAGTCGCTCGCGTAGCGGCATCCACGGCGCCTTTTCCGGGGATACTTTGCCACGTCGCGACACGGTCGATGCGCTGGTAGGACTGCTCTGCCAACGGGCGCGTGGCTTGGACGTTGAGGCAGAGCTCAACCGATTTGATCACCTGTGGCAAGCCGCAGCTCAGTCGGCGTCAAATGCTGAATCCGCAGCGGAGAGTGGTTCCCGTCAGGTAAGTGAGAGCCGACCCAGGCGAGCGCCCGTGGTGCCCAGTGTGCGCGAGGTAGAGATTCTGGCAGAAAGGCTGACAACTCTCATTAGCGAACATGCCGGTCTTGGCATTGATGACTTTGCGAATATTGTTCAATTGAGTGATGTGGTGACCAGGGAGTATGTCAGCGGAGATCGCATTCCGCCGCAGAGCTTCCTCGACTCGCTGCTCTCTGTGCTCCGCCTCACCAGTAATCTTGATATTTGGACCGTTCAGAAGGACCTGCAGGCTCTGCGCCTTGGGGCAATTAGGGCCAAATATTCACGCGGTGATATCCACTCGTTTCAGCAGCGCATAGCTGAAGTCGATCCAAGCTCCGACACTAGGCGCGAACTTGAGGGACTGATTCAGGCTATCCAGGGTCCTGTCATACCTGCACCGCCTGCGCTCGCGGTGGTAGCGGTGGTCGAGTTGTCGATGCTCTCGTCTTTGGCGAGAGTTGAGCAGGTAGCCGCCATGCAGGCGCTGCGAGGCATCGTGTTCCAATCCTTGATCCAATATCGGCTTGGAAGTGACTTCGAACTGCAGAGTCGCGGTGACGGGTTCCTGGTCGTTTTCAGTGGCGCAGTTTCATCCAGGGAGCTGGCCTCATCGTGGGTGAACCAAATCTGGCAAGAGCTTGAGAATGTGAATGTTTCGCTCAGTCGTCCGATCTCAGTGAGGGCTGCGCTCGTAGAGGGCGCTGTCGAGCGCGGCGATCACGGCGCGTTTGGTAGTGCAGTGGTAGGCGCTTCCCGCCTCGTGAACACGGAACCTCTGAGAGACATGAGCGCACAGGAAGGCTGTGAACTGGCAGTAGCCGTTACAGACGACCTCTATCAACTGATGAGCGAGCCGGGATCGTCTGAGGGGTATATCCGGGTAGGGGTCGCAGCTAAGGAATGGGCCGCTAGTGTCTGGCTACGCTCGTTCGAGCGGCTTGGTCCGCGTCCTGGCCAAGGCTGAGCGGTCCCCACCTGTAGGGGTGGAGTCGCAGATGAAGCTATCCCTTCCCGAGAAGCTGATGTGCTGTCAGTACCTGTTGCTAGCCTGGACAACGGCATTGTCCGAAGGAGGGTGAGTGTGGGCAGCGGGCACCATGTGCGACGGCAGCTCGACCACGAGTTCTTTCAGCGCGTGCTGGGCAGCCGGGTAGCCGGAGCACCATCCAACGTGGTGGTGGATTGAGATTCCCCCGAGGTGCGGAAGGTGCTGACATGCATTCTGTTTGTCAACTATGCGAGCCGCCATGGACAGGCGGCGCGTAGCGCGAGCGCGCATCCCTCAAAGATAATTGAGCGGCCCGATCTGCGCGACCTACGGGCACTGATGCCCGCGCAGAATTAGTCAGCACCCTCTGGAAGGCCCTTTGGGTAGGCCTTACGCAACCTTCTCCTTCGAGCAGCTTCCTTTTCGGCATAGAACGCACCGAGATAGAGGATCAGCGCTTGAGCGATCACAGGCATCATCCAGACAAATACTTCACAGAATATTGAATTGACTGGCCATACCGTAATTTCTTCTCCCACTCCCACGTACCAGCCGCATGCTAGTAGGAGGTGGGCCGACCACGAGATCAGTCGGCCCCGTTTCCTTTCGGGGTCCGTGATGCCCGCCCTGTAGAGGTAGGAAACGGTCCCATAGAATGCGACCAGCCAGATCAATCCATTGCTTAGCCAGTCATCGCTCTCGCGGGCTGCGGCCTTGTATAGACCTGGACCAGCCATGGCAAATGCACAGAGCAGGACAACGCCGAAAGACACTTTGGCCGCTTGGCTGTCGAATCGGGGGTGACGTTCGTGAAAGTCGACGGAGGCAACCCCTAGCTCATACGGAATCCCCCCGATCGGTGCCTGGGAAACCGCCCTGTGACTGCCAAGCCGTCGCAGCACAATTCCGACTGACTGTCGCAAGCTCCTCGGAACATCGGTCCTTGCCCCATCACGCACCTCTATAAAGCGTGACACGCTGGCTACAAAATGATCCACAGTGGCCGCGTCAAGGATTTCATCCTCACCAATCGGGACGCTCTTAGGAGTCTCGCCCCGGCCAACCCGATCCAGGAGGTACTCGGTCATATTCACCCAGAAGAGCTTGCGAAGCTCTGGGTCATAGACCACGCCGATTACTGGAATTCGGCTCAGGGTCCAGTCTCTGAGGTGATGACGGCATGGGATTCCATACCCGGCAGGGCGCCTGTAAGCCTTACCGCTCTTCACCTGGACAGCTACGATTTCGCCGGTCCGCTCTCCGAGCCTGGTGAAGCTCAGGTAGCAGTCCTCACCCTGGTCGTTTCCACCGTCGATTTCTTGAACGATGTGACCGGCAGACTCCATCAACGAGCGAAACTCGTTTACCCCAGCCCTTTCAGTCACCCTTGTGGTGCGTACCTTGGTCATCGTGGCTCCCCCACGGCTAGTGCTCCGGCTGGCCTCATAGTATGGGCAATGGCTGACACGGGGTGGGGGTTTCTATTGGAGCGCGCGCATTGACGGATATTGTGATGATTGATCAATAGAGTTTCCCAGTCCCTCCGAGCGAAAGGGGAGAGCCCTTGGCCTTCCGATCAATCCGCTGCGGCAAGTCATCGACCTGCAGCCCGAGCTGGCCGCAGACAACGCGGTGGAGTTCCTGCTCGATCTCAGCGAGCTCACCGACGTCATGCTGTGTGGCGCCGGCATGGGTGCTCGGCCAACGTCCGTCCACCACATCGTCTGCCCAGTACTTAACCCAGTGGCAGAGGACCCCTGCTTGCCACGAAACCTCCTCTGCAGTGACCTCGCGGAGGCCGGTCAAGGCGTGCTGAACTTGCCCAGCGTTGAGACCGCAGGCGGCAACGAGTTCGGACCGCAGTAGATCTGGGTCCTCTGCGACGTCGGCCAACTCGATCGCAGTCACAGAGGTGACCCAAAGGTCGATCGCCGTCTGAAGGCTTCGATAGGCATCCAGCAGCTGAATCCGCTCCATCGATCTTCGCAGGCCAGCCTTGTAGTCGCGCATCGCCGGCCGGTCGATCTGACCTCGGTCGAAGCGCGCGTGACAGGTCGGACAAAGTGCAATCATGTTGCTGAAATCGTGCATCCGTACCTTTGCCCATGGAACTATGTGGGCCAGCTCCACGGGCGCCGCCCGACAAGTAGGTATCGCGCAGCGATGCCCGGCTTCCACCAGGAGCGCACGCTGCAGCTCACGCGGCACAGCAGTTCTTCTGGCAGGCATGCAGAGATGCTACTCAAGTGGACTGACATTCAAGGATCTTGGCCAGGCGTCAGCAACTCAATCTGGCCATTCCCCAGGCCGAAGGGCGACGTGGGCGCAGGCTCGCCCTGTTGCGGGCTGACAGCCTCCTCGGGCAGCGTCAGGAGTCAGCGCTCTGCGAACCCATCCGGCGAGCGAGGCGCGCGGCCGTCTCCGGCGCCACCAGTTCTACTCGACGCCGGAACACCCCCTTGACCACGAAGAAGCACGAGAGCTTGCTGCGCGGGCCGATCTCGCGGCACTCGTACAGGCCCTTGCCGTTGAGCTGCCAGCCGTGCGGCGGACCGCTCCGGTTGAGGAACGTGCGCGCGTACACGTACCGCTCGTTCGTGCCGCGGATCTTGGCCACCCAGCCGCCCATGGCGTCGCAAGTGACGCGCTCGGGCGTGATGGACACCTCGGGGAACGGGGCTGAGGGATCAGCGGTGGCGATGTCGAGGGGCCGGTCGAGCAGCGCGGTGGAAGCTGCGGTCTGTTCGGCGGTGGCGTGCCGGGTGCACACTCCGGGGTGCGGGCCGACGCCGTACCAGGGCATCTGCGGAAGGCGGCAGCGATTTCCCGCCTTCGTCATCGCCGTGCACTGGCCCACGCCCTCCCCCAAGCTCTTCCGCCCCACCAGTCGTTGAACGACTGCGGCCCTGTGAGCTCGCTGATCGATCGAGGGACACCAGAGCTTGTCCATCGCTCTTCAGGCATCAGAGGAGGCCTGACCACGAGACATGGGAGCCGCAACGGGCGCGAGGCGCTGTTGAACCGCCGGCTGACGGGCATGGGGACGACGATCTTCGTGGAGATGTCCGCCCTGGCTACGGCCACCCGGTCGATCAACCTCGGGCAGGGCTTCCCGGACACCGATTGGCCGGGCGCCGTCGCCGAGGCCGCAGCCCAGGCCGTGCTGGAGGGCCACGGCAACCAGTACCCGCCGGGGCTTGGGAACCCCGAGTTGCGGGCGGCCATCCGAACACCAGCAGCTGCACTATGGGTTGGCGTACGACCCCGACGGCGAGGTGCTGGTCACCGCCGGCGCCACCGAGGCGATCGTGGCCTTGCCGCTGGCGCTGATGGAGCCCAGCGACAGGGTGATCGCCTTCGAGCCTTTCTGCGACTCCTACGCCGCCTGCAGCGCCGACGCCGTGCGGGTGCCGCTGACCGTGCGTCGCCCATTGAGGCAGCGAGCTGCCTGGTAGCTCTGACTGGCTCCGGCGAGACCGCTCTGAGCGGTCTCGCCGGGCGTTGCTCAGGACCGCATGTACTGGCCGCAAGGCAGCGTTGCACCGCACTGGCAAGGCCGCTGCCTTGGACGTTCCCGATGCAGCACGGTGGCCCATTTGATCAGGCCGTCACCAGCGAAGCAGCCACTCACCGAGTGCACGAGCCAAGCCTGCACATGCGCCGCGGAGCGCGGCCGACATCAACGGGCGGCGCTCAACATGCCCACACGAATCCTGGACCGACATCGAACCTCCTTGAAGTAGCCTCCGGTTGAGGCAGTAACTACGTTGGTGGCCCCCAGAAGTGATGGAGCAACTTCTTACAGTTCTTGACGACGGCAGACACCAAACCTGCGGTGCGGGACCGCGGGGACGATCTTCACGATAGGAGCGACGTGCCTGGCATTCAGATGCCCGGAGAGAGTGAACTTCCTGCTGGGCCGCGGCGTACGTTGGTGGCTGCCCTGCATGAGCTGTACGGCGCGGCCGGCAAGCCGTCGACGCGGTGGATCGCGGCTACCTTGCGGAGCCGCGACGATCTTCCTGGAACTCTCAGCCACGCAGCTGTCAGTGAAGTCCTGCGGGGCGCAGGCGGGTTGCCCGCCTGGCCCAGGTTCGAATCCCTGGTGACGATTCTGGCGGAGAGCTCCGTCAGGCACGTTGAAGTCAGGGAAACCGTGCTGAATTTTCAGCGGCTGTGGTTGGCAGCCGATACGGATCAAGGCCCGGGGAAGCCGAGCGGTACTACCATCGCGGTCGGTTCGGTGATCGATGGCCCCGACTTGCCGCTATTGTTTGGCAGACTGGAAGCTATCGCCACGGATTTCCTTGAGCTTCTTCAGGGTGACGACCCTTGGTTTTCAACCCTCCAGACAGAAGGAGTGGCGGCGCTTGCCCAAAGACTGGCCGCCGAATGCGACGACGAGGGCGCGGAAGTACTACTGGAAGCCGAACAGCTACCTCTCGAGTCGCTATGGAAGGGTGCTGATGAGCAGCCCATGGCGTTGGATCTGTTCATCCTCGCCGCTGCCGCCCTGCGCCCGTCTCAGGACCTGATCGAGGCTACGATCCGTTTTGGTGATGCGGGGCGCTCATCATGGAGCATGAATGCGACTTTCGCAATGGCGGGGTGGTCCATGCCTACCAAAGAGGTAGCCCTCCTTATGCGGCGCCTTAAATCTCGGGATGCTACTGCTCTCCTCCTTATGGCCAGTGTCGGCTGTTGCCTTCGGTCCACGGTAGGGCTGGCAGAAGTTATCGACCTTCTCTACAAGATGGGCCCTGGTGGTGCTTCTGACTTTGTGCGCCGGATCATCCTGATGAAGCCCATTGATCTTCTCTTGCCGCTGGTACGGGAGCTTCGCGAGATTGGTAACGGAAAGATTGCTGACTCGCTTCTCTGGGAAGCCTCAAGAAAACCGTCGGAAGAAGTTGCCGCCTTGCTGGCGATCCTGAGAGATGAATATCGGCAGCATGATTCCCGATGCTTGATTGAGTCGGCTGCTTGGCGCTCGCCGACAGATATCTGCACCCTTGTTGACGTCTTCCGTGCAGCTGGACGAAAGCAGGCGGCTGAAGACCTCCTTGGAGCTGTGCTCCGCACCGGACCGGTTTACGCCGTGGGGGCGATCGAGTACTTCCGTGAAGTCGGCCGCAATACGGACCTGCGTCACATTCTCTCTGGGGTTATTCACCAGTTTGCACAGGCTGAGATGGTAACAGCGCTTGAGCTAATTGGATTCTCGGAAGAAGCGGAAATTATCCAGGCCTCGCAAAACTATGTGCATCGAGTCACCGTATAGCGGACTACAGTGACGCCTCGAATCTATGAGTGACCGCACGGTGTAGGTGTCACGGAGATGGCCGGACCGTTATTCGTGCGCCAAGTCTCGGGCCGCTATATACACTTCAGGCTGCGATGTCGGTCCAGCGGCGACAGACGTCAGCGATAGTGACGAGGCTCTGATACTCGGCATCGTTGCTGTCGAGCACTGGCTGTTGATCGGAGACGCGCTTGTTCAGCCAGTCGATGAGTTGCTCACGACCGACTTGGGAGACGACGGGTGTCCCCCAGAGGTGGTAACCGGTCTGGACGGGGGTCCGCAGGGCGGCGTCCAGATCCTTGATGACCTTACGGGCGCTGGCCACGGAGGCGGGTGTTTCAAGGACGGCAAGGGCCGTTTGAGTCTGAGCCACCCGGTCTGCGATGAGGGTGCAGACCTTCCTGACTCGCTGGTGCACCTTGAAGATGAAGGCCGTAGTAGCGACGATCACTCCGGCCGGCCAGGCAAACGGCACGCGCTGGCCACCCGAGTGCTCGATGGACGCCACGATGACCATCACCCCGAACGCGAAGACGGGCATGAACCCCGCGTGGATGAGCGCTGCGCGCCGCAGTCGCCAAAGCAGTTGGCGCTCCTCGACGGCGGTGACGTTGGGCTCGGTCAGCGAGGCCCCGGAGCGCATGGCCAAGGCGAGACCGAACGCCAAGGTGCCCATGTTGTAGCTCTCTCCTTCAGCTCCTGCCACGACGATGCTGAGGCCCACCGCGAGGACGAAGGCGATGTAGGCCCACGCGGGCACTCGATCCCTCAACCACTCCAACGCGGTGCTCCACCACGCGGGAACCGTCAACAGCAGCATCGTGCCCTGGGCGAGGAAGATCGCGGAGGCCATGCAACTTACAACCGTGAGCAGGGGTGTTGCGTGAGGAACACCCCCACGTCGGTGGGGAGGACCCTGTCGGGAGCCCGGCCGCGTACTCGACGAACTGGAACACCCCCACGTCGGTGGGGAGGACAGACCAGGGGTGCCGTGGATGACGTCCATGGACGGAACACCCCCACGTCGGTGGGGAGGACGACGCTGCCGGGGTACTCACGCATACCCCGACGGGAACACCCCTACGTCGGTGGGGAGGACCCTCATCCAGACCGGTCATCAGCGCCGCGAACCGGAACACCCCCACGTCGGTGGGGAGGACCCGTTAAGGGCGTACAGAGCCTGCGGGTCTACCGGAACACCCCCACGTCGGTGGGGAGGACCACACCGAGGTGCCCACCCCGGTGCACACCGCCGGAACACCCCCACGTCGGTGGGGAGGACCTCGGGCCGCCACAGCGCCGCAGGTCCCCACTCGGAACACCCCCACGTCGGTGGGGAGGACGCCAGCTGGTCACCCCAGCCCTCGGGCGCCGCCGGAACACCCCCACGTCGGTGGGGAGGACTCCGGTGCTCGGCATGGTCCGCCTGTGGGCGGCCAAGACCGGAACACCCCCACGTCGGTGGGGAGGACCTGGTAGCTGGTGGCCAGCTGCTCGTGTTCGGCGGAACACCCCCACGTCGGTGGGGAGGACTAGGCGATCGTCGGGCCGTACCACTCGATCAGCGGAACACCCCCACGTCGGTGGGGAGGACTAGTCGTCGTCCTCGCACTCGCGCTTGCGCTTCGGCACACCCCCACGTCGGTGGGGAGGACGATCGTCTTCGGTCACACCTCATGCACTTGAGTGGAACACCCCCACGTCGGTGGGGAGGACCGTGGCAAGCCCCTCGGACGCCGATGACACCTCGGAACACCCCCACGTCGGTGGGGAGGACGGCGCTGAAGCAGGGCGTCGCGCGGGCCGAGGAGGAACACCCCCACGTCGGTGGGGAGGACGTCTTCGTGAACACCCTGATGCTCCAGGCCGTCGGAACACCCCCACGTCGGTGGGGAGGACGCGCTGCTCTCGAATCCCCGGACCAGCGGCATCGGAACACCCCCACGTCGGTGGGGAGGACACGGTGGAAGGTGCGGGCCGGCTCGCCGAACACGGAACACCCCCACGTCGGTGGGGAGGACAGGCGGTCGGTAGCGACGCCTGGCTGCTCCAGCGGAACACCCCCACGTCGGTGGGGAGGACCCCACTGCTGCGGCCAGCGCCGCGGGCGGCTGCGGAACACCCCCACGTCGGTGGGGAGGACTCCTACTCGGCGATCGCGGCCGGCACCGGGAACGGAACACCCCCACGTCGGTGGGGAGGACTCGGCTATGGAAGAGAAACCGAGCGATCTCGAAGGAACACCCCCACGTCGGTGGGGAGGACCCTGTGCTACGGCTCCGGCTCGGACCACGTGGAGGAACACCCCCACGTCGGTGGGGAGGACCCCCAGAGAAGAGAAGTGATCCTGCGGTACTCCGGAACACCCCCACGTCGGTGGGGAGGACCCAAGAGGCAGGGGCAGTCGCGGGGCGGGTGCGGAACACCCCCACGTCGGTGGGGAGGACTGACGTGTTGCTCGCTGCGATCGTTCAGCGGCCGGAACACCCCCACGTCGGTGGGGAGGACTCTCGGAGGCTGGCCGACACGCGGTCGCCCGACGGAACACCCCCACGTCGGTGGGGAGGACCACCTTGGTTATCTTGGCCGAGGCCCATCTGCCGGAACACCCCCACGTCGGTGGGGAGGACTCGCTGGGCAAGCCGAGGAATTCGAGGCCGCGCGGAACACCCCCACGTCGGTGGGGAGGACCCGTAGAACTCGGCTCCGACCACCCTCGTTGGCGGAACACCCCCACGTCGGTGGGGAGGACGGTCATCAGCCCGTTGGCTGACAGACCGGGTACGGAACACCCCCACGTCGGTGGGGAGGACGCCGTCGATGCAAGCCCCCAGGGCCTCGCCGGCGGAACACCCCCACGTCGGTGGGGAGGACGACTGCTCCAGCCGCAGGACGTCGGCGCTCACCGGAACACCCCCACGTCGGTGGGGAGGACGAACGGCTGCCGCTGTCCGACGGCGCGGGCGGCGGAACACCCCCACGTCGGTGGGGAGGACTCCCGGGGGCACTTGCTCTGGTGCTCGGTCCGCGGAACACCCCCACGTCGGTGGGGAGGACACTTCCTGACCTGCGGCTTAGCGAGGGCTTTGCTTGTTCTTTGCTTACCTTCGCTTGGGCCTGGGGCGGGGAGGTGGCGGGTGCACCAGGTCAACTTACCGGTTCTGTCCCGGCGGTTGTCGGTAGCAAGTGCTTGGATTCGTGCCGGTGGGTTGGACGCCTGTGGGGGGTGCTCGATGACTCGTGGGGAGCATGAGCTTCTGGATGAGTCGGCGTGGGCGAAGGCGAAGGGGCTGGATCCCGCGTATCCGTGCTATCCGTTGGCGCGGCACTTGTTGGATGCCGCGGCGATGGCTCTGTGGCTGTGGGATCACTACCTGTCGGAGAACCAGCGGCGTTGCATCGCTGAGGGGCTCGGATTGGCGGGCGATTTGGCGCACGCTCGGACTGTCACCGCGTTGTGTGCGGGGTTGCATGACATCGGGAAGTTGTCCGGGTTCCAGTTCTGTGCGGCTCGTGGCCGCGATGGGCTGAGCGGGGAACTGGCGCAGGACGTGGGCCTGATCGGTGATGAGCGGCTCGGCCATGACGAGGTGGGGATGCTGTGCACCGGGGCGGTGCTGTCGGCTCTGGGGTTCGAGGATGATGGTGAGTTCGGTGCTGTTCAGCGGATCGCGGAGGTCATCGGCGGGCATCACGGTCGGTTCCGCAGGTACGTGACCGCCGGTTCTCGTCGGCAGTTGCTGGCGGGGGGTGCTGCATACGTGCGGCAGCGTGCGGCGCACGCCCGAGTGGTCCATGAGCTGCTCGGGTCGCCGAAACAGCCGACGGAGTTCACCGCATCCGCGGCGGTGTTGGTGACGGGGGTAGTGATCCTCGCTGACTGGCTGGTCAGCCAGGAGGACTACCTGAGGGGCCGTCAGCGTTCGCTGGATGTGTCGTTGGCGCGGCATTTCGCGCGGTCCTGCCAGGATGCCAAGGAGCTCGCTCGAACGGCCGGGCTGGTTCCGGTCGAGCTGACGCGTGTGGGGTTCGCACGGGCCTACGGCATCAACGGTGAGCCGAATCCTTTGCAGCGCTCGGTGATGCAGGAGCTTGCGCAAGTCGTCGCCGCCGGTGTGGGGAGTGGCAAGGCGGGGATCCTGTTGGTGACGGCGGCGCCAGGCGACGGCAAGAGTGAGGCGGCGCTGGAGGCTGAGCGGGTGCTGTCCGCTGCCTTCGGTACGCGGGGGTTCGCGTTCCTACTGCCGACGATGGCGACGAGCGACCAGATGCATGGCCGTGTCGCAAAGGCGCTTGTCCGCCAGGGCGGTGGCGATGGCGGTGGGCTGACGCTGACCCACAGCATGGCATGGCTGAGTGCCGCCTATATGGACGAGGAACTGGACGCCGGGGGAGCAGTCCTCGTCGGCGATGACACCCACGTGGAGGGCGCGCGTGCCTCCCGGGAGCAGGTGGCAATGCGTCCGCGCCAGTGGTTGCGCGGAGCGAAGCGGGCGCTGCTGGCCCAGTACGCGGTTGGCACGGTCGACCAGGCACTGATGAGCGTCCTGCCGGTGCGGCACAACGCGCTTCGCCTGCTGGCACTGTCTGGCAAGACGTTCATCGTGGATGAAGCTCACGCCTACGACCCTTACATGCAGGTGTTGTTGGGGCGGTTGCTGAACTGGCTGGGTGCGTACGGCGTGCCGGTCGTCCTGCTGTCGGCGACCTTGCCGGCCTCGATCAGTGACCGGCTGATCAAGGAGTACCTGCGAGGTGCCGGGCGGCGGCCGAGCACGCTGAAGACGCGTTCGTTCCGCGCGCCGTACCCGGGTTGGCTGTATGTGGACGCTGCCAGCGGCGAGAGCACCGCAATCTCCGATGGCTGTCGCCAGGAGCAGGCCCAAGAGCGACCGATGGACCTGGCCGTGCACGTGGAGAGCGTGGTTCATGGTGCAGACAGCGCACGTGGGCGGCTGAAGGTCATCGCGAGGCACCTGGACCCGCTGGTGGCGAGCACGGGATGTGCGCTGGTGGTCTGCAACACCGTGCCCGACGCGCAGGAGACCTACGCCTGGCTCACGGAACGCTACGCCAGCCACGGCTTGGCGCAGGAGGACCTGTTGCTGCTGCACGCCCGCTTCCCGGGCGACGTGCGTGAGGAGCGCACCAAGAAGGTCACTGATGGCATGGGCCGGCCCGGGCCACGCCCCAGTCGGCGAATCATCGTGGCCACCCAGGTCGTCGAACAGTCCCTCGATCTCGACGCCGACTTGGTGATTAGCGACCTGGCCCCGCTGGCGCTGCTGCTGCAACGGGCTGGGCGCTGCTGGCGGCACGAGGCCCACTGGTCGAAGCACGGTTACCCCTTGGGCACGCCGCGCCCGGATTGGGCGCAGAACGCCGGGCCGCGCCTGGTGGTGCTCGATCCGCTGGCCGACTGCGGGGCGGTTCCAGTGCAGTGGGGCGAGGTGTACTCGGAGTACCTGCTGCGCGCGACGTCGCTCACCCTGGCGAAGGCCGGCCGGGAGTCCTTTGCGATTCCGGGCGATGTCCAGGACTTGGTCGAAGAGGTGCACGGTGACGACCAGGACCGCTTTAGCTGGGACCATCCGCGGCAGCCGGCAGCGTGGTCCGCTCATACCGGAAAGAGGATGGCGGAGCAGGGCATGGGGGAGATGGTCGCCATCCCACGTGCACAAGGCGTCGGCGACCTGGCGGAGTTGCACCACTTGGAGGGTACGGAAGACGAGTGGGAGGCATCGACCCGCCTGGGTGCGGATGCGGTGCGGCTGCTCTGCGTCTACCAGCACGAGAACGGGGCTGACCTCACCCTCGATAGTGCCGGAAAGCAACCGCTGCCCAAGCCCGACAGCCAGGGCCGCATGGCGCTGTCCGATGTGCGCAAGCTGATGAGCCGGACCATCCCCGTGCGGGCGGACTGGTTCAAGGGCTGCGCGGACGAGCACCAGGTGCCCAAGGGCTGGTTGGAACACCCCATGCTCAGTGAGCTTTTGATGCTGCGCCAGCCAGTGCAGGCAGGTGGTGTGGTCCAGCCGGTGCTGGTCGGGGCCAAGCGCCTGTGGCTGGACGAGCAGCTCGGGTTGGTTCGCCGATGAGGTCCGGGGTCGCCGGAATCCCGGCGACCCCGAGGCGTGTGACCTCGACCTGGACGGCTGAGACCAGACGCCTGGTCCCCCACTTCGGTGGGGAGAGCGACAGCGCGCTGGCGCACCCGCGTCCGTCGAGTGAAACACCCCCACAGCGGCGGGGATGAATGACCGGATGGTGAACTGTCCGGTTGAGGCTATCGCACCCGTCGGAACGCCTCGGCGAGGCCGAGGAGGACGGCGCCGCACGTGGTTCCAACCGCAGGCGCGGGCTGCACCACGATGATCACGATGGCCACCAACGCGACTACGAGCAGCGCGATGATGGCAGGCGGCCACGGGTGGTCGAGCGATTGCATGAACGATGAGGACGGCTGCATGGCGCGGGCTCCTGTCGGTCGGCTCAGCCAGGACTGAGCATCTACATGACGGTCCGTCACAGAGGTGAAGTTATGGCACCGTGAGCTCCCAAGTCGAGTCGATCATCTCCCCCGCCCTACGGGCCCACCCCCATCCGTCGAGCTTCTTCATCCCCTGACCTGCGGGAATTCCTCGCCTGCTCGGTAGATTTGAGTGAACGGAGGACGACTGTCAGTCAGGTGTGGTTCCCTAGCGACACTGCCGGGGCGACCGCCGTTGGGAGTGGCAGCGGCATGCCTGCGTGCAGGTGGCTGCTGGTGGTTCGGGAGGACAGCGCGAGATGCCTGACGGGTTTGATCTGCGGGATGAGCCGTGGATTCCGGTGCGGTTGGGGAGTTCATCGGTTGAGGTGGGGCTGCGGGAGTTGTTCCTGCGGGCCCACGAGATCGAAGACCTTGAACTTCCGATTCCGCCAGCAGCGTCTGGGCTGTTACGGCTCCTGGCCGCGATGACGGTGCGGATCGCCTCGCACGACGGGGTGTTCCTGGACGACGAGGACCTGGCTGAGGATGCCGTGCAGTGGCGTCGGCTGCGGGGACGGGTTCTTGCGCTGGGCCGATTCGATCCCGAGGCGGTGAACTGCTACTTCGATCGCAAGGAACTGGCTGGCCGGTTCGACCTGTTCGACTCCGAAGGGCGGCCCTTCCTGCAGGACCCGCGCCTGCGTGCCGAGTGCGTGGATGCGAAGGGCAAGCCGAACCCCTCGGGCGTGAACAAGCTGATCCTCGGCCGCCCCACCGGGGTCAACGGCGCGGTGCTGTTTGGGCACTTCACCGATACCGCACCGGTGCCGGTTCGCGCGGCGGAGGCGGCTTGGCACCTGATCGCGCAGCTGTACTACGGCCCGTCTGGGCAGTGCACACCGCGCCGGATCACCGCGGACAAGCCTGGCAACGGAGACGCGGGGCCGCTGCGCAAGACGGTGTCCTTTCACCCGTGGGCGCCGCGGTTGTTCACCACGCTGGTGCTGGGGGTGCCAGCCCGCGGCCCGGGGATGGAGGCCGCCGATCTCGACTTCTGCCCATGGGAGGACGAACTCTCCGATCCGCTGGGCGTGTTGCCGCCTCCCGGGTGGCCGGTGCGGCTGTTGACCGGGAGGGCCAGGCACGCCGTGCTGCTCGAGCCCACCGAGGACCGCACCCACGTGCGGGATGCCTACATCACGTGGGCCACGCACCAGCCTGCCGTGGCGGCGAGGGATCCGTACGTGATCCTGGACATGCCCAAGGCCGGCGGCGCACCGTTCCCGCGTGCCGCCGACGCGCAGCGGGCGCTGTGGCGGGACTTGGATGCTCTGTTGCTGCGCACCACCGACGGTGAAAGCAGCAGGCCGTGGATTCTGGACAGCCTGCCGCGCGATCTCATTCAGCAACTGCGGGTGCGCGCTTACGGGTTCGACCAGGACGGGCAGCAGCGCGATCGCGGCTGGTTCGAGGCGACCACCCCGCCGGTGCTCGACTGGCAGGAGGAAGTCAACGACGAGATGGCCTATCGGGTGAACCGCTGCCACCGCGTGGCCGAGGAGGTTGGGGGCCGTCTCGACTTCGCGGCGAGGCTGGCCTGGAAGCTGGCCACCGAACCCGGTGACGACCCGTCGGCGAAGGTAAAGCTGAACCCGAAGAAGCCCGGACCGTGGGCCAAGGCCGCCACGCGCGGCTTCTGGCCGGCCGCAGAGCGGGTCTTCTGGCAGCTGGCGAGCCCGGAGCAAGTGGAGGAGGAACCACACCGGCTGTTCGTGGATGCGGCGCTGACCGCGCTGGACGACGCCATCGGGACGACCCGCAGTGACCTTCGGGTGGCTCGCGCCCGCAACCGTGCCCGATCCCTGCTGCTCGCGCTGCTTCCTCCCGATACGTCGCAGTGACTGCGAAGTCCACCCGCTGGACGACGCCATCGGGACGACCCGCAGTGACCTTCGGGTGGCTCGCGCCCGCAACCGTGCCCGATCCCTGCTGCTCGCGCTGCTTCCTCCCGATACGTCGCAGTGACTGCGAAGTCCACCTTCAACTCTCCCGTATGTCTTGGAGTCCCGGGATGACGTCCACCTCCACCAATCCGTCGTCGAGCACGCACCATCCGCCCGCCCCTCGCCGCCCTGAGGACCGCTTCGTCGATGACATCCTCGACCTGTGCGAGGGCACGCGGGCACGCGCGGACCTGCGCAGCGGCCTGGGGCGCCCGCTGGAGCGCTGTGGGCGCATGGACCGTTACCTGGCGCGGCGCCTGAGCACCGCGATGAGTCCCGAGGCCGTGCGAGCCCGCTACGTGCTCGCCGCGCTGATCGCAGCCCGGCCACGTTCTGCCCGTGAGGCGAAGACGACCGCACCCTCCGGTACAGTCCTGATGCTGGACTGGCCGGCCCGCAGGGCGCGTGCGAATCTGGGGGCGTCGCTCGCAAAAGCTGTTAACGACGGCGTCGTGAAGCCAGGTTCGGTCGAGGACGACCTGCTTGCGATGGCCTACATCAGCCTGGATGGGGTCTACCAGCGGCTACCCGGACTCACCGAGCGCCTCCAGACGAAGGACATCGCCATCGACTGGGCCGTGCTCCTACGCGACTTGACGTTCTGGGCCAGCGACCGGGACGCGGTCGTGACCAGCTGGCAGACGGCGTATTACCAGGCATGCAGTCGCACCGAGCCGGCTGAGTCGCAACCCGTCAAGCGCCAGCCTGCGGACTTCGTCGACCGAGTGATCGACTTGTGCGCGGGGAGTACCGCCGCACGGTCCGACCTGGAGACGGGACTTGGTTTGCCGGTGGAGCGCTGCCATCGGATGCACCGCCACCTCATCCCGCTCCTGCCCGAACGCCTGCATCCGGATGACCGGCGCGCCCACTACGCGACCGCCGCGTTGATTGCCTCACGCCCGCCCGCCGCTCGCCGTCCGACAGCAGCCGAAGAGGCGACAGCGCCGGCGCACCGGCGCCGCCTTGATCTGGGGGCCTGCCTGGCCCACGCCGTGCGCGATGGTGTCTTCAAACCCGAGTCCGCAGAGCGGGACCTGCATCTGCTGTCCCGCCAGAACCTCCCCGCCCTCCACGAACGCCTTCCCGCTCTGGCCCGCCGCCTGCAGGGCAAGCGCATCCGCGTCGACTGGGACCGCCTCTTGGACGACCTCGCGTGGTGGAGCCGTGACTACGAACAAATCGCCGCGCGCTGGATGGACAGCTACTTCCTCATCCGCAGCCGCGACGAGCGCAAGAACGCCCAGTAGCAGCAGTAGTAGGACGAACAGCCGTATAGGAGAACCATCAATGTCCCTGTTCCTCGACCTGAGTGCCATCCAGTCGGTGCCCGCCGCCAACCTCAACCGTGATGATCTTGGTTCACCCAAAACCGTCCAGTACGGCGGCGCGACCCGTATCCGGGTTTCCAGCCAGTCCTGGAAGCGGGTCATCCGCCATGGCGTCGAGGCGGACCTGGGGGAGCGCGCGGCCCGTACCCGCCTGGTCCCGGTCAAGGTCAAGCAGGCTCTGGAGAAGGCAGGATGGCCCACCGAGCTGGCCGAGTTCGCCGGCTCCCAGGTTGCCGCGAGCGCCGGCAAGAAGGGGCTGGGCACCGAGCAGGCCGGCCACACCTCCGTCCTGCTGTTCCTCCCCGAGGCCGGCATCACGGAACTGATCGCCCTGTGCGAGGAACACCGCGCGGCGCTCGAGCAGGGCCGCGGCAAGTCCAAGCCCGGTCAACTTCTGCCCACCGCCCAGGTGGAGGAGATCCTCAAGCGGCGCACCGCCTCCATCAGCCTGCTCGGCCGCATGCTCGCCGAACTGCCCGGAGCGAACGTCGACGGAGCCGCTGGCGTCGCCCACGCCTTCACCACCCACGCCAGCGAACCCCAGCGGGACTACTTCACCGCTGTCGACGACTGGCTCGGCCAGGACGACACCGGCAGCGGCCACTTGGACACCAGCGAGTTCAGCGCCGGCGTCTTCTACCGCTACGCCACCGTCAACATCACCGACCTGCTCACCAACCTCGACGGTGACCGCAAGGCCGCCCGCACCGTCCTGGCCTCGTTCACCGAACAGTTCCTGATGTCCTTGCCGCAGGCGAAGAAGAACAGCACTGCCCCGCACACCATCCCCGACCTCGCCTACCTGGCCGTGCGCACGCACCGCCCGCTGTCTCTCGCAGGCGCCTTCGAAGCCCCGGTCAAGGCCGACACCAGCGGCGGGTACTCCGCCCCCTCCCGTGCGAAGCTGGCCGAGTACGCCACCCACCTCAACCGCCTCACCGCAGGCCGCAACCGCCGCTTCCACGGACACGCCTCCATCGACCCCGACCCGCTGCCGGGCCTAGGTCACGCTCACCCGTCCTACCCCGAACTGATCGAGGGGGCCGTCGACGCTGCCCTGCCCGAGACCCCGCAGAGCGGCGAGCAGCAGTGACCGGCCTGCTGCTCCGCCTGGCTGGCCCCCTGCAGTCCTGGGGCGAGCGCTCCGCCTTCAACCCGATCCGCGACAGCGCCCCCTTCCCCACCCGCTCCGGCCTGATCGGTATGTTCGCCGCCGCCGCAGGCCTGCACCGCGGCGCCGACCTACACCGATACCGCGACCTCGAATTCACCGTACGCATCGACCGCCCCGGCACCCCGCTCACCGACTTCCACACCGCCGGTGGCGGCCTGCCCAAGGACCAGACCGCAGCCACCAGCGGCGGCGACCACAAGGGCGACGCCGTGGTCACTCACCGCCACTACCTGGCAGACGCCGTCTTCACCGTTGCCGTCACCGGCCCAGGCGACACCATCGCTGACATCGCCACCGCGCTCCAACGCCCCCACTGGGCCCCCTACCTCGGGCGACGCTCCTGCGTCCCCGACGAGCCCCTGCTGCTGCGTCCCCACGTCGACAACCCCGTCGAGGAACTCCTCGAACGCGTCCCGCTCAGCACTCACCCCACCCGCCAACCGCGCCACGACCAGGACACCATCCCAGTCGAGTTCATCTGGGAGAACCACCCCGACCCCCTGCCCCAGAACGCCGTCGCGCTCACCATCTACGACAACCCCACCACCTTCGCCCAACACAACCGCGCCCACGCCAAACGCCAACTGCACCGCACCGCCTGCCACTTGCCCGCCCGCCTAGCCGCGGACACCACCACCCCCGTCTTCCAGCGACTGTTCGCCTACATGCACCACGAAGAGGAAGTACCGGCATGACCCCCGCCGCATCCCTGGCGCGCATCCAACTCAACACCCGCAGCCGCGACGTCCAACGCGACCTGCGCGACGCCACCCAGATGCACAAGACCCTCATGCGCCTGGTCCCCGACCACCTCGGCGACACCGCACGGCGCACCGCCGGCCTCCTCTTCCGCGTCGAGGAATCAGAACGCGAGGTCACCCTCCTCGTTCAGGCCACCACCCCCCTGGACGCCTCCCGCCTGCCCGACGGATACGGCCACACCCAGATCAAAGACCTCGCACCGATGTTCCGCGCCCTGCGCCAGGGAACCGCCGTGCGCTACCGCGCCGTCACCAACCCCGTCAAACGCGAACGCCTCTCCCTGGATCAGAAGGGCCAACGAGGCCGCATCACACCCCTGACCGGCCCCGAAGCCGACCAGTGGTGGGCCCGCCGCGCCACCGAGGCCGGCCTGCACCTGCACACCCTCCAGGCCACACCGCTCAACCCCGTTCGCCCCAACGACAAGAGCGCACCACCCATGCGGCACAGCCTCATCCGCTACGACGGCACCGCCACCGTGACCGACCCCCACACCCTCGCCACCACGATCCTCACCGGCATCGGACGCGGCAAGTCCTACGGCGCCGGCCTGCTCAGCCTCGCCCCGGCCACCACCGCGTGAGCGCACCCCGACGCGGCGGCGAGGCCCGACGACGCCTCGCCGCCCCCACCCTCGCCATGCTCCCACGCGTCGCCGACTCCCTGTCCTTCCTCTACCTCGACATGGTCCGCATCGTCCAGGACGACACCGGCGTCTGCGCCCAGATCAACGTCAACGACGACCGCACCGACACCGTCTACATCCCCACCGCCGCCATCTCCTGCCTCCTGCTCGGCCCCGGCGTCTCCATCACCACCCGCGCCCTGACCACCCTCGCCCGCCACAACACCAGCGTCATCTGCACCGGCGCCGGAGGCGTGCGAGCCTACGCCGGCATCCTGCCCGACTCCCTCACCACCCACTGGCTCGAACAACAAGTCACCGCCTGGGCCGACCCCGACAAGCGCCTCGACGTCGCCACCCGCATGTACCGCAAACGCTTCCACGAAGAAGTGCCCCAGGGCACCACCCTCGCCCAACTGCGCGGCCTCGAAGGCCAACGCATGAAAGCCCTCTACCGCCTCCTCGCCCAACAACACGGCATCGGACGCTTCCGCCGCAACTACCACCCCGACCAGTGGCACACCCAAGACCCCGTCAACCTCGCCCTGTCAGCCGCCAACACCTGCCTCTACGGGATCGTCCACGCCGCCCTCCTCGCCGTCGGCTGCTCGCCCGCTCTCGGCTTCGTCCACACCGGCACCCAGCACGCCTTCGTCTACGACATCGCTGACCTATACAAGGCAGAGACCACCCTCCCCGTCGCTTTCGCCCTCCACGACTCCGCCCAGCCTGAACAGGACGCTCGCCGCAAGTTCCGCGAAGAACTACGCCTCCTGCGTCTGCTGCCCCGCATCGTCCAGGACATCCAGGCCCTCCTGAGCCCGGCGGCCGACACCGAGGAGGACACCCGCTCGGAGCGACACGACGTCCGCCTCGTTCACCTCTGGGACCCCGACGAGGGAGTCCTTCCGGCCGGCGTCAACTACGCTAATGAAAGCGGACTTTGACATGGCCTCCATGGTCGTCATCGCCACCACAGCTGTTCCGGACCACCTTCGCGGAGCACTCAGCCGCTGGACCATCGAGGTCGTTCCCGGCATCTTCGTCGGCACCGTCTCAGCCCGCGTCCGCGACGAACTCTGGCGCGCCGTCACCGACACCGTCGGCGACGGCGCTGCACTCCTCGTCCACCCCGCCCCTACTGAACAGGGCTATGCGATCCAGACCGCAGGCGCCCGCCGCCGCATCCCCATCGACTTCGATGGCCTGACACTCATACGGATGACCGGCACAACGCCACCCATCCAGGTCAAGAAAGAGCAAAGCGCTCGCTAAACCGCAGGTCACGAAGTATGGTCCCCGCCGACGCGGGGGTGTTCCGCCGCCTCCCTGGGGAAGGGGAGACGGCTTCTGATGGTCCCCGCCGACGCGGGGGTGTTCCGGTGACCGGGGTCAGGAAGCTCGGCCCGTGGCTATGGTCCCCGCCGACGCGGGGGTGTTCCGGCGGCCAAGTTGGTGGTGATCGTGGCGTGGAGATGGTCCCCGCCGACGCGGGGGTGTTCCAATCAAATACGACGTCAGCCTCACCGCCACCTTATGGTCCCCGCCGACGCGGGGGTGTTCCGTCCGCCTAACGCAGTTCGGCCGGGCCCCCTGATGGTCCCCGCCGACGCGGGGGTGTTCCGTCGGCTGGGCCGTTGTCGCCCGGACCGGAGCGATGGTCCCCGCCGACGCGGGGGTGTTCCGAGTGCGGCGTTGGGGCCGCGTTGGCGCAGGGTATGGTCCCCGCCGACGCGGGGGTGTTCCGAATCCCCGACCCATGCCGCCTTAAGGTCGGGAATGGTCCCCGCCGACGCGGGGGTGTTCCGCGTTGAGGAGTGGAAGGGCGCCGGGGAAGCCCATGGTCCCCGCCGACGCGGGGGTGTTCCGAACACCGATCTCTCCACGGTCGTGCAGCAACTGTGGCCCCCGCCGACGCGGAGGTGTTCCGTCGCTCTCCTCGTCACCGGCCGCGTGGGCGAGGTGGTCCCCGCCGACGCGGGGGTGTTCCGTGGGCCGCGCTCCTGGTCGGCCTGGTCGTGCTGTGGTCCCCGCCGACGCGGGGTGTTCCGCTAAGCGGCCGGTCGGGTCTCGGGCTTGGATGACTGGATATCACAGTAATTCAGCACTACCAAGTCTCTGATCCGCACCGAAGATCCTCGGCACATACCAGCGCCGAGGAGCCCCCGTTGCCTGAGCAGTTCATGAGCGTCAAGCAGACCGCCGAGTACCTGAATATGTCCGTGGCCTGGGTTTACCGTGAAGCCGCCAGCGTCGGCCTGATGCCGTACCGGTTCGGGGCAGGACGGAACGCCAAGCTGCAGTTCAAGATCTCGGAAGTTCAGGCGTGGGTGAAGCAGCAGAGGCTGCCCGCTGCGTGAGTCAGTGACAGCAAGGCGGAGGGCCAACCCATCAGGGCTGGCCCTCCGCATTGGTCAGGCAGCGAGCCCGAGGTCGAGGACCTGGGCCGCGCGGCCGATCGAGCCGGGCATCAGGTGGCGGTAGATCTTGAAGGTGACGTCGATGCTGCGGTGGCCCATCCACTCGGCGACGTCGGTGATCGGGATGTTGTTGCCGAGGCAGTTCGAGGCGAAGAAGTGGCGCAGGCCGTACATGACCATGCCCTCGGGGAGGTCGACCAGGCCGGAGTCCTTGATCCTCCGCCACTGGTTCTCGATGGTCCACCACTGCATGGGCCGTGAGATGTCAGTAGGGCGGCGGAGGAGGTACCCGTCGACGGTCCCGTAGATGTCGGCGTACCACTCGATGGTCTGCCTGGTGTAGGCGGGCAGCGGGACATCGCGGTACTCGCCGTCCTTGCGGTGCTTCAGTCGCGCGAAGGTGTGGGTGGTGTGGTTGACCTGTTCGTGGACCCGGTATATGTCGTCCGCGACAATGTTCTTGACGTTGACGGCATACGCCTCGCCGTTGCGGAGGCCGCATCCGCTCATGAGGTCGGCCACCACGCGGAACGCGTCGTCACCTGCGGTGCGGAGCTCCTTCACCTGGTCGACCGACGGGATCACTGCCCGCTTGGGGTCGTACTGGGGCGGCTTGACGCCGTCGAGGGGGTTGTCCTCGTAGAGGCCGAGTCGGTGTGCGTCCAGCAGGATGGCCTTCAGCTTGTCGAAGGTGTTGGCCTGCGTGGCAAGGCCGGTGCCGTTGCGCTCCATGGTTCGGATGAACGCCTCGACGACCTTGTGGTCGAACGTTCCCATCCGACGACTTCCGAACTCCGGGAGCAGATGATGCGTCAGGAGCGAGTCGAGGTGCTGCAGCGAGCTCGGGCTCAGGTGCCGCTGGCCCTTCTTCCAGTCCGCGACGTACTCCGAGAACGGCATGCTGCCGTACTTCTGGATGCGCTCGGCCTTGCGCTGGCTCAGCGGTGAGTTCTTCCGGCCCTGGTACACCTCGGCGAGTCGGGTCTTCGCCTTGGTCTGGTCGCTGAAGCCGCCCTCCTCGGTCTGGCGGCCGGCTGCGTTGCGGTAGCGGATCTTGTACTCGTGCGGGCACTTGCTCCACCGCGACTCGGGGTGCTCGCACTCCTTGAAGAACGTGCCCATGCCGCGGATGAGGTTGGTGGTTGCCATGATCGGTTCGAACTCCCCGGAGTCTTGCTGACACTTTGCTGACTCCGGAGGGTGCGTCAAGCCCCTGACCTGGGATAAACCGCCAATCCCGTGGTATGTGGTGGAACTTCGTCGCCCGCTCCGGTGAGGAGATCGCCCAGGCGCGGGAGGAGTGGGAGCGGGGGGACCGGTTCGGGGATGTCCACGGGTACGCGGGGGAGCGGCTGCGGGCGCCGGAGCTGCCGGCGGTGGGGCTGAAGCCGCGAGGGAGAGTGCGCTGACCTGCGAAAAAATGTGTGATGGGGCGGCTGGCATGGGGCGGTGAGCGGCGGGTGGGTGGTTGCCGTTGAGGAGTGTCAGCGGGGCGCCCGGGACCCGTTCGCCTCGCCCGGCTGGCTCATCTGGTCAGGCCTGACTAGAACCAGAGACATGAGCACTGCCGACAAGGTCGAATCAGGCGACGAACCCGCAGGCCGGAGAGCGGCCCTCCGATGCGACCTGTGCGGAGCCCCTCCCACGAACGATCCTGAGATCTTCGCCCTGGTCCTGGATTCCTCGTTCATTCACAGCACCGACCAGAGGTTCGACGGGCAACGCTTCCTGACGTCCTGTGGCCGCGTGCACCTCGCCACCCTCGTGGAGCGATACAAGCGACGGCCGTTCATCGAGGAAGAGCTGTGGGCCGGCCAGGTCACGAGGGCGGCCGACTGGCTCAGTCACCTGCGCACCCCCTACGACCTCGAGTTCCTTGCGGAGGTCGCGTGCGTGACGCGGGACGAACTCCTCCGTGCCGCCCGCTGGACCATCGACCAGCGGGAGCGGCAACCCGCAGCCGCCGGTGCAAGCCTTCCTGGACCTACGAAGAGCGGCGCGATCCCTGGCGAGTCGGTGCGCGGGTCAGGCCCAGAAGTCGTTGCCGATGTCCAAGTCCTCGACGCATTCGTCCAGGTCGGTGACCTTCTCACCGACGATCTCGAACATGATGCCGCCGTCGGCGTCCAGCTTCTTCCCGCCCCGCTCGGCGGTGGCGTGGTGCACGGACATCACGTGGCCCCGGCCGTCGGCGAACAACTGCCGCACCTCGACCCTGAAGGATCCGGCAGTCTCGACGCCGAGCTGCTGGTAGTACCCCAGAACTGCGGTCAGCCCCTTGTGGTCGCCGGCGAGGGGGTGGCTGCCGGGGACGTGGTGGGTGACGTCCTTGGCGAGGATCTCGGATAGTGCAGTCATGTCCCCCGGGAGAAGGCGTCGTACCTCCAGCTTGTGACTGCGGCGGCGGGCCCAACGATCCGGAGCGCGAGCACTGGGCCCAGGCGCGGTGCCGATTTGCGGAGCGTTGCGGTCAGCCTGTTGCCATGCAGCAGGCCAGGGACTGGAAGGCGGTGATCTCGGAATGGACGCGGTGGGCGAGCAGGCTCACACCCTGCACCATGTGAACGAGCATCCGGTGATCGCGCAAGAGCAGGGGTGTCCCGCTGGGGCCCGTGCAGGTCAGCGGAGGGAGCCGAGTTCCGAGCCCCAGAGGTTCAGGATCGGGCCTCAGTAGCCGCCACCGCCGCCGCTGGAGCTGGCAGATGGTGAGGCCGACGCGGAGGCCGTGCTGGTGACCGCGTTGCCGCTGGGACTGACCACGTACCACAGGGCACCGAAGGCATTGACGCCCTGACCGTTGGTTTCTCCGGGCTTCGTGTCCTCGAAGAAGTAGTACAGCGGGTGGCCGTTGTAGGTCACCTGGGTCGTGTTGTCCGTTCGGGTGGTCGTTCCGACCAAGGACGCGGTCACTCCGCTGTTGTTGGGTGTCCCGGCCGTGATCTGCGGCGGCCAGTTCTGCGTACAGGGGCCGTAGCAGGTCGAGGTCGTCCCGGTATCGGCCTTGAACAAGTACAGCGTCCTGCCGGAGCCGTCGACCAGGATCTGTCCGAGTGGCGAATTCGCCGTCTTCACCGTGGCGGCTCTGCCGCTGGGAGCGGCAGAGCCGGCGGTGGTTGCCGGGGTGGTCGCGGTCGGGGTCGAGGAAGACTTGGTACCGGAACTGCTGCACCCGGAGACGCAGGCCGCAACGGCGGCCATACCGACGGCGAGGGTGATGACACGATTCATTGGCAGACCTCTTGGGCTCTGGGGATGCGGTGACGCTGGTCGACCGGACCGCCGGCGGCGAGTCTCCGAATTACGTTACGCAGCGACGCCCGACTCGCTTTCATGCGCGATCCGGCCCGCGCCGACCTTCACTCGTGCGGGTGACCAAAAAGGCAGCAGCAGCGTTCGACTGTTCAACTCGGGCGTCTATGGGTCCTGGGAGGACAGCGCTGCGGACAGGACCGATCGGCTGGATTCTGATCACACCGAAGGGCCTGCGGGCCTTCGATTTCAGAACCCTGGCACGTGGAAGCCGTCGAAGAACCACAGCGCGCTCGTGTACCAGACGACGACAACAGTCACCACCAGCGTGCCGCCTGCCAGTGGCAGCAGCCAGCCCGCCAACCGCCGAGAGCGGACGAATACCATCTTGGCCGCGAACGCTCCGTAGAAGAAGCACGCGCAGAGGGAGTGGATCGCGGCGCGAACGGGGGTGAGCTCGACTCCGTAGGTCTGAATGCAGTGGGCGGTGATGGGGAGCGTGCCCACGAACGCAAGTGCCCCGATAGCCCGGTGGGTGCGCGGGACGGCCGTTGGGACTGCCGGAACGCTCGCTGTGCCAGGAAGCCGACGGTACATCCACAGCGCCAGCACGAGCTGGACGATCGCCAGTGCGAGGATCGCCGTAGCCAGCCGGGCCTTGAGCCGGACCGCGTCCGTCAGGTGCTGCCCGAACAGCCCTGCCGCGTAATTCGGCGTGACATTGCGGCCGATCAGGAACAAGGCCAGTGTCACGGCGACAGCCAGACCGACCGCCAGCCCCAGTGCGGTGATCTGCCGGGTCCTTCGCTTCGCGTTCCCGTTCACGCCACGCCCCCCAACCGGTCGGCCGTGCGCTCGGTGGCCGTCGCTGAGGAGGATGCGAACTCGGCGTGGGCGGACTTCAGGGCGGCGTTCTCCCAGCGCAGCCGGGTGGCGAGCAGTGGCAGGTCCAGCAGGGTGAAGGCGGTGGCGGTGAGCCAGGCGCCGTGGACGAGGGGCAGGGCGGCGCCTTCGACGACGACGGCGAGGTAGTTGGGGTGGCTGAGCAGCCGGTAGGGCCCCGAGGTGACCAGGGGGAGTCCGGGGACCGCGATGACCCGCGTGTTCCAGCGCGGCCCGAGGGCGGTGATGCACCACCAGCGCAGCGCCTGGGCGCCGAGCGTCAGGGCGAGCATCGGCCAGCCGAGGGCGGCCAGGAACGGGCGGTCGGCGAGGCGGACTTCGGCCAGGCAGCCGGCCAGCAGTCCGGCGTGGAGCAGGACCATCACGGGGTAGTGGCCGCGGCCGTACTCGACACCGCCGCGCGCACGGCTCCAGGCCGCGTTGCGGCGCGCGACGGCGAGTTCGGCGAGGCGTTCGGCGGCCACCAGGAGGATCAGCAGGGTGTAGGGGAGCATCCGGGCCTACCAGCGGAGCGGGACGAGTTCGGAGCAGAAGCCCGCTCCCATGGCGAGGAGCAGACCGGGAGTGCCGGGCGGTGCCGGGCGCAGCGCGAGGGTGTCGCGCAGGATGTGCAGGAGCGAGGCGGAGAAGAGGTTGCCGACCCGGGCCAGTGAACGCCGTGTCAGTTCCAGTGCCTGGGAGTCGAGTCCGAGTGATTCGCGCAGGGCGTCCAGGGCCTTGGGCCCGCCAGGGTGGGCGACCCAGCCGGTGACGTCCGGCGGCTTCAGGTCGTGCTCGGTGAGGAAGGAGCGGACGTCCTCGCCGACGGGCAGGCGGACCAGCTCGGGCAGTTCGGCGCCGAGTGCGATCGTGAAGCCGGCGTCGCCGATGTCCCAGCCCAGCGCCCGTTCCCCGTCGGGGGGCAGGCAGATCGCCGCGAGGGCCTCGGTGATCTGGCCTTGCTCGTACCGGTACGGCGGGAGCACTCCGTGGACGGCGGCGACCCTGGTCATCGGGCAAGCATAGGCTTGATCTGAGCATTCATCATGAATAGTCTGCATTCGGCAGTTTGCCCGATATGGCATGAGGGGCGTGCACACCGCAGGGCCCGGTACGCGCCCGAAGCCCCAGCCGTGGTGTCGCGTCCAGGGGCGGGTGGGCGGGTGGGCCGGTCTGCGGACTGCCGGCCGCCTCCCGTGCCGTGTGGCTCCCGATGTCGACTCCAGGTTGTGCGACACGCAAGGGACTCGCCGGCCCTTGCTCGATGTCTGCGGCGAGAGCCCGGTCGGGCCGTCCAGGCGGATCGTGGTCACGCGCCGGCCGCAGCATCGATGACCGAGCCGACGCACCGTAGCTCCCCGGTGGTCCGGTCTGCGCTCAGCGGTGCCGCCTCTGCGGACGGGCTCCGGTGCCTCCCCGTGCGGGTGCCCGTCGATCCTCCTGGTCAGTAGCCGCCGCCCTGGCGATGGGTATGCCGATCGAGCGTTCGGTCGGCGCATGGTAGCCATGTGTAGAGGTGTCATGTACGCTGCGTTTCTGCTGGCGCGGAATGACGCGCGGGTTCGGCCGCCGCCCCGTGGGGGGAGCGTCGGCCGGACCCTGCAGCCCAGTTGGGGCCCGGTTGCCATTCTGTGGGGGAGTGGGACCGGGCCCACTGGCTGGCTTCGCTGAGCGACGTGCCGGTGCGTGGGGAGGTGGGATGCGGCTTTTGGATGGCGCGAGCGCGAGCGCGTCCGCCGGCCGTGGAGGCCGCAGCCGACCTGGCACCGGGGAGGCCGAGCCCATCCGGGGGATCGAGATGGACCGGGTGGACGTGCCGCGCGCCAGGGCCGCCGCGGGCGCGGGCGGCTGGTTCCGCGAGGTGGGTTCGTGGCCGCACAAGAGATCCTCATCGGGGGTCCGCGTGCTCGCGGGTGGCCGGGGACATCCCTGCGCCGACGGGTGACGGTCGGAAAATGCCGACCGGCAGCCGCGAGTGCCGAGGTCGGACAACGGAGCGTGATCCGCGGTGCGCCGGGTGCCGAGTCCTCATCGGGCCTGAGTGGGGGATCCTTCCGGTTGCGCGCTGCCGGGGGAGGGGGCGAGCGCGTCCGACAATTAGTTCCGCCAGAATCCGAACTTATCGGTCTCGATGTCAACTCTCGTGCCGAGAATTGGCCCCACGGTGATCCGATGGTGATCAAGGGCGGCCGGTTGCCGTATGACCGGCGATCCGGCCGGGGATCGCACGTCAGTGCTGAGCCGGCGTCATGACCCGGATGGGATCCTGGTAGACGGCGTCCAGGGCGAGCAGGGCGCCGCCCCGGGTCGTGCCGGTCAGGCCGGTGCTCGACAGGACGATCTCGCAGCCTTGGACGTTCGGGGCCATCGCACGCTCGCTGACCTGGGCAGTCACGCTCTCGATCAGGTAGTCGCCGAAGAACGCGAAGTGGCCGCCGAGAACCACCAGCCGGGGGTTGAGGATGTCGGCCAGCAGGGCGAGTCCCGGAGCGAGGTTGTCGGCGATCCGCTGCAGCGCCTCCAGCGTGCGGGCGTCCCCGGCGCCCGCCCGGCGGCGCAGCTCGGCCAGCCGCTGCTCCAGGTCGATCATCGGGTCCCAGAGCGGATCGCCGGGGTCGGCGGCGTACCGCAGCAGGGCACCGCGGCCGATGGTGGTCTCCCAGCAGCCGCGCCGGCCGCAGGCGCACAGCTGCTCGGACGGCACCAGCGGCAGGTGGCCGACCTCCCCGGCGTACCCGCCGGCGCCCCGCAGCAGTTGCCCGCCCGCGATGATGCCGACGCCGACCCCGGTCTGGCCGGTGACGAAGACGAGGTCGCGGACGTTGTCGGCGGAGGCCGTCACGTACTCGGCCAGGGCGCCGAGCTTCGCGTCGTTCTCCAGGTGCATCTCGGGGGCGCCCGGGCCCAGGCGCTCGCGCAGGCCGGCGATCGCGGGCACGTCGCGCCAGCCGATGTTGGAGGCGTAGGCGACGGTGCCGGTGTCCAGGTCGGTGGCGCCGGGGGTGGCCAGGGTGACGCCGACCACGCGCCCGCCGTCGACGCGCAGTTCCTCGATGCCCTGGGCGATGAGCCGGGCGGTGGTGTCCAGGGTGAGGTCGGGGCCGGCGGCCCGGACGTCGAAGGGGATCCGCTGCTCGGCGGTGGTCTCGCCCTTGAGGTTGAGGGCGAGCAGGCTGACGTAGTCCACGTTGATCTCGGCGCCGACGCCGTGGACGCTGCTGCCGTCGATCTCCACGGCCTGCCCGGGTCGGCCGACCGTGCCGCGGTCCCGCTCGGCCCGGCCCTCGCGGATCAGGCCGCCCTCCAGCAGTTCGGCGGTCAGGTTGGAAACCGTCGCCTTGGGCAGGCCGGTGTCCTCGGAGATGCGGGCGCGCGAGCGGGGGCCGTCGTCGCGCAGGAGGCGCAGCACCATGCCGAGGTTGGCCCGGCGCGCCGAGGAGCGGTCCCGGGCGACGGCGGGCCCCGCCATGGCCAGATTGCGTACGCCCGACCCCTGCGGTGCTGCCTTCACGGACTGCTCCTTTCGTGCGTCCACCCCCGAGATCGGCGGGGTGAGGGCTTCGTGACCTGTGGCCGAGCCCACTGGAGGCCCCCTGCCCCCGCCTCTTGACTTTAGCAGCTTTAGTTCAAACAATAACCGAACGAATTTGTCTGGGTTCCCGCTACCCCCCACCCGGGTCCGAGGAGACACACGTGAAGGCAAGACCAGTTTCGATGGCCGCCGCACTCGCGGTCGTGACGGCGGCGGCCCTCGTCGCCGGCTGTTCGTCCAGCTCCAAGGGCGGGTCCAGCGCCGCGTCGGGTCCGGTCAAGCTCGATTTCTGGGGCTGGGCGCCGGGCTACGACCAGGTGGTGGCCCAGTTCAACAAGAGCCACCCGGACATCCAGGTCACCTTCGACAAGACCGCCTCCGGCACCAAGGGCGGTTACACCAAGATGCTCACCGCTGCCAAGGCCGGCAACGCCCCGTGCCTGGCCCAGGTCGGCTACGAGACCCTGCCGAGCTTCGCCGCCGCCGGCGCCCTGGAGGACGTGACCAAGTACGCCTCCGACGCCAAGTCCCAGTTCGCCGAGTGGACCTGGAACCAGGTCAGCGTCGAGGGCCACACCTACGGGATACCGGTGGACACGGCGCCGATGGCGCTGATGTACCGCAAGGACCTGTTCGCCAAGTACGGCATTGACAAGCCGCCGGCCACCTGGGACGAGTACGCGGCCGACGCCGCCAAGGTGCACCAGGCCGACCCGAGCGTCTACCTCGGTGACTTCGGGAACGACGCCTACAACTACGCGGGCCTGGCCTGGCAGACCGGGGCCAAGTGGTTCGGCACCGGCAACGACCAGTGGCAGGTGTCCCTGAACAGCGCCGACAACCAGAAGGTCGCCACCTACTGGCAGGGCCTGCTGGACAAGAAGCTGCTCAAGACCGACCCCAGCTACGACCCCTCGCTCTACAAGGACATGGCGGACGGCAAGATCCTCTCCGACGTCAACGCCGTCTGGGACGCCCCGATCATCGCCAGCAGCGTGAAGGGCGGTGCCGGCCAGTGGGCGGTTGCGCCGATGCCCGTCTGGGGCGCGGCCAACCCGGCCTACGGCAACGACGGCGGCTCGGCCACCGCGATCCTCAAGGGCTGCGCCCACGCCAAGGAGGCCACCGAGTTCGCCACCTGGATGAGCACCGACGCCGACAGCGTCAGCAACCTCATCAAGGTCACCGGCATCTACCCGGCCGCCACCTCGGGCCTGTCCAACCCCGCGCTGTCCGCGCCGGACGCGTTCTACGGCAACCAGGTCATCTACGACGTCTTCAAGGCCGAGGCCCCCCATGTCGCCACCAGTTGGCAGTGGGGTCCGACCATGACCCAGACCGCCACGGACCTCGGCGACGGCCTCGGCAAGGCGGGCACCGGCGGCACCACCCTGCCGAACGTGCTCGCCGACGTGCAGGGCAAGACCTTGGCCGGCATGAAGCAGCAGGGTCTGACCGTCGCCGGCGGCTGACGGCCCATCGACCGGCCTCGCACCATCCCTGACCCCGACCGGTGCGGGGCCCACCTCCCACCAGCTCCACGCCGCCTGCTCCCCCGGACGGCGTGGGCTGGTCGGGCCCGGCTCGTCCGATCAACGAGAGGCAAGACCCGCATGACAACCGCCCTTGCCGGGCGGACGGCACCGCAGGACACGGGTGGCAAGCCGGCCCGGCCGACCCGGCGCGCGCGGCGCCAGGCCCGGACCGTCGCGCTGTTCCTGACCCCCTTCCTGGTGCTGTTCGCGGCGATGTACCTGGCGCCGATCGGCTACACCGTCTACCAGAGCCTCTACCGGATGCACCGCTCCGGCCTCGGCCTGTCCGCGCCCACCCAGAGCTTCGCCGGGCTCGCCAACTACGCCACCGCGCTGGGCGACAAGGACTTCCGCGGCTCGCTGCTGCGAGTGCTGCTGATCGGCGTGGTCCAGGTGCCGCTGATGCTGCTGCTGGCCCTGGCACTGGCGCTGCTGCTGGACGCCAAGTCGACGCTGTTCAAGCGCTTCTTCCGCCTCGCGTTCTTCCTGCCCTACGCCCTGCCCGGCGTGGTCGGCGCGATCATGTGGTCCTACCTGGTCGCCCCCGGCCTGAGCCCGATCACCGCCGCAGCCCACCACCTGGGCCTGCACCTGAACCTGACCTCGGACAGCATGCTCGGCCCCGTCATCGGCAACATGCTCACCTGGGGCTGGACCGGCTACAACATGCTGATCATCTACTCGGCGCTTCAGTCCATCCCGGCCGAGCTCAGCGAGGCGGCCACCATGGACGGCTGCTCGGCCCTCGCGATCGCCTGGCGCATCAAGGTGCCCATGGTCCGCCCGGCCCTGGTGCTCACCACGGTGTTCTCCATCATCGGCACCGCCCAGCTCTACAACGAGCCCGCCATCCTGCACAACGTCGCCCCCAACCTGCCCAGCACCTACACCCCGATCTACGCCGCCTACGACGCCGTGGACGCCAACAACTTCAACGCGGCCGCCGCCGAGTCGGTCATCCTCGCGCTGCTCGCGTTCGTGCTCTCCTTCGGCTTCCTCAAGCTCGTCCAGCGCCGCGGAGCCGCCCTGTGAGCACCACGACACCCACCCGGCCAAGCGTCTCGGGCACGTCCCGGACGAACCGTCAGCCCGTCTCGCGCTGGCTGGTGCTCGGCGTGCTGCTGCTCGCCTCGGTCTACTTCCTCGCACCCGTCTGGTGGCTGCTGGTCTCCTCCACGAAGACCAGTAGCGACCTCTTCAGCGGCAACGGCTTCTGGTTCGGCCACTTCGCCCTGTTCGGCAACCTGCACGAGGTGTTCACCCACGACGGCGGCATCTACTGGCAGTGGCTGGGCAACAGCGCGATCTACGCCGTCGGGGGAGCGGGCGTCAGCACCCTGATCTCCGCCATGGCGGGCTACGCGCTGGCCAAGTACACGTTCCGCGGGCGGGAGTTCACCTTCAGCACGGTCCTCGCGGCCGTGCTCGTTCCGCAGCCGCTGCTCGCCGTACCGCTCTACCTGATGTTCTCCCAGCTGCACCTGGTCAACACCTACTGGGCGGTCCTGCTGCCCAGCATGGTCAGCCCGTTCGGCGTCTACCTGGCGCGCATCTACGCCGCGTCCTCGGTGCCCGACGAGATCATCGAGGCAGGCCGGATCGACGGCGCGGGCGAACTGCGCATCTTCGCCACCATCTCGCTGCGGGTGATGGGCCCCGCGTTGGTCACCATCTTCCTGTTCCAGTTCGTGTCGATCTGGACCAACTACCTGCTGCCCGTACTGATGCTCGCCGACGACCACCTCCAGCCGGTCACCGTCGGCGTGGTCGGCTGGCAGGCCCAGCGCGCCATCGGCCCCTCGGCCGTGCCGTTCAACATCGTGATCACCGCGGCCATGGTCTCCGCCATCCCGCTGGTCATCCTGTTCCTGTCCCTGCAACGCTTCTGGCGCTCCGGCCTGACCGCCGGCAGCGTCAAATGAGGAGGCCAGGCGTGCCCGCCCGGTACCATCTGCGATTCCAGCTCCACCCCGGCCCGGACACCGCCGAACACGCCGCCGAACTCGCCGCGTTCTGCCGGGAGGCGGGCATCGACGAGGCCGTCCTGCTGCTGGGGGCCGAGGAGTTGTACGCGGGCCATCCCTTCGGCACGGCCGAGGACCGCCTGTACGACACGGCGGCGACGGCCGCCAAGATCCTGGGCGACGCCGGGCTCGGCATCAGTCTCAACCCCTGGGTCACCGCAGGTCACGCCGACCGTGGCCGCACCGACCGCCTCGGCTTCGCGCCCGTGGTCGGCCCGGACGGCACGGTCGCCGCCAGCCAGGCCTCCTTCGCCTGCCCGCGCTGGCGCGCCTGGATCGCCGCCCACTACGCGCGGTACGCCGACCTGGGTTTCCGGGTGCTGTGGCTGGAGGACGACTTCCGCTACCACAACCACGCGCCGCTCCCGTGGGGCGGCGGCTTCGAGCCGCTGATGCTGGAGCGGTTCGCACGGCTTGCCGGGGAGGAGGTGACCCGAGAGCAGCTGGTCGCCGCCATCACCGCGCCTGGGGAGCCGCACCCGTGGCGGGCGCTGCTGCAACGGGTCTGGCGGACCGCCCAGTTGGAGGCCGCCGCAGAGGTGGCCGCAGCCGTTGCGGAGCGCTCGGGCGGGCGCACGCAGCTGGGCCTGATGAGCTCCGAACCGGGGGTGCACTCGGTGGAGGGCCGCGACTGGCGGGCCCTGTTCGAGGCACTCGGCATCGACCGGCAGGTCTCGCACCGGCCGCACTTCGCCCGCTACGGCGACGCTCCCGGGCGTGAACTCAGCTTCTCCGTCTGGATGCTGGAGCTCCAGCGGGCGCTGCGGCCGCGCCACGTGCGCAGCGAGCCGGAGATCGAGAACTGGCCGCACACCGCCTGGTCCAAGTCCGACACGCAGACCTGGTCGGAACTGGTCGCCGCCCAACTCGCCGGCTCGCACGCGATGTTCCTCAACGTCCACCCGATGCAGTCCGGCCGCGCCCAGCGCTTCCCCCGGGTCGCCGACATGCTGCGGCGCTCCCGACCGGCGCTCGACTGGCTCGCCGAGCGGCAGCCGGGCGAACCGCACACCCACGGCGTCGGTTTGGCCGTGCACCAGGGCGCCGCCGCCCAGGTGCGCACGACGCGCGGCGGCGACCTCGCCGAACTGGCCGTCGACCCGGGCCCCGCCGCGGACTTCCTGCTGCGCTACGGCGTCCCGGTCACCGCCGAGGACGCCCCGGTCCGGGTGCTGTTCGGGCAGCTCGCCTGGGCCTTCGACGACGACGAGCTGCGCCGGATGCTCGCCGGTGGCCTGCTGCTGGACGGCACCGCCGCGCACATCCTCACCCAGCGCGGGTTCGCCGAGCTGATCGGCGCCACCGTCGCCGAGCTCGCCGGCCGGGAGGAACCCTCCGCGTCGGGCCCGTACGCGCTGGAGCAGGTGGTCCGGCCGTCCGACGAGGGCCGGGGAGCCTTCCTCAGCGTCAACGTCCAGCCCGCTCTGGCCCGCCTGCTGCCCGCCACCGACGCCGAGGTATGGACCGAGATCCTCACCCCGGACCGACAGACGTGGGGCGCGGGTCGGTATGTCTTCACCAATGAACTCGGGGGCCGAGTCGGCGTGTTGGCGGCTACTGCCGTCGAGCTGCTGCCGTTCGACGACGACGGGCAGCGCCTGGTGCATGCCATGGTCCGCTATCTGGAAGGCGAGACGCCGACCCTGCCGCTGGTCACCGGTGGACCGCACCTGATCCCGCATCTGACCCGCACCGACGACGGCTGGAGTCTGGCGGTCGCCAACGGCAGCGCCGACCCGGCACGGCCGCGCGTGGTCCTGCCCGGCGGGTGGGACAGCACCGTCTCCACGCTGCTCGCCCCGCTCGCCGAGCCCGTTGCCGCGCTCGCGACCGTCGACGGTCCGACGCTGGAGCTCGGCCAGGACCTGCCGCACCGCGGTTGGCTGGTCGTCGACTGGCATTAGCGGCTCCGGGACTTCTCGTCGAGGAGCCTCCCGAGCGGGTTCCCTGTCAGGCCCGCCGTGGAGCCTGGCAGGCCTGGCCGCACCCTGGTCGTCGGGGTGCGGCCAGGCCCGCTGTGCGATGTCGATCCATCCGCCGGGCTACCCGCGGCGCACGTCGATCTGGATGACGTCGATGCGGTCCCGCTGGCTCAGGAGGTCGAGCAAGTGCGGCAACCGCTGAGCCTTGAGCCTGGCGAGCTCCTCTGCGGATTGATCACAAGTGCTTGATTGGGCTATAAAACGAGCATCAATGAACGTGTGATGCGCACTATGCGCCAGAAGGAGACCGAGATGAGCCACGTCGAGCAGGAGATCGCCAGCCAGCCGGAGTGCTGGCGCCGGGCACTGGAACTGGCGCCCGCCGGTCTGCCGGAGAAGGGCGAGCGGGTCGCCGTCATCGGCTGCGGCACCTCGCTGTACATCGCCCAGGCCTACGCGTCGCTGCGCGAGCGCGCCGGCCTCGGGGAGACCGACCCGTTCGCCGCCTCCGAGTTCCCGGCGGACCGCCGCTACGACCGGGTGGTGGCCATCACCCGCTCCGGCACCACCACCGAGGTGCTCGCCGCCCTCGCGCAGGCCCGGGCGGCCGGCATCGCCACCACGGCGATCACCGGTGACCTCGCCACGCCGATCAGCTCGGCCGCCGACACGGTGATCGACCTCGAGTTCGCGGATGAGAAGTCCGTCGTGCAGACCCGGTTCGCCACCACCGCCCTGGTGCTGCTGCGCGCCCACCTGGGTCTGGTGCCGGCCGACCTGCCCGAGCAGGCCGAGCGCGCGGTGACCGCAGAGCTGCCCGAAGGCGCCGCCGAGGCAGGCCAGTTCACCTTCCTCGGCACCGGCTGGACCGTCGGTGTCGCCAACGAGGCGGCCCTCAAGATCCGTGAGGCGTCGGGTAGTTGGACCGAGTCCTACCCGGCCATGGAGTACCGGCACGGCCCGATCAGCGTCACCGGCCCGAACAGTGTCACCTGGTTCTTCGGCGAGCCACCGACCGGCCTGCTCGACCAGGTCCTGGCGACCGGCGCCATCGCGTCCGTCTCCGACCTCGACCCGCTGGCCGACCTGATCCGCGCCCAGCGCCTGGCCGTCGAGTTGGCCAAGGGCCGCGGCCTGGACCCCGACCAGCCGCGCAATCTCACCCGCTCGATCGTGCTGCCCCAGCCGTGACAGCCACCGCCACGACCATCGCCCTCGACATCGGCGGCACCTACATCAAGGGTGGCGTCGCCGGGCCCGACGGCATCCTGCGGCACACCGAGCGCTGGTTCACCGGCGCCGACCGTGGCCCGGACGCCGTCCTGGAGACCGTGATCGCGGCGGCCGCCCAACTCGTGCGGGAGCACCGCCCGTCGGCGGCGGGCATCGCCGCGCCGGGCATCGTCGACGAACTCGCCGGCGTGTCGGTCCTCGCCGCCAACCTCGGTTGGCGGCATCTGCCGGTGCGCGGCTGGCTCACCGACGAGCTGGGCCTGCCGGTAGCGCTCGGACACGATGTGCGGGCCGGCGGCCTGGCCGAGGCCCGGCTCGGCGCCGGACGCGGCAGCCGCAACTTCCTGTTCGTCCCCGTCGGCACCGGCATCGCCGCGGCCCACATGGTCGACGGGTACGCACAGATCGGCAGCCACAGCCGGGCCGGCGAACTCGGCCACCTGGTGGTCCGGCCCGGCGGCGAAGCCTGCCCGTGCGGTGGCCGCGGCTGCCTGGAGACCATCGCCTCCGCCGCCGCCATCGCCCGCCGCTACGCCCACGCCACCGGGGAGACGGACGCCACCGCCAAGGACGTCGGCGAACGCGCCGCCGCCGGCGATCCGGCCGCCGCCACCGTCTGGCGCGAGGCCATCGAGGCCCTCGCCGACGGACTGGCGGCCGCCATCACGCTGCTCGACCCCGAACGCATCGTCATCGGTGGCGGCCTCGCCCGCGCCGGCGAGCCGTACTTCGCCCCGCTGCGCGCGGCCGTGGCCGAGCGGCTCAGCTTCCAGACGATGCCGCAGATCGTGCCGGCCGAACTCGGCCACCAGGCCGGCTGCCAGGGTGCCGCCCTGCTCGCCCACGACCTGCTGGACGAAGACGGAACGGCCGCCCCGTGATCCTGACCGTCACACTCAACGCCGCCCTCGACATCACCTACCACGTCGACCGGTTGCGCCCGCAGGGCAGCAACCGGGTGCACACGGTGGCCGAGCGGGCGGGCGGCAAAGGCGTCAACGTCTCCCGGGTGCTGCATGCGCTCGGCCACCGGACCGTCGTCACAGGCCTCGCCGGCGGCGCGGCCGGGAGCGCGCTGCGGCGCGAACTCGCCACCGCCCGGCTGCCCGAACAGCTGCTGCTGATCGACGGCGAGAGCCGCCGCACGGTGGCCGTGGTCGACGAGAGCGCAGGCGACACCACGATCCTGCTCGAACCCGGCCCAGTGGTCCGGCCCGACGAGTGGGAGCGGCTGCTGGAGCACCTCGACCGGCTGCTGCAGGGTGCCGCGGCCGTCGTGTTCTCCGGCAGCCTGCCACGCGGCGTACCCGAGGACGCGTACGCCCAACTCGTCCGTCTCGCAGCCGGGCACCGGGTGCCGGCGGTGCTGGACGCCGACGGCGCCGCCCTGCGTTCGGCGCTGCCGGCCGGCCCCGCACTGATCAAACCCAACGCCGACGAGCTCGCCGCCACCACCGGGCTCGCCGACCCGGTCGCCGCGGCGCAGGCCCTGTTGGCCGCCGGGGCCGAGGCGGTCGTCGCCTCCCTCGGCCCGGACGGCCTCATCGCCGTGACCCCGCAAGGGAGTTGGCAGGCCAGGCCGCCCGAGCGGCTGGCCGGCAACCCCACCGGAGCAGGCGACGCCGCCGTGGCGGCACTCACCGTCGGCCTGGTCGCCGGTGCGGCCTGGCCCGAACGGCTGGCCGACGCCGTGGCGCTGTCCGCGGCCACCGTCGCCGCTCCCCTGGCCGGCGACTTCGACCTCGACGTCCTCCGCCGGCTGCGGCCACTGGTCGACGTCGGCCCGCTCAGCGAACCAAGGAGCCCGTGATGCCCCTGACCGGAACCGGCGCCATCGTCACCCCCGCGGCGAGCGCCGCGCGCGGTGTCGGCGCGTTCAACGTCATCCAGCTCGAACACGCCCAGGCCATCGTGGCCGGCGCCGAAGCCGCCGGCGCCCCGGTGATTCTGCAGCTGAGCGAGAACGCCGTCCGCTACCACGGCGGCCTCGCACCGATAGCCGCCGCGACGCTGGCCACCGCCCGCGCCGCCGCCGTTCCCGTCGCGGTCCACCTCGACCACGCCACCAGCGCCGACCTGGTCGGCGAGGCCGTCGAACTCGGCTTCTCCTCCGTCATGTTCGACGCCTCCGCCCTCGACTACGAGGACAACGTGCGCACCACCGCCGAGGTCACCGCGCGCTGCCACGCGGCCGGCGTCTGGGTGGAGGCCGAGCTCGGCAAGGTCGGCGGCAAGGACGGCGTTCACGCCCCCGGTGCCCGTACCGACCCCGGGGAGGCGGCCGCGTTCGTCGCCGCCACCGGCGTGGACGCGCTCGCCGTGGCGGTGGGCACCTCGCACGCGATGCTGACCCGCGACGCCGCCCTCGACTTCGACCTCATCACCGCGCTGCGCGACGCCGTCCCCGTGCCGCTGGTCCTGCACGGCTCGTCCGGCGTGGCCGACGAGCACCTGACCCGGGCGGTCGACCACGGCATGACCAAGGTGAACATCGCCACCCACCTCAACCAGGTCTTCACCTCGGCCGTCCGCCAAACCCTCGATGACAACGCCAAGTTGGTGGACACCCGCCGCTACCTTGGCGCCGGCCGCACCGCCATGGCCGCCGAAGTCACCCGCCTGCTCGGTGTGTTGAAGGCCGGCGTGACAGGCTGACAGCCGCCGCGCGGGTGGCAGCCCAGTGGGCCGCGGCGGCGAAGGCTGAGCTCGACCACCCGTGAGCGCCCGTGTCCATCAGGCAGACGCAGATTCAGGGGGACCGCGGGTCGCGCAGGGCCGCTCTGTCCGCTGCGGCCATATCACATAGCGTTCCTCGTTGGCGTGCTTTGCCTGGGACATAACTGGTTCGGATGACTCCCTGGGTGATCGGTTCCCTGTCGGGGCATCGTCACTGATGCTTGCGGGTGCCGTGCGGCGGTAAGCCGCCGTAGCCGTGCCTTCGGGGAGGTGGGGGAGTCGTGTCAGCAGACGAGAGTGCGGGAACGCGCGCCGAACGGGGGACCGAGGCGGTCCAACTCCTGGCCGGTGTCATCGATGTGGGACTGGAACAGGCCGAGGGGCTGCTGCGCCGGATGCGCGGCCTGCTCGGCCGCTCCGACCTGCACGAGGTGGCAGCGGACGGGCAGGAGGAGTTGCGGGCACGCGGCGAACTGCTGCTGGGCCGTCTCGCCCCCGCCTCCGAGTCCCACCTGGAGGCCGTGGCACGGCGCGCGGCAGCCTCCCGCCGAAGCTCTCCCGATGCCTGAGCTGCCACCGGGCCCGGCGCTCAAGTCGCGGGTCGACGAGGTCCTTGGCCGCTTCGTCCGGGAGGAGACCGAGCTGCTGGTCGCCATCGACGCCCAGCTGAAGCCGGTGGCAGAGCAGTTACGCGCGGCCGTGGCGGAGGGCAAGCGGTTGCGCGCCGCGTTCGCCTACTGGGGCTGGCGGGCCTCGGGCCAACCGGACAGCACCGCGATGGTGCGGGCCGCGGCGGCGATGGAGCTGGTGCACGCGGCGGCCGTGGTCCACGACGACCTGATCGACGACAGCCCGATCCGCCGCGGCGTACCCACCGCGCACCTGGCCCTGCGCCACGCGGTCGCTGACGCGCCGGGGCGCGAGGCCCAGGGCAGGTCACTGGCGATGCTGGTCGGCGATCTGCTGATGTCCTGGGCCGGGCAGCTGTTCGCCACCTGCGGGCTGCCCGCCGCCTACCTGGCACGGGCCCGCCCCCTGTGGGCCACACTCGCCCGCGAACTGATCGCCGGGGAGTGCATGGAGATCCTGCGCACCCGGTCAACGCCCAGCGCGGAGAGCTCACTTGAGGTCATCCGCTACAAGACCGCGAAGTACACCGTGGAACACCCCCTGCACCTGGGCGGCCGCCTCGCCGGCGCACCGCCCGCACTACTGGAGGCCTTCACCGCCTACGGGGTGCCGCTGGGCGAGGCGTTCCAGCTTCGCGACGACCTGCTCGGCGTCTTCGGCGACCCGCAGCGCACCGGTAAGTCCAACCTGGACGACCTCGTCGGCGCCAAACCCACCGCATTGCTCGCCCACGCCCTCACCGGTGCGACACCCTCCGACCGCGCACACCTGCGGGCCAGGCTGGGCCGAGACGACCTCAAGTCGGCGGAACTGGACCAGCTGCGGGAGATCATGGAGCGCTCCGGGGCGCGTGCCCGCGTCGAGGAGATGATCGCCCAACGAGCGCTGGCCGCCCGCACCGCACTTGAGCGGGCAGCCCTCCCGCCGCAGGCAGCCGGCGCCCTGTCCGACCTGATCGCCGCGGCGACCGCCCGAACGTCCTGACACCGCAGAGACCGAGCAGACACCGAACGAGGGGGCACACCCATGACCGTGACACCCGAAGCGATGGACGCCCTGCGCCTGACGGGTGACCCGCTGGCCGATGCCGTGGTGGACGAGCTGTTCGAGCGCGGTGACACCGGCAAGTTCAACACCCTGATGCGCTGGTTCGCCCAGAGCGGCCAGCCGCTGCCCGACGACGTCCCCGAGGAGGCCCGCGACTACCTGCACACCACCGCCACCCCACCCGACTGGGTCGACTGGGACCGGATGGAGAAGGCCAGGCTGTTCTTCATCCGCAACAACGTCCACATCTCCACCGCGCTGTCCTTCGCCTCGATGCCCGCCTGCTACGTCGTCCCGCACGTCGCCCGCCTGCTCAGCGCCACCCACTCACTCGACTACCCCTCCAAGCGGATGGCCGAGACCGGCCAGTTCACCCTCTACCTGATGCGGCCCGACGCCTTCGAAGCCGGCGGCAGGTTCATCCCGGCCGCCCAGAAGGTCCGCCTGCTGCACGCCTCCATCCGCCACCACCTGCGCCGCGAGAACCTCTGGGACGAAGCCGCCCTCGGCGTGCCGATCTGCCAGGAGGACATGATCGGCGGGCAGATGATGTTCTCCATCCAGGTGCTGGACGCCCTGCACCGGATGGGCATCCACATCTCCAACGAGGGCGCCGAGGCCTACTTCTACGCCTGGCGCGTGGTCGGCGCGATCCTCGGTGTCGACCCGCAGGCCGCCCCCGCCGACCTGGCCGAGGCGCGCGACTTCTCCGACCTCTACATGGCCCGCCACATGGGCCCGTCCGACGAAGGCGTCAAGCTCACCCGCCAACTCATCGACCTGTACGAGCAGGTCGTCCCCGGCACCCTGCTCGACCCGGTCGTCCCCGCCCTGATCCGCTACCTGGTCGGTGACACCTGCGCCGACTGGCTCCAAGTACCGCGCTCCACCTGGGACAAGGCCATCACCCTCGCCCCCACCCTGCTCGGCATCCTCGAACGCATCGAGGACTCCTCCCCCCTCGGAGCCTGGGCACTGGACCGCCTCGGCGACCTCACCACCCGCTTCGAACTCAGCTCCCTCACCCGCGGCCGCGTCATGCAGTACGCCATCCCCGAGCACCTCCACGACGAACACGGCGTCACCTCCACCAAACACCGCACCGACCCCTGGACCCCACCCCCGCTCTCCACCCGACTCCGTGGCTGAGCGGCCCCGGCGATCATCCAACTCTCATGGACGGCTGTGCGGTCGATACAGCTGTACCGCCCGAAGTGCAGGGGGCAGGCGGTCGCGTTGTACCGGAGCGACGATCGGCGATCCCCCGTTCGCAGTTGGCGTTCATCCAGGAAGCGCCGGATCGGCCGGGGCCCCGCACTCGCGGGCTTCGGCCGGTCCGGTGCCTGCTATCTGGGGCCGAAGGTGTTGAGGAAGAGCACCGGCTCGTCGCCGAAGCGCCCGGAGGCGTCGAGGTCGAGGAGCGCCGCTAGGGCCTTGGCGGTGTAGGTGTGTTCGAGTGCCAGCCCCGCGTCGGAGGCGGCGCGGTTGAGTGCTGCGGTGGCTTCGGCGGTGGGGTGGGCGTAGCCGGGACCGAGCCAGCCGCGGTCGAGTCGGATGTCGTCCGAGCCGAGGCCGAGTGGCGGCAGGGCGGCGCCCCGACCGCGGAGCAGCGCCTCGGCCTTGCGGGCCAGCGCGTTGAGCGCTGTGCCGTCCAGGCGCAGGGTGTCGTTGACGACGATCCCGAGGACGCGGGTGCGCAGGCCGGCCAACCGCAGCCCCAGGGCCAGGCCGGCGGCGGTGCCTCCCGAGCCGACCGCGGTCACGACCCAGCCGGGCTCGGGCAGCAGCCCGTTCGACACCTGCGCGGCCAGCTCCAGCGCGGTTTCGACGTACCCGAGCGTGCCGAGCGGCGAGGATCCGCCGGCCGGGAGGAAGTACGGGAGGGTGGGGCCTCGCATCGAGGAATGGCGTACGAAGAGCCAGGGGGCGGCGAGGATCAGGCGGGTCTTGGTGTGCAGGAAGTGCAGGGTGGCGCCGGATGCGCGAAGGCGCCGGAGCTGGGCCCGGGTGTGATCGTCGACCGGATGGTCGATCAGGGCGAGGGCGACGGTGAGGCCCTGCTCGGGGGCGTAGAGTGCCGCCGCCAGACCCCAGTTGGTGCCGAGGCCGCCGACGGTGAGGAGGGTCCGGGCACCGCGCCGGTGGGCTTCGGGTAGCAGCCATTCCAGCTTGCGGACCTTGTTGCCGCCCCATCCGCCGTGCCCGTACCCGCTCTCGTCCTTCAGCCAGAGCGGAGACCGGCAGCCGAGCCCGGCCAGAGGCCGCACCGGCGTCGGCACGTCGCCCAGCGGGAGGTGCGGCAGCGACTCGGCCAGTTCAGGCCAACGCTGGTGCAGCAGCGGACGCGTCATAGGACCGACGATACGGGAGGAGCGGCCCGCCGAGGAGAGTGGTCTGTCGCCCCAGGGTGGCACGGGCCTGCCGGGTAAGCGGGGGAGATCTTCACCTGGACCGGCGATCCGCCCTTGCCCTGTGGCCCGGTGCGCTTGCACCGGGGCACACGGTCGGTTGCCGGGGCGACGCAGGAAGGGTGCGCCGACCTCGGCAGCGTGGCCTCGCCGCCCAGGTGTCCGGCGGGCGGTCAGGGGGTCGGCAGCTCGAACCCGAGGGCGGTCAAGGCCTCTTGGGCGGCCTGCTGGTCCTGCTGGTAGCTGCCGCCGGAGATTCCCGCCCATCCCTTCTGGCCGGGGGTTATCCCCCTTGTCAGAAGGGGGACTTGCCCCAGTCCCCTCCGTCCGGCCGGGCGGGAGACTGGCGTTCGACACCGAGGACGCCAACTCAGAGGGGCAGTAGTCATGTTCGAGCAATTTCGGGTAGCGCGCCGCCGGTCGGCCGCGGTGCTCGCACTCGCCGGCCTGCTCGGCGGCTCCCTGGCGGTGGGGGGGGGGGGGGGGCCGGGGCCCCCCCCCCCCCCCCCCCCCCACCGCCGCGGACCCCACGGGCCTGGCGGCCCTCGCGCAGCAGGTCGTGGACGCGGGCGCGCCGGGCGTCGTCGTGCGCGTCGAGGACGGACACGGCCGGGTGACCGAGATCGTCCGCCAGGCGGCCTGGGCCCGCGCCGACGCCGGGCTCGCGGTGGCGGACCAGTTCCGGATGGGCTCCAACACCAAGACCATGGTGGCCACCCTGGTCCTGCAACTGGTCGCCGAACACCGCGTCAACCTGACCGACACCGTGGAGAAGTGGCTGCCGGGCCAAGTCCCGGGCGGCCGCGCGATCACCGTGCGGATGCTGCTCGACCACACCAGCGGCCTGTTCGACATCACCCACGACCCCGCGGTGCTGGCCGCCTTCCTCGGGCAGGACGCGCACCAGTGGACCCCGCGCGAGCTCCTGGCCGCAGGTGTGCGGCACGCGCCGCTCTTCCCGCCCGGGCGTCAGTTCTCCTACAGCAACACCAACTACATCGCGCTCGGCCTGATCCTGGAACGGGCCACCGGCCGGTCCCTCGGCACGCTCGTCCAGCAGCGCATCGCGCGCCCGCTCGGCCTGACCCACACGTACCTGGCCGACAGCCCGGCCACCAGCTCCCGCCAGGCCCACGGGTACGAACCCGACGCGGCCCACCTCGCCCTGTACCTGCCGCCCGGGGTGCCGGCCGGGACCTCGTTCGCGGGCCCGGCGCGCGGTGCGTGGGTCGACACCACGGCGATCAACCACAGCACGCTGTGGGCGGCCGGCGGCATCGTGTCCACCGCCGCCGACTGGGCCCGCTTCGACCGGGCCCTGCTGTCCGGCAGGCTGCTGCCCGCCGCTCAGCTCGAAGAGATGAAGGCCACGGTGCCCGAGGACCCGAAGGACCCGTCCGGGAACGGCTACGGGCTCGGGCTGCGCAAGGTCGTCTTCCCCTGCGGCACGGTGTGGGGCCACGACGGCCAGGCGGCCGGATACAGCAGTGTCGCCTACACCGACGCGGCGGGGCGGGGCACGGTGACGATCCTGGTCCCCACCATCTTCGGGCTGGCCGCCCCCGCGGCAGGCGCCGCCGAACAGGCCCTGGAACAGGCGGCGGTCTGCACGGTGCTCGGCGAACCGGGCCCTCGGGCGTAGCCGCGCACCGGGTCCGTCGATGCTGCGGTGACCGATGGGCGGCGCGGCGGGGCCGGGCCGGGGCGGTGGGTCAGGTCGGGTCGGTGCCGAGGGTCGCGCGGGTGAGCGTGGTGGCGGTGTGGACCGCGCTGGCGATGGCCTCCTCCGCGTCGAGGCGGAGCAGGTCGGTGAGGGTGAACAGGGTCTCGGCGCTCATCACGACGGCGAGGTCCCGCTTCAGCTGAGCCAGCGCGGCGGGGTCGGCGCCGGGGGCCTCCGCGACGGGGGCGAGTGCGTGGTCGATGAGCCCGATCCGCAGGGCGGGGCGGGCGGCGGCGGCCTCGGGGCGGGTGATGGTGGCCGCGATCATGGCACGGGTGGCGCCCTGGTAGGCCAGAACGTGCCGCAGCAGGTGCTCCGTCGCGGCGGCGACGCGCGCCACCGGGTCGGTGGAGTCGGCAACGGCGCGGAGCGCCTGCTCCGGGGTGGGCCATTCGTCCGCCATCGACTCCCGGAGCAGGCTGGCCAGATCGGGGAAGTAGCGGTAGGCGGTGGCCTCGGAGACCAGGGCCGCCTTCGCGACCTCGGGCATGGTCACCTCGTGCCCGGTGCGCATCAGCTCGGCCGCGGCCGACACGATCGCCGCGCGGGTTCGCAGCTTCTGGTTGGTGCGGCCCTTCGCGCCCTGACGTGTCTTCGGTTCCGTCTCCTGCATGGCGCCACTCTAGCAAGTGGACTCCAATGATGAGAGAGCACTTGCACGATGGAATGCGACAGTCCTACAGTCATGAGAGTCAGCTCTCACGAAGGATGGCCATGACACCAGACGTCTCCGTCGTCGCTCCCGGCGGCGGCGAGGTGATCGACCTCGGGCAGGCCCGGATCCGCATTCTGGAAGACGGCACCACGACCGCACACCGGCTCGGGATCGCCGAGATCACGATCCCCGCGCACACCCAAGGGCCGCCCCAGCACCGCCACGCCCAGCACGACGAGGGCTTCTACGTGGTCTCCGGCGCCGCCCGCTTCACCGTCGGCCGCGATGTGCACGAGGCGCCGGCCGGAACGATGGTCATGGTCCCCCCGGGCGCTCCGCACACCTTCGCCAACCCGGGCGACCAGCCGCTGGTCATGATCAACACCTTCACCCCGGACCTGTACGTCCAGTACTTCCGCGACCTGCGGGACATGATCACCGGCGGCCGGGCCATGACCCCGCAGAACATGGCCGAAGTGATGGACCGCTACGCCACGACCGCCGTACCCGATGCCGGCGGCCCGCTCGCCGCACCCACGATCGAGCAGAAGGAAGCCGACCCGATGACCGTCTCCGCCCCGACCAGCACCACCCGCACCATCGAGCTGCACCACGGCCCGAGCGTCACCGTCCAGGAGTTCGGCGAGCACCGCGCCGGCACCGGCGTGCTGATGCTGCACGGCGGCGCCGGCCCGCGCTCGATGGCCGGCTTCGCCGCCGGCATGTCCCAGCGCGCCCACGTGGTCGTCCCGACCCACCCCGGCTTCGACGGCACACCCCGCCCGGAGGGAACCGACACCGTCGCCGACCTGGCCTGCGCCTACCTCGACCTGCTCGACGAACTCGGCCTGGACGAGGTGATGGTCGTCGGCAGCTCGGTCGGTGGCTGGATCGCGGCCGAGATGGCACTGCGCGACAACCGCGGCAGGATCAGCTCGCTGGTCCTGCTCGGCGCCACCGGCATCACCCCCGAACCCCCGCTGGCCATCGCCGACCCCGCCGACCTCGGCCCGGTCCGCACCGGCGAACTGGCCTTCCACAACCCCGACTTGCGCCCCAACCCGGCCGCGCTCGGCGACGAGCAGAAGGCCGCCATGGCCGCCAACCAGCACACCCTGGCCGTGTACGCCGGTGACCCGTTCTGCCACGACCCGAAGCTGCGCGGCCGCCTGCACCGCGTCGGCGTCCCGGTCCTGGTGCTCGCCGGCGAGCAGGACGGCATCGTCCCGCTGGAGTACGAGCGCGCCCTGGCCGACTCCTTCCCGCGCGCCACCTTCCGCCCGATCCCCGAGGCCGGGCACTTCCCCCACCTCGAGCAGCCGGACGCGGTTTCCAGCGCCATCGGCGACTTCGTCGCCACCGAGCTCAAGCCCGAAGGCGACTGACGGTCAACCGTCGCGGCCGGCTGCCGCACGCTCCGTGCGCCAGACCGGCCGGGTCCGACCCGCGGCGCCGCGGGCCGTCCCGGCGCGTTCGCGGCCGGCAGTGCATCCTCGCACGCAGGCCGGACCCTCCGGGCGAGCCGGCTGTCAATGGTCCTCCGTACGGGCCGCGATGCCGTGGCCGTGGTAGACCTCGTCGTAGTAGTGGAGCACCAGGGGGCGGGTGAGCATCGCCTCGAAGGTGGCGGTGAAGCCGTGCTCGGTGCGCCAGGCGAGGTAGTCGGTGTAGTTGTGCCGCTCGGTCCACCGGGTCAGGCCCGCGACGTGGTCGGGGTCGTCCTGGTCGCGCAGGATGCGGATGTCTTCGCAGCCCTCGTGCTTGAGGCTCTCGCCCAGGATGTCCAGCAGCAGCTTCGCGACGTCGTCGCCGCGGCCGGGCTGGGAGAAGAACTCGGCGATGACCAGTGTGCTCATGGGTGCTCCCTGGAAGGAGTGGGTGCCGGCCGGCCGCCGGGGGAGCAGCCGGCCTTCGGCTGACCGGGGCCGGGTCGGCGCGGGCTTGCCCTCAGTAGGGAGCCGGCGCGTTGTGCAGGATGATCAGGGAGCTGATCTTGCCGTCGACGACCGTGAGGTAGCTGGTCAGGATCAGCTCATCGGGGAGGTTCGTCTTGTCGTACTCGCCGTCGTACCGTGCGCGCACGATCGTCAGGGACCCGTGGGGCACGACCTCGGTCACGTCCATGGTGACCTTGTCGTCGACCAGTTCGCGGCGCGCCCAGGCGCGGATCGACGCGGGGCCGGCGAATTCGCGGTGCACGTCGTTGACCAGGGCGTCGTCGGAGAAGGTCGCCATGATCGCATCCACGTCGAAGGCGTTGACCGCGGTGATGTAGGCGGCGACGACCTCGGGCAGCGTGTCGACCGGGTGGGTGGTGTTCATGGGGTGCTCCCTCGTTGACGTGTTGACTTCGGAGCGATGGGGTCCGTACTGCCCATGCTGGGCGCTACCCGCGCGGGAGGGTCAACGGTCGTCGTGTGCTGGACCCTCCGGTAGGGGGAGGGTCGATACTGGCGCCATGCACACAGGCCTGACGGTCGGCGAGTTCTCCCGCGTGACCCATCTGAGCATCAAGACCTTGAGGCACTACCACGAGGTGGGGTTGCTCGCGCCGGCCGACGTCGACCGGGGCACCGGCTACCGGTACTACTCCCTTGAGCAGGTGCCGACCGCGCAGGTGATCCTTCGTCTGCGCGACCTCGACATGCCCGTGGCGGACGTGAAGGCCGTGCTGGCCGCACCGGACGTGAGTACGCGCAACGAACTGATCAGTGCCCATCTCGCGCGGTTGGAGGACCGGCTCGTCCAGGCCCAGAGCGCCGTCGAGTCGCTGCGCGAGCTGCTGGCCCGGCCGGACGACGCGCTCAGTGTCGAGTACCGCACAGTCCGCGAGCAGCCGGCGATCGGGATTCGCGAGGTCGTCGACCGACGGGACGTGGTGAGCTGGTGGCAGGGCGCCCTCGGCGAACTGCACGGCTTCGTCACCGCCCAGCGCCTGCGCCGCACCGGGCCGATCGGCGGGCTGTTCGCGAGCGAGCTGTACCAGGACGAGCGCGGTGAGGCGATGGTGTTCGTCCCGGTCGACGCGGACGCGCACCTGGTCGGCCGCATCGACTCGCTGCTCGTGCCCGGTGCGGAGCTCGCGATCGCCGTCCACCGCGGGTCCCTGAACAGCATCGACCTCACCTTCGGTGACCTGGGCGTCTACGCCGCGCGCCACGAGATCGGCGTCGACGGCCCGCTGCGCGAGTACTACCTGCGCAGTCCCCTCGACGGGTCCGACGAGGACGATCTGGTCACCGAGGTCGGCTGGCCCATCTTCCGCTCCAACGGCTAGCGTCCGTGCCGCGGCGGCGGCCAGGACGTCGCGGGCGCGGCAGGGCCTGACCACCCGCGACGGCGTGGCCCTGGAGAACGGCAGGCCACGGCGGTCGCGTTGTCACTGGTGGCCCGTACTGTCGGCGGCATGGCAATCGTGATGTTCGTCGACGAGACGACTGCGGGGGACCGCAGCGACGGCTGGGACCTGGAGATCGCCGAGGAGCGGCTCACCGTGGGTGAGTTGATCCGGCGTCGGGTGTTCCAGGAGGTCGCCGAGTACAACGCGCGCACACCGCAGGTGTTCCAGGGGCTCGTGCAGCCCGACGACGCCGAGCGCGTGCTCAACGGGTACGTGCTGCGCACCCCCCGTCGGATCGATCCCGAGGCGCAGACCGAGCTGGCGCTCAAGGCGTTCGCGGGCAATGGATTCCTCGTCCTGGTGGGGGACCGTCAGGTCACCGACCCGGCCGAGGAGATCGAGCTCGCGCTCGGCACGGAAGTCACGTTCCTGAAGCTCGTGGCGCTGGTGGGGGGATGACGATGGGGGAGGCCGAAAAGCTCAGGATGCTGATCCGGCAGCGCGCCGCCGCGGGGGAGTCGACCGAGCTCGCCGTCGAGCTGCTCAAGGCCGCGGCCGTCAACCGGGGCAGCTGGACCGGGGTGCTGGCCGACGTGCCCGACGAGCTGCGCGCGTTGCCGCCCGAGGCCCGCAGGGCGCTCGCCGATGCCCTGGTGGCGCAGTACCACTCGGCCGAGGCGGGCCCGGTCGCCCGCGGCAACGCCCTGACCCTGGTCGGTGTCGTCGCGCGTGGCCTGCCCGGCGACCGGCTCTCGGTGGAGCGTCTGGAGGCGCTCGACGAACTCGGCCGCCAGAACTCCTTCTGGTACGGCAGGCGCTACGAGGTCCTCGCCGAGGCCGAACTCGCCGCCGGGCGCGCCCTCGCGCCCGCCGTCGTGGCCGCCTTCCGGCGCTCGGCCCTGGACGCGTACCGGGACGAGTCGGTCACCGCGCTGGCCCGGAAGCTCACCGAGCCCGTGCTCAACGTCGGCGAGGAGTGGGCCGAGCAGGCCATGCGGGACACCCGGGGCGCCCCCGGCTGGCAGGCCCTGCTGCGGCACGCGACGACCGCCACCGCGGCCAAGCCCACCCGCACCTGGGAGCAGCAGGCCCGCGCCCTGATCGAGCCCCTCGGCGCCGACCTGGTCCGCTCCACCGTGCTGCCCTGGCTCACCCTGGTCGGCCGCCGCACGTTCGCGCTGGAGCGGCGGCAGTACGAGGCCGACATCAACAACGCCTACGACCCCTGCAACGCCAACACCCTGCGCGGACTGAGCTGGCTGCTCGCCCTGCTGCCGCCGCACCCGGACACCGCCCGTGCGCTCGGAGCGCTGGTCGAGACCTCGCTCAAGAAGGTCGCCGGGCTGGGCCCGCGCAACCCGAAGGTCGCCAACGCCGGTGTCACCGCGCTCTCCCGCATCGACGGCGGACCCGCCCTCGCCGAACTCGCCCGCCTGGCCGCCCGGGTGACCTACAAGGGCACGGCGAAGCTGCTCGACACCGCCTTGGAGAGCCGGGCCGAGGCGCTGGGTCTGTCCCGCGAGGAGATCGAGGAACTGGCCGTCCCCGCCTACGGATTGACCGAGGTAGGCCGCGCCGAGCGGCAACTGGGCGAGGCCACCGCCGTCCTGGAGGTCCAGAGCGGCAGGGCGGTCGTCGGCTGGCGCAACGCGGCGGGCAAGACGACCAAGAGCGTGCCCGCCGCCGTGAAGCGCGACCACGCCGAGGAGCTCAAGGAGTTGAAGGCGGCGGTCAAGGACATCGACAAGATGCTCGCCGCCCAGAGCGAGCGCCTCGACCGGCAGTTCCTCGCCCGCCGCAGCTGGCCGTTCGCCGCCTGGCGCGAGCGCTACCTCGACCACCCCCTGATCGGCACCCTGGTCCGCCGGCTGCTGTGGACGGTCGACGGCACGACCGTCGGATTCGCCGACGGCGAGCTGCGCACCCTCACCGACGACCCGGTGCGCGAAGGGGCCGAGGTCCGGCTCTGGCACCCGGTGGGCCACGAGCCCGCCGCGATCGTGGCCTGGCGCGACTGGCTGGAGCGGCACGGGATCACCCAGCCGTTCAAGCAGGCCCACCGCGAGGTGTACCTGCTGACCGACGCCGAGCGCACGACGGGCAGCTACTCCAACCGCTTCGCCGCCCACATCCTGCGCCAGCACCAGTTCAACTCACTGGCCGCGATCCGGGGTTGGCGCAACAAGCTGCGGCTGATGGTCGACGACTCGGCCCCGCCCGCCACCCGCGAGCTGCCGCAGTGGGGGCTGCGCGCCGAGTACTGGATCCACGGGGAGGGCGACGGCTACGGCGAGGACACCACCGAATCCGGCAGCTATCTGCGCCTGAGCACCGACCAGGTCCGCTTCTACCCGATCGACGCCCCGGAGAACTCGGCGCACTGCTACGGCGGCGAGTACCAGATGTGGCTGGGCAACGGTGCCGACCCGGTGGACTCCCTCCCGCTCGCCGACATCCCGCCCCTGGTGCTGTCCGAAGTCCTGCGCGACGTCGACCTGTTCGTGGGTGTGGCCAGCGTCGGCAACGACCCGACCTGGCAGGACGGCGGACCCGAGGGGCGCTTCCAGGAGTACTGGACGCGCTACGGCTTCGGGGAGCTCAACCAGAGCGCCGAGACCCGCCGCGTGCTGCTGGAGCGGCTGATACCCAGGCTGGCTATCGGCGACCGCTGCACCATCGAGGGCCGCTTCCTGCACGTGACGGGCGAGCGCCACACGTACAAGATCCACCTCGGCTCTGGCAACATCCTGATGACGCCGGACGACCGGTACCTGTGCATCGTTCCAAAGGCCAACCCGGGCGCCGCGCAGACCGGGTACCTCCCCTTCGAGGGCGACCGGACGCTGGCGGTGATCCTCAGCAAGGCGATGCTGCTGGCCGATGACACGAAGATCACGGACCCGACGATCCTGAGCCAGCTGTAGCGGGCCGCGGCGGCCGTCGCGGGCCGGCGGCGGTGGGACGCCGGCGGCCCCCAGGTCCGGTGCCGAGCGGTCAGATCCGGCGGATGGTGGCGATCGGCATCGCGTCGGCCGGCATGATCCGCACCACGGCGCCGGCGTGCGGCGCGTGCACCACTTCGCCGTTGCCGATGTACATGCCCACGTGGCCCTCGGGGCCGTCCTCGGCGTTGTAGATCACCAGGTCGCCGGGCTGGGCCTGGGCGAGGCTCGGCACCGCCGTGCCCACCGTGGCCTGCTCCTGCGAGGTGCGCGGCAGCGAGACGCCGGCCTGCGCATAGGACCACTGCATCAGGCCCGAGCAGTCGAAGGTGGTCGGGCCGGTGTGACCCCAGACGTAGGCGTCGCCGAGCCGGGTCAGCGCTTGCTGCACCGCGACTCCCGCCTGGCCGGAGGCCGGCGGCAGGTTGGCGAGGTCGGCCCGACTGCTGCTGCGGGACGCCGTGCCGCCGTCGGCCTGGTCCTGGGCCGCCTGCAGGGCGGCCCGCTGGCTCGCGGTGAGGGAGTCGAGCAGCGTCTGGGACTGCTGGAGCTTGGTCTGCACCTGGGCCTTGGCGTTGTTCAGCGCGGTGGTGTTGGTGTCCAGCTGGGCGAGCGTGCTCGCGGCGTCCTGCTTCTGCTGGTCCAGGGTGCGCTCGGCCTGCTGCAGGGCCTTCAGTGCCTCGGCCTCGCTGATGTTCGCCTGGCGCTGGGTGGTGGCCTGGTCGAGGTAGCCGTCCGGGTTGGAGCTGAACATCAGCTCGACCGACGGGTCGAGCCCGTCCTGCATGTACTGCTGACCGGCCACCGCGCCCAGCCCCTCCTCCAGCTGGGTCACCTGGGCCTGGGTGCGGGCCACCTGGTCCTGGAGCTGGGAGGCCTGCTGGCGCAGCGCGTCCGCCTTCTCCTTGGCGCCGTCGTACTGCTCGGTGGCGTGCTCCGCCTGCGCGTTCAGGCCGTCTATCTGCGTCTTGACGTCGTCGACGGACGGCTTCGGATCGGCCCAGGCGCTCTGCGCGGACAGGGCGACCGTGGCAGCGGCCGCAGCAGTGAGCACCAGGACCCGGGCCTGGCTCGGCTGCTTCGGACGGCGGTGGGACGCCACAGCGGCTCCTTCTTCCCGAGGGGTCGCTCGGTCGAGTGAGTCGGCCGGACGAGCGGTTTGACGTCAGACCATACTGCTCCTGTGATGATCGGGCCAGCTCGCCCCCGGGGAACTCACCGGTCGAACGAGTCCGCTGAGTTCGCGTCAGCAGCCGCCGGATTGAGCTGTCCGGGCGGATCAGCCGGACCTCGCGGTGTGCCTGCTCATCGGGGCACGCTTCTGGACCAACACTGGGCCGATGCGAGAGATCCGCCTGCCGTTGTCCCGCCGCCGCTTCCTTGCCGTGGGTACCACGGCCCTGCTGGGCCTCGGCGGTCCGCCGGGCCGGGCCGCCGCCAGGACCGTCCAGGTCCCGCAGCCGGAGTACGAGGTCCACGCCGGCCCGAACGTGATGGCCCTCACCTTCGACGACGGCCCCAGCCCGCAGTACACCCCGCAGGTGCTGGACGTGCTGCGCGACCACGGCGTCAAAGCGACGTTCTTCGTGTGCGGCGACAACGTCGTGGAGTATCCCGCCGTCATCCGCCGGATGGCCGCCGAGGGACACACGATCGGCAACCACACCTGGTCCCACCCCGACCTCCCGGGCCTGTCCGCCGACGACATCCGCGACCAGATCCAGCGCACCCAGGACGCCATCACCGAGGCCTGCAGCCGGAGACCGGTGCTGTTCCGCGCTCCCTACGGCGACTTCTCCGACACCACGCTGGCCGTCTGCGCCGACATGGGCCTGCGCCCGATCTCCTGGTCGGTGGACCCCGAGGACTGGGCCAACCCCGGCACCGACACCATCGTCGACCGGGTCCTCGCCGGCGCCGCGACGGGTGCCATCGTGCTGGACCACGACGGCACCGAGGGCGGCGACTCCGATCCCGCCCCCGGCAGCGGGGGCGACCGCTCCCAGACCGTGGCCGCCTTGGGCACCTACCTGCCCAAGCTGCTCGCGGCCGGCTACACGTTCACCACACCCGACGCCCACCCACCGCTCCCGATCAAGCTCCAGCACCGCAGCGCCTGAACCGCGCCTCGCCGAGCAGCCGTAAACCTGACGGAGTCCCTGGGTGCGGGCGGTGCGGGGGGATCGGCGAGGCGGGCTTCCGGAGACAATGCCGTGCGGGTGAGCGGCAGGGTGCCGGGAGAAGGGGAGCTGGTGCGAGATGGGCTGGTCGGGGGAGCTGGTCGACCTTCGGAGTGACACCGTCACCAAGCCGTCGCCGGGCATGCGGGCGGCGATGGCCGAGGCGGAGGTGGGGGAGGACGTCTACGGCGAAGACCCCACCGTCAACGCGCTGCTGGCGGAGGTCAAGGAGCTGTTCGGCTTCTCCGGGGCGCTCTTCATGCCGTCCGGGATCATGGCCAACCAGATCGCCGTGCGTCTGCTGGTGCAGCCCGGGCAGGAGCTGGTCTGCGACTCCGAGGCGCACCTCGTCTCCCACGAGGGCGCCGGGCTGGCCTGGCACGGCGGGATCCAGACCCGCACGGTCTTCGCCGAGCGCGGCCTGATCGAGCCCGGAGAGCTCCGCAAGGTGCTGCGGGTCGGCAACCCCTACACCGTCGGAACCACGGCGGTCGCGCTGGAGCAGACCCACAACCGGGGCGGCGGCTCGGTCTACCCGCTCGACACCCTGCGCCGGATCCGGGCGGCCGCCGGCGAGGTCGGGGCCGCCGTGCACATCGACGGCGCCCGGATCTGGAACGCCCACATCGCCAACGGCGTGCCGCTCGCGGAGTACGGCGCGCTGGCGGACACCATGTCCGTCAGCTTCTCCAAGGCGCTGGGCGCGCCGATCGGTTCGGTGCTCCTCGCCGATGCCGACCGCATCGACACCGCGCGGTGGCTGCGGCAGCGGCTGGGCGGCGGGATGCACCAGTCCGGGCTGCTCGCCGCCGCCGCCCGGTACGCCCTCGCCCACCACCTGCCGAGCATCGCCACCGATCACGCCAACGCGGCGCTGCTGGCGGACCGTCTGGCCGGGGCGGGCTGCCGGGTCCGTCCGGTGGAGACCAACATCGTGCTGCTGGACGTCCCCGGCGCGCCCGAGCTGGCGGCCCGGGCCGCCGAACACGGGGTCCTGGTCTCGGCGTTCGGACCGGAGCTGATCCGCCTGGTGACGCATCGCGACGTCCGGCAGCGGGCCTGCGAGCGGGCCGCCGAGGTGCTGCTGGCCGCCGGCGCCGCCGGCCCCGAGTAGCGGGACCGCGCGCACCGGCGGTTCAGCGCCTCAGTGCTCGTCGAGCAACTCGGCCAGCAGGTCGGCGACTTCCTGGTCGGTCAGCTCCGCCACCTGCCTGCCGAGGTCGGCCAGCTCCTCGGGCGGCAGGGCGGTGTCGACCAGCTCCGCCAGCCCGGCGATGGTCGGGGCGGCGAAGAACGCGTCGAGCGGGACCTCCACCCCGAACTCGTCCCGTACCCGGTGGAGCAGCCGTACCGCGAGCAGCGAGTGGCCGCCGGCGGTGAAGAAGTCCTCCCGCACCCCGATCCGGCTGCGGCCCAGCAGGTCGTGCCACGCGGTGGCCAGCTGCGCCTGGGTGGGTGTGGCCGGGGCCTCGTAGCGCTCGCCGGGATCGTCCTCGGTGAGCGGCAGGGCGTCCAGTGCCTTGCGGTCCACCTTGCCGCTGCCGTTCAGCGGGAAGTCGCGCAGCAGGACCACCCGGGACGGCATCAGGTACTCGGGCAGCAGGCCCCGGGCCGCCGACTTGAGTTCGGCCTCGGTCACGTCCGCGCCGCAGCGCACATAGGCCACCAGCCGCCGGTCGTCCTCGGCGAAGGTCTTGGGCAGCACCACCGCCTCCCGGACGGCGGGGTGGCGGGTCAGGACGCTCTCGATCTCGCCCGGCTCGATCCGGTGGCCGCGCAGCTTGACCTGGTGGTCGACCCGGCCGTGGAAGGTGAGGGTGCCGTCGGTCCGCTCGCGGAACAGGTCCCCGGTGCGGTACAGCCGCTCGCCGGTCACGGGATGGGTGACGAACCGGGCGGCGGTCAGCTCGGGCAGGTTCAGGTAGCCCTGGGCGAGCCCGGCGCCGCCGATGTGGAGCTCACCGAGTACGCCCGGGGGTACCGGGCGGAGCCGCTCGTCGAGCACCTGCACGGTGGTGCCCGCGATCGGCCGGCCGATCAGCGGGGTGTCATCGGCCGTCAGCCGTCGGGCCAGCGAGTACACGGTGGTCTCGGCCGGGCCGTAGAGGTTCCACACCTCGGGGATCCGGGCCCGCAACTCCCGGGCGAGGCCCGGCGGTAGGGCCTCGCCGCCGGACAGCGCCGCACGCAGCCCCGGATCCGCCCCGGTGTCCAGCAGCAGCCGCCAGGTGGACGGCGTGCCGTGCAGCACGGTCACCCGGTGGTCGGTGAGCAGCTTGAGCAGCCTGGCACCGTCCCGGGCGTCGGCGCGCCGGCCGACCACCACGGCGGCGCCGACGGCGAGGGGGAGGAACAGCTCGATCACCGAACCGTCGAACGGCAGGCTGGCGAGTGCCAGGGTGGTGTCCCCGTCCCGCATGACCCGCAGCTCGGCCATCGAGGCCAGGAAGTTGCCGAGGGCATGGTGCTGCACCGCGACGCCCTTGGGTCGTCCGGTCGACCCGGAGGTGTACATCACATAGGCCAGCCGGTCGAGATCCGGCCGGGCCGGTACCGATCCGGCCGGACCGTCCTCGGGGCCACCGAGCTCCGCCACGGACAGGGTGGCCGGCAGCAGTGCGGTGAGCTCCGGCTGCGGTTCGCTGCCGGTGATCAGCAGCTCGGCGCCGCTGTCGGCCATCATGTAGGCCAACCGGTCCGCCGGGTATTCGAGTTCGAGTGGCAGGTAGACGCCGCCGGCCTTGAGGATGCCGACGATCGCGGGTAGCAGGTCGATGGTCCGGCCGGTGCCGACCGCGACCACCGGGGCCGGTGAGTCGGTTTGGGCCAGTACGGCGTGGGCGATCCGGTCCGCCAGGGTGTCCAACTGCCGGTAGGTCAGCCGCCGTCCGTCGCAGTGGACGGCGACCGCGTCCGGGTGGTCGCGGACCTGGCGGGCGAAGAGGTCGAGGAAACCGGTGCGGATCGCGGGCCGCCCCGGGCGGGCCGACGCCGCCAGGGTGCGCAGCTGCTCGTCCTCGGCCAGCAGCGGGTACCGGGAGACCGGCAGCTCGGGATCGGCGGCGATGGCTGCGAGCAGCACGGCGAACTGGTCGATCAGGCGCTGGGCCGTGCGCCGCTCGTAGAGGTCGGTGTTGTAGTCGAGCCGCCCGGCGAGGCTCGCGCCGGTCAGCTCCATGGTGAACTCCAGGTCCAGCCGGGACGTGCCGTTGGGCAGGCCGACCGGCACCAGCGTGAGCCCGGGCGCGAGTTGCGTCTCGCCGGAGCCGCGGGGCAGGCTGCCCATGCTGAACAGCACCTGGTAGAGCGGGTTGCGGCTGGTGTCCCGGCCGACACCGAGTTCCTTGACCAGGTGGCCGAACGGCAGCTCCTGATCGGTCATCCCGTCCAGCACCGTGTCCCGTACCTGGGCCAGCAGGTCGGGAAAGGCGGGGTCGGCGGAGGCGTCGATCCGCAGGGGCAGGGTGTTCGCGAACGGGCCGATCAGGGGCTCCGTCTCGCGCCGCGCCCGGCCGGCCAGCACCGCGCCGGTGACCGCGTCCGGCTCGCCGCCGTGCCGGGCCACCAGCACGTGCAGCGCGGCCAGCAGCACCGGGTAGAGCGTGGCACCGTACCGGCGGCCGAGCGTGGTCAGGGCGGCCGTGGTCGAGTCCGGGAGCGTGAAGTCCAGGGACTCGCCGCGGAAGGTCTGCACCGGTGGGCGCGGGTGGTCGGTGGGCACGGCCGCTGCCGGAGCACCCGCCAGTCGGGCCCGCCAGCGGCCGATCAGCTCGGCCGCCCCGGGGCCTTCGAGCCGCTCCCGCTGCCACTGCGCGAAATCCGCGAACTGGATCGGCAGGTCCGGCAGTTCGGCGGCGGTACCGGCGAGCTCGGCCCGGTACGCGGCGGACAGCTCCTCGATCAGCACACCGACCGACCAGCCGTCGGCCACGGCGTGGTGGGCGATCCAGAGCAGGACGTGGTCCTGCGGACCGAGCACCAGGAGCCGGGTGCGCAGCAGCGGGCCGGTGCGCAGGTCGAACTTGGCCCGGGCCTGCGCCACCGCGTACCGCAGCGCGGCCTGCTCCCGCCCGGCCGGCGTCGCACCGTCGACGGCCTGCACGGTGAGCTCGAACGCACGCCCCTGGTGGGTGAGTTGCTGCAGGACGCCGTCCTCGAAGCCGAAGGTGGCGCCCAGCACCTGGTGCCGCTCGACCACCGTGCGCATCGCCGCGGCCAGCGCGTCGGTGCGCAGCGGCCCGCGCAGGCGGAGCGTGAACGGCACCAGGTAGGCGGCGTCCCCCGACCAGAGCTGGTCCAGGAACCAGTGCTGCTCCTGCCCGTATGAGGCGACCGAGCGACCGTCCGGGCGCTCGTGGGCCGTCGGACCCTCGGGGCCGGCGGCCGGCGCGGTCCGCGTCCGAGCCAGGAAAGCGGCGCGCTCCTGGTCCGACATGGCGGCCAGCTTGGCCAGTACCTCGCGCATGAGTGTGCTCCTCCGGTTCGGGGGACGCTTCTGCCGGTCAGACGGTGCTCGGCTCGGCCGACTCGGCGACCGGGGCGGGCTTGCGGAGCAGTGCCAGGCAGGCGACCGAGCCGACCAGCAGCACCACGGTGGCGATTTCCAGGGCGAGTTGGCGCCCCTGGGTGTTGGCCGACGCCGCCGAGATCCCGGCCTTGAGCAGGGAGCGCTGGTGGCTGAACCCGATCGCCACGATGGCCGACAGGCCGAGCGCCTGGCTGACCTGCTGGACGGTGGTCAGCACACCGGAGCCGAGACCCGCGTCCGCGTCCGAGACCCCGTGCAGGGCCACCACCTGCATGGCCGGTGCGACGACGCCGCTGCCGAAGGCGGCCAGCGCCATCGCGGGCAGCAGTCCGGTCAGGAACGAGCTGTCCGGACCCAGCCGGCTGAACAGGAACATGCCCGCCGCGATCACGGCGAGGCCGATCGCCAGTTCACCGCGGTAGCCGAGCTTCGGCATCGTCTTGGTGGAGAACACCAGGCCGGGCATGAACGCCACCGTGAACGGCAGCCAGGACAGCCCGCTGCGCAGCGGCGAGTAGTGCAGGGTGTCCTGCATGTAGAGCACGATCAGGAAGAACATCGCGGCGGTCGCGGTGGCCATGAACAGCTGGGCCGCGTAACCGGTGGCCCGGGTACGGCTGGTGAAGAAGCCGAGCGGGATCAGCGGCGCGGCGGACCGCGCCTGGATGGCCAGGAAGACCGCGAGCGCGACCACCCCGGCCGCCACCGGGCCGAGCACCGCGGCGCTGGTCCAGGCGTGGTCGGTGGCGCCGAGCAGGCCGTCGATCACCGCGACCAGTCCGGCCGTCAGCAGCAGCGCGCTCCCCAGGCTGCGCCGCCTGGACTCCGGCACCCGGCTCTCCGGCACCAGCCGGAAGACGAGCAGGACCGAGGCGACGCACGGCGGGATGCCGATGAAGAACACCCAGTGCCAGCTGAGGAGATCGGTGAGCACCCCGGACAGCAGCACGCCCGCGGCCGCGCCCAGGCCGGCCAGGCCGCCCCAGATGCCGAAAGCCTTGGCCCGCTCCTTCTCATCGGTGAACAGCAGGGCCACCATCGACATCGCGGCCGGCGCCGCCAGCGCCTCTCCGGTGCCCTGGGCGAAGCGGCTGGCGATCAGCATCGCCGGATTCTGCGCCATCGCGGCGGTGAGCGACGCCACCGCGAACAGAGCGGCACCGAGGCTGAACATCCGGCGCCGACCGAGCAGGTCGGAGAGCCGGCCGCCGAGCAGCAGCAGACCGCCGGCGGCCAGCAGGTAGCCGTTGACGACCCAGGCCAGCCCGCCCTCGGAGAACCCCAGGTCGCGCCTGATCGACGGAAGCGCGACGTTCACGATGGTCGCGTCCAGGAAGATGACGAACTGCACCAGGGCCAGCGCGCCCAGCGCCTTCCAGCGCCTCGGGTCGGGTGCGGCAGCACCGGCCGCCGCACCGTCCGGTGGGGCGGCGGCCGAGTCCGGGTCAGCCTCGCTGTCCCGCTGCACGATGATCTCGGACATGAAGGTCGACGCTCCTCATTCGATCTGGGACGGGGAATCTGGTGCGACGTTAGAAGCGGGCGGTTATGCGCCGGTTACCCTGCGGCCTGGAGTTCTTCCAGCAGCGCGGCCAGTCTGCGCACGGTGGAGTGGACGTACGTCTGACGCAGGCTCGGCTTCGGCAGGCCCAACTCGGGCAGCCGCCTGACCAGGCGGCCGACCAGCATGGAGTTGCCGCCGGTGTCGAAGAAGTTGTCGTCCAGGCCGATCGGTCTGCCGACGATCGACTGCCAGGCGTGGTGCACCCGTTCCTGCACCGTGCGGCCGGCCGGGGCGTGCGGCGCCAGGGCCGGCTGGGGCAGCAGGCTTCGATCCAGCTTGCCGTTCACGGTCAGCGGCAGGGCGGGCAGCGCGGTCACCGTCGAGGGCATCATGTACCCCGGCAGCAGGCGTGCGGCCCGCTCGCGCACCGTCGTCGGATCGCCGTCGCCGAGCACCACGTACGCGTCCAGCCGGTCGGTGGCCGGATCACCCGGATCGGGCCGGTTCAGCACCACCGCGGCGGCGAGCACCGCGGGGTCCTCCAGCAGCACGGCCCGGACCTCGTCCAACTCGATCCGGTAGCCGCGCAGTTTCACCTGACCGTCCAGCCGGCCGAGGTGCTCCAGCCGGCCGCTCGGCAGCAGCCGGCCTTGGTCGCCGCTGCGGTACATCCGGCCGCCCCGGTCCGGGTCGGGCAGGAAGCGCTCGGCGTTGAGCTCGGGCCGGTTGAGGTAGCCCGCGGCCACGCCCGCGCCGCCGACGTAGATCTCACCGGCCACGCCCGGCGGGAGCAGCCTGCCGTGCGGGTCTCGGATGTACAGGTGCTCGCCCGGCAGGGCGGTGCCCACCGAGCGGGAGGCCGCCAGGGCCTCCGCCCGGCCGACGACCTGCCAGGTGCTGTGCACGGTGGTCTCGGTGATCCCGTAGAGGTTGACCATGCGGCAGACCGTCTCCGGGTGGTGGTCGAACCAGGGCAGCAGCATCCGGGTGTCCAGCGGTTCGCCGCCGAAGGACACCAACCGCAGGGCCAGCGCCCGGGGTTCGGCCTGGTCGGCCTCGATCAGCTGGGCGAAGGCCGACGGGGTCTGGTTGAGCACGGTCACCCGCTCGGCTGCCAGCAGGGCGTGGAACTCTCCGGGGGCGCGGCAGACCAGGGAGGGGACGACGACCAGCCGCCCGCCCGTGGTGAGCGCGCCCCAGATCTCCCAGACGGACATGTCGAAGGCGACCGAGTGGAAGAGCGTCCAGACGTCCGCCGGGCCGAACCGGAAGTCCTGGGAGGTCCCGGCGATCAGCGAGGTGACGTTGCGGTGGGTCACCACTACGCCCTTGGGGCGCCCGGTCGAGCCTGAGGTGTAGATGACGTACGCGGGGTCGTCCGGGCTGCCGTGCCGCGGTACCGGGTCGGCGTCGAGGCGGTCGGCCAGGGCGGCCAGCTCGGCCGGGTGGAGCAGCCGCGCCCGGCCGGCCGGGAAGTCGGCCAACTCGGTCACCACCAGCGCCAGGCCGGCGTCGGCGGCGGTGTGGGCGAGCCGCTCGGCCGGGTAGCCGGGCTCCATGGGGACGTACATCCCGCCGGCCCGCAGCACGCCGAGCAGCAGGGTGATCAGCTCGGCCGAGCGCTCCAGGCAGACTCCGACCCGGTCCCCGGGCCGCAGGCCGTGCCGGCCCAGGGCCCTGGCGAGTTGATTCGCCCTGGCATCGAGGTGACGGTACGTCAGCTCCTGATCGCCGCAGCGGACCGCGACCGCCGACGGGCGTTCGGCGGCCCGGGCGCCGACCAACTGGTCGATGCGGTCCCGCTGCTCGGGCACGGACCGTCCGGGGGCGCCCAGTGCCACCACCCGGGCGCGCTCGGACTCGTCCAGCAAGGCGATCGCGGACAGTGGCGCGTCCGGGCGGGCGGCGGCGAGCTGCCTGCTCACCCGGGCCAGGTGGCGGGCGAACTGGGCCACCATGACGGGGGAGAAGGCCTCCCGCCGGTAGTCGCAGCGCAGTCGGCCGGGCTCCACGGTGACGGTCAGCGGGAACCGCCCGTTCCCCACCGCCCGCCCCGCCCGGCCGTGGGTGGGAAGGCGGAGCTGGACGGACACCGCGCCACCGCCGTCGGCCCGAGCCAGCCGCGCGGCCAGTTCGGGGGTGTCGGCGGGGCCGGGGCGGGTCAGTCGGTCTTCGGCGGCCCGCAGCAGCTCGGCCACCGGCTGATCCTCGCCGACCGGGAGGGCGGCCAGGCTGTCCGGAGCGCCGTCTCGGGCCAGGCCGAGCACCGCCAGCCGGTCGAGGTGGTCGTACCGGGACAGCACCACGGCAGCCCCGGCCAGGACCGCCGCGGGTTCGGCGCCGTCCAGCGGCTCCCGGTGGACTCCGACACCCGAGCCGTCGCCCAGGCCCCAGTCGGGCCGGACGTACTCGGCGGCCAGCAGGTCGGCGATCCGTGCCTCCCGTTCAGCCGGGGAGAGCGCGGTCTGCGGCACGGCGACGGTCACGACAGCTCCCGTGAGATCAGGTCCAGCACCTCGTCGGTACGGTCGGTCAGGTACATGTGGCCGCCGGGGAACTCGCGCGAGCCGAGCGGAGCGGCGGTGGCGGCCTGCCACTGGGCCACCTCGGCGGCGCTCACCAGCGCGTCCTGTGCGCCGCGCAGCGTGGTGATCGGCACGTCCAGCGGAGCGGACTCGGTGCGGCGGTAGCCCTCGTACATCTCCTGGTCCGCCCGCAGCACCGGGAGCAGCAGCTCGACCATGTCCGGGTCGGCCAGGGCCGGGTGCCGGTAGCCGGCCAACTCCTCCAGCCGGGCCAGGAATTCGTCGTCCGGCAGGCCGGTGGCCTTGCGCGCCCTGGGTACCAGCGGGCCGGGCGCACCGCTGACCAGGATCCGGACCACCTCGATGTCGGTGCTGGTGGCCAGCCGGTGCGCCAGCTCGTACGCCAGCACCCCGCCCAGGCAGTGCCCGAAGAGCACCACGCGCTTCGCGGTGCCCGCGGCCCGCAGCGCCTGCGGCAGCAGGTCGTCGACGGCGGCCGCCACGGTGCGGCAGGGCTCCTCGGCGATCCGCTTCTCCCGGCCGGGCAGCTCCAGCGGCACCGGGAGGAACCGGTCGCCGGCCGCCTCCAGCCAGGGGTGGAAGAAGGACGCGCCCGCGCCGGTGTGCGGCAGGCAGAGCACCGGGATCCGGTCGTCGGTGAGGCCGGTGCGGCTCTCGATGATCGCCGCCAACTCGCCGGCCCGGTCCCGGAGGAAGTAGTGACCGGCGCCCGGCAGCACGTCCAGGGAGACCGATTCGGCGAACACCTGCCAGCCCAGGTACCGCGTGTCGAACTCCGGGGTGGCCGGGTCGGCGTCGCCGAGCACGCAGTGCACTGGCGCGCGCAGCGGGCGTGGCGGGGCGGCGTGGCGGTCCCGCTGGAACCGGGTCGCGTCCACCATGTCGTGCCGGAGCACCCGCAGCACCTGCCGCAGGTCCGCCTCGTCCAGCGCGCCGTCGAAGCCGCCGATCGCCTTGATGTAGCCGTACAGCTCGTCATCGGGGCTGTCGGCGGCCCGGGACAGGTTGGCGGCCGCATCCGGATCGGTCAGGCTGGCGCCGATGAAGACGGCCCGGACGGGCACTCCCCGGTCCTCCAACTCCCGGGCCAGGTCGACGGCCTGGGAGGCGCCCGCGCAGTGGCCGTACACCACCACCGGCCCGCTGACCCGCTCCTGGAGCTCGTCGGCCAGCCGCCGGGTGGCCTCGGGCAGCGGGAGCAGGTCCGCCGGGGCTCCACCGCCCTCGTGGCCCGGCAGGCTCGCCGCCCAGAGCGCGATCCGGGACGGCAGCCGCTCGGCCAGCGGCTGGTAGGCGGCGGCGTTCCCGCCCGCGTACGGAACGCAGATCAGCGACACCTCGGCGGACCGGCCGGGCGTGGTCAACTCGCTCCACAGTCCCGCCGGTTCGGCGGCACCATCGGGCAAACCACCGAGGTGGGCGGCGAGTTGGTGGATGGTGCGGAAGCGGAACAGGTCGACCATCGGCACCCGGCCGCCGAGCAGCCGGCGCACCTTGATGGCGGCGAAGGAGTTGCCGCCCAGATCGAAGAAGTCCTCGTGCGGGCCGAAGTCCTCGCGACCGAGTGCGGCTTGCCAGGCCTGGCGCACCTGCGCGGTCAACTCCTCGCTCACCGCCTGCTGTTGCGTCCCCGCCCTGGTGCTCGGTGCCGGCTGCGGCATGGCCGGGCGCGGCAGTTCGGGGATCGGCAGCTCCGCGATGCCGCGGTCGGGCTCGGCGACCAGGGCGGCCAGCACGGTCCGCAGCTGCGCCACCAGGCGGTCAGCCGTGGCGGCGTCGAACAGGTCGGTGCTGTACACCAGGTCGACCAGCCCACCGTCCGCCGCCGAGCGCAGGGTGAAGCTCAGGTCGAACTTGGCGGTGACGAACTCGGGGACCAGGCCCTCGGCCGACAGCCCCTGGTAGGCGGGGAGTTCCTCATAGGCGGACAGCGTGCCCGCGGCCTCCTCGACCTGGAAGTGGACCCGGAAGAACGGCGTGCGGTTGCCGACCCGGAGCGGCTGCAGACGGTCGACCAGCAGATCGAACGGCAGGCCGGCGTGGGCGTAGTCGCCGACCGCCTGCTCCCTGGTGCGCTGCAGCAGTTCGCGGAAGCCCGGGTCGCCGGAGAGGTCGGTGCGGAGCACGAAGGTGTTGGTGAAGAAGCCGATGACGGAGTGCAGTTCGGACCGGTCGCGGTCGGCGTAGGTGGTGCCGAAGCAGATGTCCTGCCCGCCGGTGTGACGGGAGAACATCACGCCGAGCGCGGCGGCCATCGCCATGAACAGCGACGCGCCCTGGCTGCGCGCCAACTCCGCGAGTTCGGACATGAGTTCGCGTGGGATGGCGACCCTGCTGGTGCCGCCGCGGGTCGACCTGACCTCCTGCACCGGGCGGTCGGTGGGAAGCTCCAGCTCCACGGCGCCGGCCAGCCGCTCGGACCAGTAGTCGAGCAGCCGGTCCAGCCGGGACCCGCTCAACTGCCGCCGCTGCCACGCCGAGTAGTCCGCGTACTGCAGCTCGGGCGCGGGCAGCCGCGGCAGCTCCCCCCGCACCCGGGCGTTGTAGCCGGCCGCCAGCTCCCGGTGGAACAGCGGGACCGACCAGCCGTCGAAGCCGATGTGGTGGGCACTGGCCAGCAGCACGTGGTGGTCCGGGGCGAGCCGGAGCAGCCGCGCCCGCAGCAGGCGGCCCTCGGCCAGGTCGAAGGGCGCGGCCTGGTCCTCGGCCAGTTGGTCCCGGACGGCGGCCTGCTGCTCCGGCTCGGACAGGCCGGCCAGGTCGGTGACCGGCAGCGCGATCGGCTGCGGCGGCCGGACCACCTGCAGCAGCCCGTCGGCGTCGTCCTCCCGGAAGGCGGTGCGCAGCGCCTCGTGCCGGCCGATCAGGTCGGTGAGGGAACCGGCCAGCGCATCGATGTCGAGCACACCGCGCAACCGCACCGGAAGCGGCACCTGGTAGGCCGAGGCGCCCTGTTCCAGCTGGTCCACCAGCCACAGCCGGGCCTGGGCGAAGGAGGCCCGCAGCGGGCCGCTGCCGTCGCGGCGCGCGATCCGCACCGGTGCGGCCCGCCTGCGGGCGAGTTCACCGAGCAGCGCCCGGCGCTGCGGGGAGAGTCGGGAGCCGAGTTCCTCGAGCTGGGTCATCTGTGATCGCTCCTCGGTCGTCCGGGCCGGCGCCAGGCCGGGGCCGTGGCGCAGCAGCGTCGTCGTCGAGAAGCCAATGACGGCTCGGTTAGGGCCCGGTTACGTGTTCGAACCCAGGAACCTCATGACGTCGGCCTCCTCGGCGGCGATCCCCGCCCTGACCTCGGGGGAGAGCTCATGGAACGCCGCCACGGCCACCGTCCGGCCGCCCGCCTTCCGGCTCCAGGTGGCGCAGGCCAGCCCGTCGGCCGTCACCGTGGCGCGGATCTGGCCGCCGCCGGGCCAGACCTGGCGCTCGTCGGAGGCGGCCACCGACAGGGCTCGGGTGCGGTAGCCCACCAGGTAGTTGTCATAGGCGGGCAGCAGCCGGACATCCGGCTCGCCGGGAGCAGCGACCGGCGGCCGGTCGGCGGGCAGCAGGCAGGGCTGTCCGGCCACCTCGTACTCGACGGCCTCGCCGCCCTCGACCAGGGCCCGCCAGGCCCCGCGCGCCACGGTGACCGGAAGCCCGGACCAGGTGGCGAAGTCCTCCAGCGCGGCGGGGCCGTGGGCGGACAGGTAGCGCCGGGCCAACTCGGTGGCGGCGTCGGCCTGATCGAGGGTGCGCCCGGCCGGCAGCCAGTCGTCGAGCAGCACGAAGCAGGGCTCCTTGTCCCGGGTCGGCCCGTGGCAGATCCGGCCGAGCAGCGCACAGCGCCGCAGCACGTGGAACGGGACCTGGCCGCTCGGATCCAGACCGGCCCCCGCCAGCCGCTCGGCCAACTCGGTGCGGGTGAGCGGGCCTTCGGCAGCCAGCGCACTCGTGACCGCCTGCTCGGCGCGGGCCAGGGCGGCCGCGTCCAGACCCAGCTCCCGGTACCGGCGGGCGCTGAGTTTGAGGAAGACCGGGCCGAGCAGGCCGGTCAACCAGCGCAGGTCGGCGGCCGGCACCAGGTACAGCGTGCCGCGCATGAACCAGCCGCGCACGATGCTGCGGTCCGTCTCCAGCGCGCGCACCACGTCGGCCGCCGTCAGTCCGGCGGCGCGGACCCGGAGCCCGAGCGCGGCGGCCGACTGGTCCTGGGCCTGCACGGCGAAGGCGCGGTCGAGGGCAGCGGCGGCGGAGGCGGCGCGCACGCCGCCGCCGATGCCCTGGGCACCGGCACGAAGCCGCCGGGCTGTGGCGGTGTCAAGGCTCTGCATGTCCGGTCATCCTAGGTCGCGGTGGCCGGGGGCGCGGCGCTGCGCCGAACCGGACGCAGCGCCTGGTGCCCTGGGCCGCTCAGCCGAGCAGTTCGACGGTCGCCGCGTGCCGGGACGCGACGCAGCCGATGGCCCGGCCGTCGGGGTCGTACCAGTGCGCCAGCCGCCAGCCGTGCCAGTCGATCGGCGAGCGGTCCGCGATCGGGAGGTCGACCGAGGCCATCTCGTCCAGGGTGGTGGCCCCGACCTTCACCAGCGCCTCCTTGCGCACCCATTGCCGCAGGAACGAGCGCTGCGGCCGCTCGGCCCGCCGCAGCGCGGCGAACTCCGCCGCCGAGGCGGCGAGTTCGACGACCCGCCAGTCCAGCGGCTGGTCGCCGGTCGCCTCGACGTCCACGCCGATCGGACCGGCGCTCGCGGCCGCCGCCACCAGCCCCCGGGTGTGCGACAGGCTGACCGTCAGCGACGGCGCCTCCAGCAACGACGGGACGCCGTGCGGGCGGGTGCACGAGTCGCAGTGCTGCACCAGGGTCAGTGCGCCCGGCGGCACCCCGAGGAGCCGCCCGGCGCAGACCCGGACCAGCGCGTGCGCGGCCACGAAGTCGGCCCGGTCCGCCTCGCCCCGGATCGCGGCGGCGCGGTCGAGCTCGGTGGCGCTCAGCAGTGCGTGAGCGCCCTCGATCCGGTCGAGCAGCAGCGACGTCGGGCCGCTCAGGACCAGGCCGCCCATCGACCCGCCCTTCTCAGCCGGCGGCTTCTCACCTGCCCGGGGTCCGCTCACTTGCCGCGGGTCCGCCGCAGGACGGCGAGGTGGCCGGGCAGCCGCAGCGCTCCGGCGTCGGTCCGCGGGTCGATGGCGTGCAGCGTGACCTCCTCGTCGGCCAGCACCTCCCAGCGGTCGTCGGGGAAGAACCGCCGCAGCTCCGCCGAGGCGAACTTGGCGGAGTGCCGCACTCCGGCCGCCTCCAGCGGACCGACCAGGTCGGCTGCCCGGCCCTTGCTGCCGCCGACGAAGCCGACGTAACCGAAGGAGCCGGCCGAGTAGTCGGGCTCGTGCACGATCAGCACCCCGTCCGGCCCGAGCAGTTCCTCGACCACCTCGGCCAGGGCCGCCCGTCCGGCGTCGTCCAGGATGTGGAGGACACCGCGCACGAAGATGTTGTACGGCCCGGAGCCCAGTGCCGCCGCCTGCCGGCGGTCCGTCATGTCGAGGGCGTGGTAGGAGACGTTGTCCAGGCCGGCGCCCTCGGCGATCGCGTGCTCGATCGCGCTCCGCGACACGTCCACGCCGACCACCCGCGGGTAGCTCTCGGCGAGCGCCCGGCTGTAGCGGCCGTTGCCGCAGCCCAGGTCGATGACTGGCAGACCCGGCCGGAAGTAGCGCTCCGCCACCGCGGCGCACCAGGCCAGCTCCTCGGGATCGTCCGCGTCCCAGAGCACGTCGCCGCCGCGCCCGGTCCGCTCGATGCCGGCCCAGTACGCCTCCCAGGCGTCGGAGGTGTCACGCTCGGCGGGCGGCCCGGCAACCGGCGCGGTGGTGGCGAGCAGGGCGCCCGCGCCGACCGCCGACGGCCGCAGCCCGAACTCCTCGCGCTGCCAGGCGCGCGGATCGGCCAGGCGCTCCAGCACCGAGACGAAGGCGTCGAACATCTCCTCGATCAGGCCGTCGGGGTAGAGCGAGGGGAGGTAGTCCCAGTTGAAGGCCAGCCCGCCGGAGCGCTCGAAGACCTGGAAGTCCAGCGACACCTGCGGGGTCTGCGAGATGCCGTACACCGGTACGCCTAGCGCGGTCTCGGTGAGCCCGGCCGGATGGCCGGCCAGGCTGGTCATCACGATCGGCATCGCCGGAGCCAGGCTGCCGCGCAGCTTGGTGAGCTCCCGCAGCACCTGGACGCCGCTGAAGTAGCGGTGCTCCAGGTCCGCCCAGAGCCGGCGCTGCAGCTCCTGCGCCCGTCCCGCGAAGGTCGGCTCGGTGCGTTCCACGGCCAGCAGCAGTGTCGTGGTGGTGTCTCCGAGTAGCGAGTTGACCTGCGGATGCAGCGGAAGCCGATTGAACAGCGGGAAGTTGATGGTGAACCGGGACTGGCCGCTCCAGGCGCTCAGCACCTCCGCGAACGCCGCGGTCAGGGCACCGGACGGGGTGACCTCCAGCTCGTTGGCGTGCTGCTGGATCAGCCGCCACCGCTCCGGCTCCAGGACGTGGCTGCGGCGTTGGAACCGGGCCGGCCCGCCGTCCGGGCCGGCCGCGCGTTCCGGCAGCGCCGGTGCCGGCGGCAGGGTGGCGAGGCGGTCCTTCCAGTACCACTGCGAGCGGCGGTAGAGCTCGGTCTCCCGGATGCCGACCTGGGTGCCCAGCACATAGTCGCGGAAGGTCAGCTCCAACGGCGGCAGTTCGACGTCCGGGTCCTCGTAGAGGGCGATCAGATCCGGGATCAGCACCTGGAAGTAGCTCCAGGCGTCGGCGATCAGAAAGTCCAGGCTCAGGTGGATCCGGGCCCGCAGCGCGCCCTCGGCGACCGGGGGCAGCAGGCTCACCCGGACGTCGAACAGCGGCCACCGGTCGCTGTCCAGCACCTGGTGCGAGAGCCGCTCGCGCAGCGCGGCGAGCCGCTGCCCGGCGTCCTCCTCACTGTGCCCGGTGAGGTCGAGCGATTCGATCGCGTAGTCCGGCGGGCTGACCAGCACCTGCTGGGTGCCGTCGGGGTTGATCACGGTGCGCAGCGCATCGTGCCGCTCGACCAGCCGCCGCCACGCCAGGGCGAACCGGTCCGGCCGGAAGTCCTGGCTCTCCCACTCGAAGTAGCCGTGGCAGCCCACGTTTCCGAGCTCGACCAGGCCGCCGCGCCCGATCCACATCGCCTGCTGGCTCTCCGTCAGCGGGAATGGGTCGAAGCGGTGCTCCGGGTCGGGCGTGATCGGCGGCAGACCGGCGAAGGCCGCGGTGCCGGTCCGCCGCCCGGAGGCGATCAGCGCGGCCAGCTCGGCCACGGTCGGGTGCGCGGACAGGTCCGGCAGGCTCAGCTCGGTCGCATAGCCGCGGCGGACGGCGTCGATCAGCTGGAAGGCGAGCAGCGAATGCCCGCCCAGCTCGAAGAAGTTGTCGTGGATGCCGATCTGCGGCGCGTGGAACAGTGCGGACCAGACCCGGCACAGCCCGTCCTCGAGTTCGTCGCGCGGCGCGGCATAGCCGGTCTGCACGGCCTCCCGGGCCTGCGGTGGCGGCGGCAGCTGCTTGCGGTCCACCTTGCCGTTGGCCAGCCTGGGCAGCGCCGCCACCACCAGCACGGCGCTGGGCACCATGTAGTACGGCAGGTGGCGGGCCACCCGGGCCCGGATGTTACCGGGCTCCAGTGCGCCGTCCGGCTCGGCGGCGACGTACGCGATCAGCCGCAGGTCGCCCGGCGCCTCCTCATGGGCCAGCACCACGGCCTCGCGCACCCCGGCCAGCCGGGCGACCACGGTCTCCACCTCGCCGAGCTCCACCCGGAAGCCGCGGACCTTGACCTGGGCGTCGCCCCGCCCGAGCAGTTCCACCGCGCCGTCCGGCCGGTAGCGGGCCAGGTCCCCGGTGTCGTAGAGGACCTCCTCGCCCAGCTCCGGGGCCGGGTTGCGGCGGAACTTCGCCGCGGTGAGCTCGGGTCGGCCGTGGTAGCCGAGCGCCAGCCCGGCACCGGCCACGTGCAGCCGGCCGACCTCCCCCACCGGCACCGGGCGGTCCTGCTCGTCCAGCAGGTGGACCCGCAGGTTGGCGATCGGACGGCCGACCGGAACGGGACGCTCGGCGCGCACCGCCGGGTCGGTGGCTCGGGCGGTGAAGTCGATGCCCGCGCCGAGGTCCAGGCAGGACAGCACATTGGTGGTCTCGGTGGTGCCGTAGGTCATCACCACGGTGAACGGCCGGTCGTCGGGCGGCCAGCTGTGCACCCGCTCGGCGGTGGTGACCATGATCCGCAGCGCCGTGTGGGCCGGCCAGTCGAGCCCCCAGGCGCGCTCGGCCAGGGCCGCGACCAGCATGGTGTGCGTGATGCCCGCGCCGACCAGCCAGTCCCGGATCTGCTCGGGCGTCTGCGCCTGGCCCGCCTCGGGGATGTGCACCGCGGCACCGATCGCCAGGTAGGGCAGCCACTCCATGATCTGCACCGCGAACCCGGGCGTGGACAGCCAGGAGGCGCGGTCGCCCGGCCGGACCCCGTACGCCCGCCTGGTCCAGTGCACCAGGTTGACGATCGCGCCGTGCCGCTCCAGCACGGCCTTCGGGGTGCCGGTCGAGCCGGAGGTGTAGATCAGGTGGCTCACCGTGTCGGCGGTCAGCGGGACGGGCGCGGGCCTGGTCCCCGGTGCCGCCAGGTCCGTGCCCACCTCCAGCACCGGGCCGCCGCCGGGCAGCCGGTCCGCCACCGGGGCGGGCGCCAGCACGGCCAGCGGTGCCGCGTCCCGCAGCATGAAGGCGAGCCGCTCGTCCGGGTTCACCGGGTCGAGGGCCACGATGGCGGCGCCGGTCTTGAGGATGGCGACCGCGCCGATCAGGTAGTCGGCGCCGCGGGGGTAGCAGAGCCCGATCCGGTGGCCCGGCGCCGCGCCCATGGTCTGCAGCAGCGCGGCCAACCGGTCGGTCTCGGCGGTGAGTTCCCGGTAGTCGAGGACGCGCCCGCCCTGCACCACGGCGGGCGCGTCCGGGGTGCGGGCGGTCTGCTCGGCGAGGAGTTCGGGGTAGTTGGCGGTGGGCCAGACGGCCTCGGTGCGGTTCCACTCCGCGGCCGGCCGCACGGCGGAGTCCGGGCTGGGGAGCACGGTATCGGTCACGGTATGACCTCCTTGGCGGTCTTCGGACGTGGGCCGGCCACCTCTCGGCGGAGTGCCCGGCCCACGGGGGTCAGATGGCGGTGGCGACCGGACGGGCGAGCCAGGTCCCGTAGGACCGGTGGCGGTGGAGCAGCGGGAAGCCGCCGCCGCCCTGCAGACGGGTCACCCGGCCCAGGACGACGGTGTGGTCACCGACCTCGGCGGTACCGGCCACCTCGCACTCGGCGTAGCCGAACGCTTCACCGGCCAGCTGCGGCAGGCCGGTGGCCGAAGGGCGCCAGTCCACCTCGGCGAAGCGATCGGCGACCGGGGAGGCGAACAGCTCGGCCGCCCGCTGGGCGTCGTCGTGCAGCAGGTTGACCGCGAACGCCCCGCGCCGCTCGATCACCCGCCAGGTCAGCGCGTCGGTGCGCAGGCAGACGGCGAGGGTCGGCGGCTCCAGGGCGACACTGGTGAGCGAGGAGCAGGTCATGCCGTACGGCGTCCCGGCGCGGTCCGCGGTGGTGACCACCGTGACCCCGGTCGGGTACCAGCTCATCCAGGATCTGAACGCCTCGGGCGTGGCCGCGGCCTGGTCCCAGCTCACGGCCGGGTCCCGTGCAGCTGCTTGAGGTACTCGAGGTTGGTCGGCAGGGTCTCGGTCAGCTCCCGCTGCCGCTGCTTCACCTGGTCGAAGAGCCGCTGGCTGCCCTGGACCGACTCCGGGCGGTAGGTCAGCGCGGGCAGCGGGTGGTCCGGGCGCAGGCCGAGGCCGCTGAAGATGCAGTAGTAGCTGCCGTTGGTCCAGAAGTTGCGGAACTCGGCGTCGAAGTTGCCGTAGTAGTTGGACTCGTCGGTGGCCGGCGGGTTGATCGGCACCCCGGCCCGGAACATGGCGATCTTCTCCCGGATGTTGTCCGGCAGGGCCAACTCCTTGTTGGCGCGCCAGAATTCCGAGTCGGTCCGGGGCGCGAGGTAGAAGTGCGCCTGCAGGAAGTCCCGGGTGTCGTCGAACATCTCCTGGATCTCGCGGTTGAAGCGGTCCACCAGGGTCTGGTCGAAGCCCCGGTCCGGGAAGTGCTTGGCGAGCTGGTGGATCGCGGCGTAGGTGAAGTAGATCCCGGTGGACTCCAGCGGCTCCAGGAAGCAGGAGGCGAGGCCCACGCTGACGCAGTTCTTCACCCAGGCCCGCCGGTTGCGGCCGACCCGGAACCGGATGTGGTTGAACTTGGCGTCCGAGTCGAGGCCCCACATCCGGCAGAACTCCTCGGTGGCCTCACCCTGTTCGGTGAACTTGCTGGAGTACACGTAGCCGCTGCCGAACCGGCCGGGCATCGGGATCTTCCAGCTCCAGCCGTGGCGCATCGCGATCGACGAGGTGTACGGCTCCACCCCGTTGGCCTCGTCGTCGTGCGGGACGGCGGTGGCCACCGCGCTGTCGCACAGCAGGTGGTCGCTCATGTCGAGGAACGGCTCGGCCATCGCCTGGTTGATCAGCAGGCCCCGGAAGCCGGAGCAGTCCACGAACAGGTCGCCCTCGACCAGCCGGCCCGCCTTGGTGCGCAGCCCGGTGATGAACCCCCGGCCGTCCTTGAGCACTTCGGTCATCTCGTCGGAGAGGTGGTGCACGCCCTGCTTGTCCGTCGCGAACCGGCGCAGGTAGTCGGCGACCAGGGCGGCGTCGAAGTGCCAGGCGTAGTTGACGGCCTTGCGGCCGTCCGGGTACCGGGGGGCGAGGTTGCCGTCCATCACCGCGATGTCGGTGAAGCAGGCGTAGTCGAAGGGCTCGTCGGTCTCGCCCTGGAGCCGGCGGTACTCCCAGTAGTGCGACAGCGGCACGTTGTCGTGCGAGGGCAGCAGCCCGAACGGGTGGAAGAAGTGGTCGGGACGGCCCTGGTAGCTGCGAGCGGTGGCCTGGCCGGCGCCGGGGGTACGCCAGTTGAGGAACTTGACCGCCACCTTGAAGCTGGCGTTGCACTCGCGCATCCACTCGTCCTCGGGAATGCCGAGGAAGTCGAAGAACGCGCGCTGCAGGTTGGGTACGGTGGCCTCGCCGACCCCGATCCGGGGGATCGACGGGGCCTCCAGCACCGTGATGTCCACGGTGCCCTGCAGGGCCTTGCCGAGGTAGGCCGCGGTCATCCAGCCCGCGGTGCCGCCGCCCAGAATGACGACCTTGTTGATGCGGTTGCTCACGTCAGTCCTCCAACTGGCTTGTGGCTCTTGTGGATTGGCGTTAACGAGTCAAGCAGTGCGCAGTCATGCCCCGGTTACGGCGGGCGCGCGGAGCAGCCGGACGGGCAGGCTGCGGACTCCCCAGGTGAAATTGGACGCGTTGAACAGCGCCGGGCCGGTCAGCTCGAACCCGTCGAGGTGGGCGAGCAGTTCGCCGAGCAGGGCCGAGAGCTCCAGCCGGGCCAGCCGGGCGCCCAGGCACAGGTGCCGGCCGTGGCCGAAGGCGATGTGGCGGTTGGGATGCCGGTCCACCCGGAACTGCTCGGGGTGGTCGAAGAGTTCCTCGTCCCGGTTGGCCGAGACGTTCCACAGCGTCACCTGGTCGCCGGCCGCGACGGCGACGCCCGCGATCTCGGTGTCGCGGGTCGCGGTGCGCAGCGCGTGCACGCCCGGCGTGGTCCAGCGCAGGATCTCCTCCACCGCCGAATCGATCCCGGCCGGGCCGGTTCGGCGCAGCAGCGCCCACTGGTCGGGCAGCCGGGCGAACATGTTGACCGCGCCGGCGGCCGAGTAGCGGGTGGTCTCGTTGGCCCCGGAGAGGATGCCGTTGCAGTTGAAGACGATCTCCTCGTCGGTGAGCATCCGTTCGGTGCCGGACTCCTGCACCGGGACGTCGAAGGCGATCTGGCTGATCAGGTCGTCGCCCGGGTCGGCGCGGCGCTGCCGCAGCAGTTCGATGAAGTACAGGAAGATCTCGGAGTGCGCGTGGCTGCGGACCGCCTCGTCCGGTGAGTCGAAGGCCTCGGTGGTGAGGTCGCCGATCCAGGACCAGTCGCCGCGCGGAATGCCCATCATGGCGCACACCACCCGGTTGGGCAGCTGCTTGGCGAGCTCGATGAAGTCGAACTCGGCGCGGTCCACCGCCTCGGCCACCAGGTCGCCCACCACCTCGGCCACCATCTGTTCCAGCTTCGGCAGTTGGGCCGGCCCGAAGGCCTTGCTGAGCGCTCGTTTGACATTGGTGTGCTCGGGCGGGTCGGAGACGATCAGCATCTGCTGCGCGACCGAGGCCACCGCGGCCGGATCGCTGCCGAGCCGCATCCCGTGCCGGGAGCTGAAGGTGTCGCTGTCGCCGTACACCTGGACGATGTCCCGGTACCGGCTCAGCACCCAGAAGCCGGGGCCATCCGGCTCCGCGTGCCGGTAGACCGGGGCGTTCGCCCGCAGCCAGGCGAAGACGGGCCAGAACTCGTTGCGGCTGAACGGACCCGGGTCCAGCAGGTCGATGTGCATGGTCACCCCTCCAGGGCTCGCCGCAGGCTCAGCGGACGCAGGTCGGTCCACCGCGCGTCGACGTGGTCGATGCATTCGGCTTCGGTACCGAGGAATCCGGTGTCGGACCACCGGGCCGGGACGGGCACGGTGGCCGGGAGCAGGGCGTGCTGCCCCTCGTGGTTGGTCAGGACGCGGTACCGCGGTGCGTCAGTGCTGGTCATGGCCGTCCTCCATCGGTCGATACGGCTGCGAGCAGTTCGGCGAGCAGCGGCAGCACCAACTCGGGGGTGCGCAAGGCGAAGTGGTGACCGCCGGGGAACTGCCGCCGGTGGCAGGCGAGTTCGCTGTAATGGGGCCAGCCGTCCAGCTGCTCCGGGGTGACGGTGTCGTCCCCGTCGCCACCCCAGGCGTGGATCGGGACGTCCAGCACCGGGGTGGCGGCATGGCGGTAGCCGAGCGACAACCGGGCGTCCCGCCTGAGCACCTCAAGCAGCAGCGCGCGGGTGTCCGGGTCCAGGGCGGCCACATCCGGGCCGCCGGTGTCGAACAGGCGGCCCAGCGCGGCCTCGTCCTCGGCGATGCCGCGTCCGGCCCCGTGCCAGTGCGCGGGCGGGCGGCAGGCGCTCACCACCAAGGCGGTGACCCGGGCGGTGCGCTCGGCCCGGAGGGTGCGGGCCAGCTCGTAGCCGAGCAGTCCGCCGAAGCTGTGGCCGAAGACCACCACCGGGCGGGTCGGGCCGACGCACTCGGCGACCTGGGCCGACAGCTCCGCGACGGCCTCGGCCACGCTCCCGGGCATCGGGTCGAGCCAGCGGTTCTCCCGCCCGGGCGGCTGGACGCCGATCACCTGGGCGAGGCCCGCCAGGCCCTGCTGCCAGGACCGGAACCGTCCGCAGCCGGCCCCGGCCGGCGGCACGCACAGCAGCACGGGGACGGCCGGCGGGGCGGGCCAGTCCATCAGCCAGGAGCCGCCCATCTCAGCGCACACCCACCGACTCGGCGGTGGCCAGCGCGTCGAGTTCCGCCGCCAGCGCCGCCACCGTGGGGTTGGCCAGCAGCATCCCGAGGCTGACCGGCAGACCGGTCCGCCGGCGCAGCTCGGCCACCATCCGGGCGGCGAGCAGCGAGTGGCCGCCGAGCTCGAAGAAGTCGGCTGACACACCGTCGATCTGACGGTCCAGCAGCTCGCTCCAGAGCGCGAGCAGGTCACGCTCCCGCTCGGTGGCGGGCGGACGTCCGGTGCCGACCGCCCCGGGCGCCGACGCCGACTCACTCGCCAGTGCGGCCCGGTCGGCCTTGCCGGTGGCCAGGGTGGGGATGCTGTCCCGGACCTGGACGGTCTGCGGCACCGCGGCGGCCGGCAGCAGCGTCGCGCAGTGCGCCGCCACCCGCTCGGCCAGGCCCGCCGCGGCCGCGCCGGGCGCCGGCACCACGGCCAGCCCGAGGGCGTCGCCGGAGCCGACCACGAACGCCGCGGACGCCGCGATCTCCGGGAGTTCCCGGGCGGCCCGCTCCACCTCGCCCAGCTCGACCCGGAACCCCCGGACCTTCACCTGGTCGTCCCGGCGGCCCCGGTACTCCAGCTCCCCGTTGGGGAGTTCGCGCACCACGTCTCCGGTCCGGTACATCCGCGAGCCGTCCGCCCGGAACACATCGGGGATGAACCGGGCCGCCGTGAGCCCGGCTCGCCCGCGGTAGCCGCGGGCCAGCGCCGGACCGCCGAGGAACAGCTCGCCCTCGGTCCCCGGCGGCACCGGGCGCAGCTCCGCGTCCAGGACGTAGGCCCGGTAGCCGGGCAGCGGACGGCCGATGGTGTGCACGTCGTCGCCCCGGACGCTGTCCGACCAGGTGGCCGCGATGGTCGCCTCGGTCGGCCCGTACACGTTGAGGAAGCGCCGACCAGGGGCGAACCGGTCCGCCAGCGCGGGTGGGCAGGGCTCCCCGGCGACCACGATGACCTCCGCGCCGGTCACCTGGTCGCCGTGGGCGGCGAGCAGCGACGGTGTCAGCGAGACGGTGCGCACGGCGGCGGCCCGGATCGGCTCCGGGCCCTGGTGCGCGGGCGCCTCCAGGGTCAGGTCGACCATCGCCACGCCCTGGCCGTGCAGCAGGTAGAGCAGCGAACACCAGAGCCAGCCGTCGAAGGCCGGCGAGACGGCGTTCAGGCCGAGCCCGGTGCTGGGCAGACCGATCCCGCCGAGCGCGTCGGCGAAGGCCGCGAGGCCGCCGTAGGTGACTTCGACTCCCTTGGGGCGTCCGGTGGTTCCGGAGGTGTAGATCAGGTAGGCGGCGCCGTCCGGGTGCGGCCGCACCGGGCCGGCGGCCGGGGCGGCCGGGGCGGGCTGCTCGGGATGCAGGGTGGCCGGCTCGGGCGGGAGCCAGCCCGGGGCCTGTGCGGTGACCACCAGCTCCACGCCGCCGTCCCGCAGGATGTACCGCAGGCGCTCCGCGGGGTGCCCCGGGTCCAGCGGCACGGCGGTGGCACCCAGCCACCACACCGCCAGCAGGGCGGCCAGGCTGTCGCGCGAACGGCCGAGCAGCAGCGCCACCCGGCGCTCGGGACCGATCCCGCGGGCGGCCATGGCGGCGGCCAGGCGGCGGGTGCGATCGACCAGTTGAACGTAGTCGAAGGCACCGTCCGGCGCGCTGACCGCGGTGCTCAGCGGCAGCTCTTCGGCCCAGCGGAGCAGGGCGGCGAGCACCGGGCCGGCGGTCCGCGCGTCGGTTGTGGCGCTGGTACTCATCGTGAGGTCCTCTCCTCGGTCCGAGGTGCGGTGTCCTTGAGCCGGGGCCCGAGCGGGCCGCCGGAATCCTGCGGAAACTGCAGGGACTTGACTTCCAGGAACGCCTCCAGGCCGGCCGTGCCGCACTCGCGGCCGAGGCCGGACTGCTTGAAGCCGCCGAACGGCGCCGCGGGGTTGAACGGTCCGCCGTTGAGGTCGACCAGGCCGGTCCGCAGCCGCCGGGCGAACCGCTCGGCCCGTCGGTCCCGCCCGGCCCAGACCGAGCTGTGCAGCCCGTACTTGGTGCCGTTGGCGATCCGCACCGCGTCCTCCTCGTCCTGGTACGGGAGTACGCAGAGCACCGGCCCGAAGACCTCCTCCTGCGCGAGGGCCGCATCGGGGGAGACCCCGGCGAACACGGTCGGCCGCACGAAGTAGCCCCGGTCCAGGCCGTCCGGCCGTCCGGGCCCGCCCGCCACCAGCCGGGCGCCGTCCGCCAGGCCCCGGCTGATGTGGCCGGTGACGCGTGCCATGGCCGCCGCGCTGACCAGCGGGCCGAGGTCGGTCGACTCCTCCCGGGGATCGCCGACCCGGTAGTCGGCGATCGCCTCGACCGCTAGCGCCAGCGCCTCGTCCTCGAGTCGGGCGGGGACCAGGAGGCGACTCCACTGCAGGCACGACTGCCCCGAGTTGAAGCAGACCTGGTCCACGGTGGCCCGGACTGCGTCCTCCAGGCTCTCCTCGTCGAGCACGACGCTGGCGCCCTTGCCCCCGAGCTCCAGGTGCACCCGCTTGACGGTCGCGGCGCCCCGGGCGGCCACGTCCCGCCCGGCTCTGGTCGACCCGGTCAGTGAGACGGTGTCCACCAGCGGGTGGCCGGCGAGGGCCGCGCCCGCCTCGGGGCCCGTTCCCACCACCAGGTTGAACACCCCCGGCGGCAGGTCGGCCTCGGCGATCAGCTCGGTGAGCAGGTAGGCGTGCAGCGGTGTGATCTCACTGGGCTTCAGGACCACCGTGCAGCCGGCGGCCAGGGCGGGCAGCACCTTCTGCACGGTCAGCAGCAGCGGCATGTTCCACGGAGTGATGCAGGCCGCCACCCCGGCCGGCTCGTGCACCACCAGCGAGTTGCCGATCCGGCGCTCGAACGCGAAGCCGTCCAGCAGGTCGAGGCTGTGCGCCGCCATGCCGATCGCCAGGCCCACCTGGGTGCGGCGGGCGACCCGGACCGGCGCACCCACCTCCGCCGTGATCAGCTCGGCGAAACGATCCGCACGCCGGGTCAGGCCTTCGACGATCCGCCGCAGGGCCTTGGCCCGGACGGGCACCGGGGTCGCCGCCCAGCCGTCGAAGGCGGCGGCCGCGGCCCGGGCCGCCCGATCGGCGTCGGCCGCGGTGCCGGCCGGCACGGTGGCGATGCGCAGTTCGGTGCTCGGGTCGACCACCTCGATCGCGGCCTCCGCGGTGGACGCCTGCCAGCGTCCGCCGATCCACTGGTCTGTCAACTGCTGCTCCGGCACCGGCGGCCGGCTGCGAGCGGTCATGGGTCTGCCTCCTAGCCGGCCAGTCGCACCGGGGCGAGCCTGGTGCGCGGAATGATCCTCTGAAGGGTGCGTTCGGTCTCCCGGTCCGGCGCCACCGCGAGGTCCTCCATGAGCCGACGGGAGCACAGCTCGTACCAGCTGCGCGCCCGGTCGAACTCGCCACGGCGGCCGTGCGCCGCCATCAGCACCCGGTAGGTCTCCTCGTGGTACCGGTCGATGCCGAGGGTCTGCCGACACACCTGGATCAGGTCGTCGAAGTCGTCCCGGGTCACCGCGGCCGCCCGCACCACATCGAGGGCGCGCATGGCCAGCGACTTGAGGTACTCGCGCTGCTCGACCACCCACGCGGCCGACTCGCCGGGCAGGAACTCACCCGAGTAGAGCCCGAGTGCCGCCCGCAGGCTCCGGTCGGTGCGCTCCGCGTCCCCCGCCCGGTGCGCGCGCAGGCCGTCGGACACCAGCCGCTGGAACTCCTCGACGTCTGACCCGAAGTCCTCGATGTGGATCGAGTAGCCGAAGTCGCGGTAGACGATGCTGATTCCGGTGTCACCCGGCCGGTCCGGATGGGCCTGCAGCACCCGGCGCAGCGCATGGGCCGCGACCTTGAGCGAACTGCCGCCCGGGAACTCGGACTCGGGCCAGAGCGCGTCGTACAGCTGGTCCCGGGTGACGAGTTGGTCCTTGTTCAGCACCAGGTACTGGAAGAGGTTGCGGGCCTTGCCCGCCCGCCACTGCCGGATCGGCGAGCCGTTGACAGTGAGTGAGAAGCACCCAAGGAACCGGACTTCCACGGAGTGCCGTGCCCCGTCATCCAACGGACCACTCCTTTGACGTGGGTGGGATGGGATTCCTCATCGAGCGTGCCACCGGGCCGACTGCGGACCGGCCCGGCCAAGGTGTCGTGTTGTCGCCGCTGCGCCATACGACGGCCGCACAAAACCGACGAACTTGTTGAAGTAGGACATAGTGCACCGGCCATAACCCCCGGGTAACCCCCGCTGCGGAGCCTTCAACTGCCGAGGTGGCCACCCAGCGAGCGGAGAAGGACGTGACTGATCTCTTGCAACGGACGCTCAGCGTCGATCCGAACGGCCGGTATCACCCCTTCCCGATGACCGAGACCCAGCAGGCGCTGATGATCGGCCGGGGCGACGCCGTCGAGTTCGGCAACATCGGCTGCCACGGCTACTTCGAGTGGGAGCGCGACGACCTCGACGCCGAACGGTTCGCCACGGCCTGGCGCCGACTGGTGGACCGCCACGACATGCTGCGCACCGTGGCGCGGCCGGACGGCACCCAGCAGGTCCTGGCCGATCCCGGCGACTACCGGATCCCGGTGCGCCGACTCGCAGCCCTGCCGCCGGACCGGCAGCTGAACGAACTCGCCGCTATCCGCGCCGAGATGAGCCACGCGGTGTTCCCGGTCGGCAGCTGGCCGCTGTTCGACCTGCGGATCACCGAACTCGCCGACGGGGTCTCCCGGATCCACCTCGGGATCGACCTGCAAGTCCTCGACGCCTCCAGCGCGTTCCAGGTGCTCTTCCCCGACCTCGTCGACCTGTACGAACACCCGGAGACCGAACTCGCGGACCCCGGCCTGGGCTTCCGCGACTACGCGATCTGGCGGCGGCAGGAACTCCCGCACACCGAGGCGTATCAGCGGGCCCGGGCCTACTGGCTGGACCGGGTACCGCAGTTGCCCCCGGCCCCCGGGCTGCCGGCCGGGACATCGCAACCGGGCCCGGTCCGCTTCGACCGCCGGGAACGCCGACTGCCGCAGCAGCACACGGCCTGCCTGGCCGAGCTCGCGGCCGAACACGGGCTCACCCTGTCCACCCTGCTCACCGCGGCCTTCGCCGAGGTGGTGCGGGACTGGTCGGACACCCCCGACTTCACCATCAACTACCCGGTGTTCCACCGCCCTGGGGTCCATCCGGGCATCGGACGGGTCCTCGGCGACTTCACCAACGCCGTGCTGCTCACCGCGCGTTCGACCGGTGACACCTTCCTGGACCGCGCCCGCGCCCTCCACCGGCAGATCGAACTCGACACGGAACACGGCGAGTTCAACGGAATCGAGGTGCTGCGCGAGCTGACCCGGGTGCACGGCGCCGGCATGCAGGCCGCCATGCCGGTGGTGGTCACCAGCCTGCTCGACTACCCGACCCGCCGACCGGTGTCCGACCTCGGCCGCGAGGTGTACTCGATCTCGCAGACCCCGCAGGTCTCCCTGGACGTCCAACTGCGGGAGTTGGACGACGAGTTGCGCGTCATCTGGGACTTCGTCGACGGCGCCTTCGCGCCGGGCCTGCTGGACGCCATGTTCGCCGCCTACGGCGCGCTCCTCGACCTCCTCGCCGAAGACCGGGACGTCTGGCACACCGACCGCTTCAACCTGATCCCGGCCGACCAGCAGGCGCTGCGGCTCTCGGTGAACGCGACCGACGGCGAAGTCCGGGACGCGCTGCTGCACGAGCTGCTGTCCGCGCAGATCACCCGCACCCCCGAGGCCGAGGCCGTGGTGGACAGCCGACGGCGGCTCAGCTACGCCGAGTTGGGCGGGTACGCCAACCGGATCGCCCGGCGGCTGCGCGCCGCCGGCGCCCGTCCGGGAGAACTGGTGGCCGTGGTGATGGAGAAGGGCTGGGAGCAGTACGCGGCGGTCTACGGCATCCTCGCCTCGGGCGCGGCCTACCTCCCGCTGGACGCCACCGTCCCCGCGGAACGGCTGCACCGGCTGCTGGCCGGCGGGCAGGTCCGCACCGTCCTCACCCAGGCCCGACTGGACCAGAAGCTCGACTGGCCGGCCGGCGTCGTCCGCCACCGGGTGGACGAGGACTTCGAAACCGGTGACACCACCGCGCTGCCCACCGTCCAGCGGCAGACCGATCCGGCCTACGTGATCTACACCTCCGGCTCCACCGGGGAACCCAAGGGCGTGGTGGTGGACCACCGCGGCGTGGTGAACCTCATCGACGACGTCAACAGCCGCTTCCAAGTCACCGCGGCGGACCGGCTGCTGGCCATTTCCGGGCTGCACTTCGACGCCTCGGTCTACGACGTGTTCGGGGTCCTGGCCGTCGGTGGCACGGTGGTGCTGCCCGACCAGTTCGAGCAGGCCGAGCCGGACGCCTGGGCGGACCGGGTGGCGGCCGAGTCGATCACGGTCTGGAACTCCGTCCCGGTGCTGATGGAACTGCTGGTCGGCGAGGCCGAGACCCGCACCGACCGCCCGCTCGCCTCGCTGCGCCTGGCGGTGCTGTCCGGTGACTGGATCCCGCTCACCCTGCCCGCCCGGATGCGGGCGCAGAGCACCCGGCTGCGGGTGGTCGGATCCGGTGGGCCCACCGAGACCATCTGCTGGTCGCTGTTCCAGCCGATCGGCGAGGTCGACCCGGCATGGGCGAGCATCCCGTACGGCACGCCGATCACCAACCAGGCCTACCACATCCTCGACGAGGAGCTGCGGGAGCGTCCGATCGGTGTGCCGGGCCAGATGGTGGTCGCCTCCGAGGTCGGCCTGGCCCACGGGTACTGGCGGGATCCGGAGCGGACGGCCGCCAAGTTCGTCCGGCTGCCCGGGAGCGGGCGGCGGGCCTATCTGACCGGCGACCTCGGCCGCTACCTGCCGGGCGGCAGCATCGAGATCCTGGGCCGGGACGACTTCCAGGTGAAGATCCAGGGCCAGCGGGTGGAACTGGGCGAGATCGAGGCGGCCCTGCGACAGGACCCCGGCGTGCGAGCGGCCGTCGTGGTGGCGCCGCGCAGCGAGCACGGCGTCCGCCGGCTGCACGGCTTCCTGGTGACCGCGGACGGCTGCTCGGCCGACGAGATCCGATCCCGGCTGGCGCAGCGGCTTCCCAAGCACCTGGTCCCCTCCGGGTGGACCGTGCTCGACACGCTGCCGCTCACCCGCAACGGCAAGGTGGACCGGCTGGCGCTGGTCGAGTCGGCCGGCCGCCAGCCCGACCGGGCGCCCGCGCCGACCGAGGGCGGGCCGCTGGAGCAGGTGGTCTGCGCGGCCGCCGCCCAGATCCTCGGACTGGACGACGCGGTGCCCGCCGACAACTTCTTCCGGCTCGGCGGCGACTCGCTCAGCGGCACCCGACTGGCCTCGCTGCTGCGCGAACTGCTCGGCGTGCCGATCCCGATCAGGACCGTCTTCGGCCACCCGGTGCTCGGCGAACTGGCTGCCCGGCTGGCGGCCGACGAAGCGATCGGCGGCCAGGCGGTGAGCGCCGCCGAGGCCCTCAGTCGACTCGCCTGAGCCACCCGGTGGAGCCGGCCCGGCCGCACCCCGGCCCCCGGCCCCGCCTCGGCCCCACCCGGTTCCGCAACCCCAGGGAGCGTCAGATGACCATCGCGATCCAGCCGGAGACCTGGTCGCCGGCCAAGGGCGGTCTGATCGGTTTCGCCGCCCATGCGGCGGCCCGGCTGCAGCAGACCGATCCCGACCTGTACGACCTGCTCGAACAGGAGAACACCCGCCAGGACGAGACGCTGATGATGGTGGCGGCCTCCAGCATCGCGGACCCGTCCGTGCTGGCCTGCGCGGGAACCGCGCTCGGCAACCTCACCGCCGAGGGCTTCCCCGGTGCCCGCTACCACGGCGGCTGCTCGGTCGCCGACGAGATCGAGCGGCTCGCCATCGCCCGGGCGTGCGCGGCCTTCGGGGCCCGGGACGCGATCGTCCAGCCGCACTCCGGAACCTCCGCCAACCTGGCCGTCCTCAGCGCGCTGCTGAAGCCGGGAGACACCCTGCTCGGGCTGGACCTGGACTGCGGCGGCCACCTCACCCACGGGTCGCCGGCGTCCATCACCGGACGGTGGTTCAGATCGGTCGGCTACCGGGTGACGCCCGACGGCTACCTGGACTACCGGCAGATCCGCCGACTGGCCAGGGAACACCGGCCCAAGGTGCTGATCTGCGGCGCCAGCGCGTATCCACGGACGATCGACTTCCGACGGTTCCGCGACATCGCCGACGAAGTCGGCGCGTACATGGTCGCGGACATCTCGCACATCGCCGGCCTGGTCGCGGCCGGCCTGCACCCCAGCCCGATCGACCACGCGCACGCCGTCACCACCAGCACCTACAAGCAGTTGTACGGCCCGCGCGGCGGACTGATCCTGCTGGGCAAGGACGCCGACACGGCCGGCCCCAACGGCGGCTCGCTGGCCGGGGTGCTGCGCCGCGCGGTCTTCCCGGCCACCCAGGGCACGCCCGATCTCGCATCGGTGGCGGCCAAGGCCCGAGCCCTCGGCTTCGTCGCGGGAGGAGAGTTCGCCGAGCTGGCGAAGCGCCTGGTCGACGTCGCGGCGAGCCTGGCGACCACGCTGGACCTGCGGGGGCTGCGCCTCGTCACCGGCGGCACCGACACCCACATGGTGCTGCTGGACCTGCGCGGCACCGGTCTCACCGGGGACCTCGCGGAACGGGCCCTGGAGTCCTGCGGGATCGTGGTGAACCGCAACCGGGTGCCCGGCGACACCACGCCCGCCCGGGTGACCAGCGGGCTGCGGCTCGGCAGCAACACCCTGGCCGCCCGCGGCCTCGGGCCGGCCGAGGCGGCCGAATGCGCCCACCTGGTGGCCGACGTCATCGGCGCCGTCCGGCCGGACGCCGACCAGCCGCTCGATCCGGCGCTGCGTTCGGCGGTCCGTCGCCAGGTGGCGGAGATCTGCCGCCGGCACCCCTTGCCGGGGTACGGCTTCTGACCTGCTTGCGGGGTGCCGCTGCTAGCGGATGCCGCGCTGGTGGGCGAGGTATCCGGCCTGCATCCTGGTCCTGGCGCCGAGCCGGTCCAGGATGTCGGCGATGTGGCGCTGGCAGGTCCGCTCGGAGATGCCCAACTGCTGGGCGATCTCCCGGTCCTTGCCGCCGGCGATCAGAGCCCTGAGGATGGTGACCTTCAACTCCTCCGTCACCTCGGAGAGTTCGGGTCGGCTGACGCCGCCGTCGAACGGCGTCGCCAGCCCCCAGTCGCGGTCGAACAGGTCGGCGAGGAAGGCCACCAGCGTCGGGTCGCGCACCAGCAGGCCCCCGATCGCCGGATCCTGATGGGGGATCAGCGCGGCCCGCTGGTCGAAGACAGCGAACTCCGGCAGCGCGTTCGGCAGCGTGCGGACCACGGCCCCGAGCGGTGTCAGCTGCTCCGCCAGCGCACCGGCCGCCGGGGTGAACCTGGCCGCGTAGGGATACAGCACGCGCATCTCGGCTTCCCGCGCGAGCAGTTGGGAGACCCAGGGCAGCGGCCAGGCCGTGTCGGCGGTTCCGAGCAGGACGGCCGGCCGGCACAGCAGGACCTCCGACCGGGCTTGGCTGCCCAGTTCGGCGGCGGACCGCCGCAGTGACTCCGGGCCGGGCAGCCGGACCACCGGCCGGACCCGGTCGGTCCTGGACTCGTACAGCGGCAGCAGGCCGTCGAACTCGGCACGCACCCGGTCCACTTCGTCCCGGAGCTGGTCGATCTCCCGGACCACCGGACCGAGGAGGAGGTCCCGGGCGGTCTGAGGAGGGATCACCCGGTACCGGTCCGACGCCCCCGGGACGGCCTCCAACAGGCCCAGCCCGAGGAGTTCGGCGATGCCGTCCCGGACCGACCGCTCCGGCAGGCCCGCCCTGCCGCTGAGTTCGGTGACGGACACCGCCTCACGTTGGACCGCGTGCGTGTAGACCAGCAGACCACCGGTGCCGAGGCTGGGCAGGCGGGCCGGCCCGGGGGCGTCCGAAGCGTCCAAGGCAGTTCTCCTCCCGGTCGGTACCACGATGGCGGACGGGAGCGCCGGCCCGGGGCCGCCCGGGGGTTCGGCATCGCGCCGGGCGGGAACACGCCAGCGGACCAAAACCTGTGAAAGCGGGACGGATGCCATGGACCCGATGAAATGGTCCACCGTGCGCGGCAGTTGAACGCGCCACCGGAGCCATTGGTTCAGCTGGATTCGATCCGGTTTTCACCCTTGTGTCCCCAGGTCGTCAAGTCGCCAGGCGGCTTTACGAGGCCCAGGGCTCCTATGTCGCCCCCCGGCCGCGGCGCATCGTGGAGAGCGCCCCCGGGAGGTCGGCCGAGCGGACGAACTCCCAGCCGTCCTCGCGATCCGCAAGCCTCGCGACTCACCTACAGGAGCCAAAGGTGACACGTACCAGGATCGTCATCGCCCTCGCCGCCACCGCGCTCGCCGCCGCGATGTCCGCCGGACCGGTCGGCATCCTCGCCGGCCCCTCGGACACCGGCTGGGGAGGCCCGGCCCCGGCCCCGGTGGCCGCGGCGCAGAGCACCTCCTCCCCGACCGGCACCGTCCTCGCCGGCGACACCGGCTGGGGCTGACCCCCAACAGCATCCACCTGGAAGGCTGCCATGCGCGGAAGCAACAGCCCGGACCGGCGCCCCGGGACCGGACGCGCCCCCACCCTGCTCGCCCATCTGGCCCTGGTGGCCGTCACCGCTGCGGCGATCGCCCTGCTGCTCCACGCGATCGGCGGCGACGGCGGCCCCCGGGCACCCGGCGGGGCCGCGAAGTCGACCAGCGTGTTCGGTACCTTCCTGGTCGCCATGCCGCTGATCCTGCTCTGTGCCCAACTGGCCGGCCGGTGCTGCCGAAGGCTCGGCCAGCCGGCGGTGATCGGCGAGATCCTGGCCGGCATCCTGCTCGGCCCCTCGCTGCTCGGACGGCTGTCGCCGGGGACCGAGCGCTGGCTCTTCACGGCGCACCTCGCCCCCGTCCTCGACACGCTCTCCCAACTCGGCCTGGTGGCCTTCATGTTCCTGATCGGCTACGAACTGGACCTCGGCCGGCTGCGCCGCCACCGGTCGTCGGCCGTGCTGATCAGCCACGCCGGTATCGCCCTGCCCGCGCTGGCCGGCATCCTGCTGGCCGTCCCGATGTACACCCGGTTCGCCGAACCCGGCGTCGGTTTCCCGGTGTTCGCGCTCTTCATCGGGGTGGCGATGAGCGTCACCGCCTTCCCGGTACTGGCCCGGGTGCTGACCGACCGCGGCCTGGACCGCACCCCGCTCGGCGCGTTGGCCCTCGCCAGCGCGGCGGTGGGCGACGTGATCGCCTGGTGCCTGCTCGCCCTGGTCACCGCGCTGGCCGGACACCACGGCCCGGCGCGGGTGCTGGTGACGATCGGACTGTCGGGGGCCTTCTTCCTCGTCATGCGGTACGGCGTGCGACCCCTGCTGCTACGGGTCGGCCGCGCGGATGCGTCCAGGACCGTCCCCGTGGCAGCGGTCCTGCCGCTGCTCCTCGGCGGCGTCCTGCTCAGCTCGTACGCCACCGACCGGATCGGCGTCCATCCGATCTTCGGCGCCTTCCTGTTCGGTGCGGTCATGCCCCGGAACCTGCCGCCCGTCAACGCGGCGGTCGAGCACCTGCGCGGCGTCGCCGGCCTGCTGCTCCCGCTGTTCTTCGTCTCCGCCGGACTGAACATCCGGCTGGACCTGCTGGGATCCGATCCCACCAGATGGGCCTGGTGCCTGCTGATCACGGCCGTCGCGATGCTCGCCAAGTGGGGAGCGAGCTCGGCCGCGGCCCGGGTCGGCGGTATCGAATGGCCGCAGGCGCTGTCGCTGGGCGCGCTGATGAACTGCCGGGGGCTGACCGAGCTGGTCATCCTGAGCATCGGCTACCAGCTCGGTGTCATCAGCTCCCTGGTCTACTCGCTGCTGGTGGTGATGACGCTGATCAGCACGGCGGTCACCGCGCCCGCCCTGTCCGGCATCGCCCGGGTGTTCGCCGGGCGGCGTCCGGCACCCGTGCCGCCCCCCGAGCGGGCCACGGTGTCGAGCACCAGCGGCACGGCGATCTGAGCCGGCCTGCCCGGTCTACCCGGTCTACCCGGCCCGCCCGCCCGCCCGGCCCGCCCGGCCCGCCCGGCCCGCCCGCCCGGCCCGCCCGGCCTGTCCGGTCTACCTGGTCTACCCGGGCACGTCGGCGGTCGGCGGGTCCTGCGGTCGGCGGGATTCCTCCAGCAGCCCCTGCTGGGCGATCAGATAGCCGGCCTGCAAGCGGCTGCGCGCGCCCAGGCCCTCCATGATCGTGGAGATGTGGCGCTGGCAGGTCCGCAGGGCCATGCCGAGCCTGCGGGAGATCGCCCGATCGTCCAGGCCCGCCACCAGCAACTGGACGATGTCCTTGCGGATCTCGGCGGAGAGGGCCTGAACTTCGCGCTGGGAGTAGCTGGTCGGGTAGGGGGCCGCCTCGACCCAGGCCCGCTCGAACGAGGTCAGCATGAAGTCGAGCAAGCTGGCATCGTGCACCAGCACCGCGCCGTACGGCTCGTCGTGCAGCGAGACCACGCCGACCCGGCGGTCGAACACGATCATCCGGGCGAACCCGTCGCTCAGCGTGCGGACTTCGGCGCCGAGCCTGGTCACCCGCTCCACGTAGGCCGCGGTCGGCGGGTCGTAGCGAGCGGTGTGCTGGTAGAGCGTCCGGATCCGGACGCCCCGGCGCAGCATCTCCTCGTCGCGGCCGATCGCCTCCTCCAGCACGGGCGTGGCCCGCCCGCCGCCCGGCTGCGAGGTCAGCACCTCCTCGACGCAGGAGTCGGCGAGTTGACGCAGCATCGAGCGGACCGCGTCCAGGCCGGGCAGGATCTCGATCGCGGCCGCTCCCCGGCACTGCTTGCGGTGCTCCGTGTAGAACTGTTCGAGCTCCTCCAGCTCCGCCCGGGCCCGAGCCAGCTCCTGCTGGCGCTTGCGCAGGTCCCGTTCCTCCGGGAACAGCGTCTGCGCCACCGCCACGGCCGGGTTCACGGCCACCAGCCGCTGCTCGTCGTCCGGCGCCGTGCGCACCAGGCCGAGGGTGCTCAGCTCGTCGACCAGCGCCCGGGCTGTCTCCTCGGTCAGCCCCAGGGCCGCGGCTGCGTCGGCGACGCGGGATCGGGGCTCGGACAGCAACTGCCGGTAGAGCGCGACCGTCTGACTGGTGAGTGCTGGTAAGTCCACCCGTCCTCCTCCACGGCGGTTATTCCGAGAAGCACGACGATAGCCCCGGCACTCGCCACCCCACCCTCCTCACGCGGACGTTCCCACGGCACTTCCACAGCTTGCCGCCGCCGGTGCGGTGTCCCGGCAGCGGTCAGGCAGCGGTCAGGCGACCGCGGCGTGCAGGACGCCGGCCAGCTCGGCGGGCACCGAGAGCATCGGCCAGTGCCCCGTGTGCAGGTCGAAGCGCCGCCACGGCGGCTGGTTCAGGAAGGCCAGCATGGGCACCTCGGCGTCCATGAGCGCCCTGAAGTCGTTGCAGGCGACCAGCACCCGGTCCACGCCGGGGTCGGCCTGATCCGGGCCGGTGAGCCGCTGCACGAAGGTGCCGAACGGCTGGGGTGCGGCCAGGGCGCGCACCCGGCCGCGCTGCTCCTCGCCGAGCCCGTCGAGGCTGCCGAAGGAGCCGAGGGCCTCGAAGGGCGGCATCGACAGGCGCCACCCCTCCCCGTGGTCGGCGACCTGCCGGCTCAGCTGCTCCGCCACGTCCGACGGCATGAGGTCCAGCATCCGCATGCCCTCGGCGAACGGGGCACTGTCGAGGTAGACCAGGCGCTTCAGCCGTGCTCCCAGCCGGCCGGCGGCCGCGGTGACGGGGGCCGCGGCGTAACTGTGCGCCACCAGCGTGACTTCGCGCAGGTCCGCCTGCTCGACGGAGGCGACGATGTCGTCGACGTGGGTGTCCAGGTCGGTGTCCCGGGTCGCCTGGTCGGCGCGCTCGCCCAGGCCGGTGAGCGTCAGGGCCAGCACCGTGTGGCCGAGCTCCTGCAGGGCACGGGCGGTCTCCTCCCAAGCCCAGGCTCCCAGCCAGGCACCGGGAACGAGTACGAAAGTAGCCATTGCGGATCTTCTCCCTTTCGAGGTGACAAAGGGAGCGTAGGATCAATGCAGGACAGATTCCGCCCTGGTATCACGAGTTGACGATGTCTCACCCCTTGACGCGCGTACTGGCCCTGCTCGAACTGCTCCAGACGGACGCCGGGCTCACCGGCACCCAGCTGGCCGACCGCCTGGGCACCGATGTCCGTACCATCCGCCGGTACATGGCGCGGTTACGCGAGCTGGGCATTCCCGTGGAGTCCGAAGGCGGCCGCTACGGCGGCTACTGGCTGGCCCACGGCTACCAGATGCCGCCGCTGGTGCTCACCAACGACGAGGCCCTGGCGGTCGTCCTCGGCCTGATCGCCGGCGAACGGCTGGGCCTGAGCAGTACCGCGACGGCCCGGGCCAGCGCCCTGGCCAAGATCGAACGAGTCCTGCCCAAACCCCTGCGGGAACCGCTGGCCGCCATGCGCGACACCCTCTCCTTCACCGCCGGCACCGTGATCGCGCAAGCACCCGAGACGGGCGTCCTGCTGTCCCTGGCCCAGGCGTCCCGCTCCGGTCGCACCGTCGACCTGCGCTACCGGTCCTGGCGCCAGGAGCAGAGCGAACGCGCCCTCGACCCGTACGGTGTGGTCTTCCACGCCGGGCGCTGGTACGTGATCGGCCACGACCACCTCCGCGGCGGTCTGCGCACCTTCCGCATCGACCGCATCGCCTCGGTCGAGCCCCGGGCGGAGAGCTTCACCACCCCGGCCGGCTTCGACCCGGTCGGCCACCTCACCGCCGCGCTCGCGCAGGCCCCCTACCGCTGGCAGGTCGAGGTCCTCATCGACGGGCCCATCGAGGAGATCGCGCGCCGTCTGCCGGACTCCGCCGCCGTCCTCACCGCCCACCCCGGCGGGGTGCTGATGCGCACCCGGGCCGAACGACTCGACGGCGTGGCCCGCCTCCTGGCCTCCCTGGAATGGCCCTTCACCATCCACAGCCCCGACGAACTGCGCGACAGCCTCAGGGTGCTCGCGGGTCGGCTCACCACGGCCGCCGAACGGCTGCCGGAGGGCCTGCCGGGGTGACCGGTGGACGATCGAGCCTGAGGCCGGGGGAGCCGGGTGGGGCCGCGCCGACGAAGGCAGCACCGCTCACAGGTCCTTGAAGCGCACGCGGATGTCCTGTTCCGGGCGCCGTTCCTCCTGGCGGGCGATGGCCGTGAGCACCTTGCGGTCCGCACCGGTCAGGGGCGGCTGGATGAGGCTGCGCGGCCACAGGCGCCGGGCCAGGACGACGTTGGTCTCGGCGGCGTAGACGGTCAGCACGGCGCCGAGGTAGAGCCAGGACAGCAGGCCGATGACCGTGCCGAAGAAGCCGTAGATCTGGTCCGCGTGCCGTAGTTGGTGCGCCACCAGGGCGCCGCCGAGGGCCTGGAGCACGGTCCACCCCGGCCCGGCGAACAGGCAGCCGGGCACCAGGCGGCGCCAGGTCACGTCGCGTGGGGTGAGGGTCCGGAAGCAGACCAGGTAGAGGCCGGTGTTGAGCAGCGCGGACAGCAGCAGCCCGCCGACGCCCGCGGCCGGTCCGCCGACCGTGGCGACGGTCAGCTGGGCGGCGGCGGTGCTCACCGCGAGGCCGCTGCCCAGGATCACGAAGAGCAGCAGGCCCCGGCCGAGTCGGGGCAGATAGCCGGGGCGGCGCCGGCCGGGGACGTTCCAGACCTGTGCCATGGCGAACTGGAGGGTCTGGCTGACGCCGAGTGCGCCGTACAGCAGGCCGAGTACGCCGATGGCCAGGGCGAGCCCGTTGCCCTGGACGGAGTGCACGTTCTGGCGCAACTGGCTGCCGATGATCGGGAAGTCGGCGAGCGCCGAGTTGAGCACGGCCCGCTGGGCGGCTGGGTGTCCGTGCAGCGCGAAGCCCAGCACGGTGCTGAGCAGGAGCAGCAGCGGGATCAGCGACATGAATCCGAAGTACGTGATGAGCACCGCGAGTTGGCCGCCGCGGTCGTCGCCGTACTTCTTCACCACAGCGACCGCGAAGGCGGGCGCTGTCCGGCGCTGCTGGGCTCGGTCAAGCGTTCGCAAGGCTCGTTCGACGACGTTCACGGGGCGTTCACCTCCACAGCCAGTGTGTCTACCCGGATTATCGGGTCCGTAAAAGGGTCCTGGTGTCGGTGGGGTGTGAGGCGATTATCGGCGCGGTTGTTGTCATCGAGATTCCGCTCGCGGTAGAAAATCCGATAGTCTCGCTTGTCGGGTCCAATTCAGGTAGCCTCGCTTGCCGAGGCCGCCCGCGCGGGAACGGCGGTGCGCGTGGTGCTGCCATTCGGCTTGCGGACCAGGGGCTTCCATGATTCTTTCGAGTTCCACCGGTACCGTCCCGGACCCGGCGGAAACGTCACGCCGACTGCTCGGCGAGCTCACCAATAGCGGACGCGTTTCGTTCCGGCAGGCCTGTTCCAGGTTGACGGTCTGGGAATCCCTGCTGATGCAGCACCTGCTCGGTCGCGATGATATCGATTTCATCGAGCAGCCGGCGCCCGGCGAGGAACTGATCCGGGTCACCAGGTCGGCGCTGTCCGGGCCGGCCTTCTGGCGGCCGGGGGAGGTGGCGGACCCGCGGGCCGAGTCGCTCGGCTGGTTGCGGGTGCCGCCCCAGGTCGTGGACATGGTGGCCGAGGAGGCGGCGGCGCTGGAGGCCAGGGAGGCCGCGGAGCTCCTGGAGGTCGAGGCCGTGCTCCGGGCCTGGGCGCGGGGCGGCGAACTCGACCACCGGCTGGTGCAGCTCGCCGACTGGGTGGAGCGGGTGGAGACGGTCTACGTCTTCGTCGGCCGCGACGTGTTCTCGAAATCCGACGCCGGCAGCAACACCCTGACCCGCGACGGATTATTGGCGAGCCTGCGGGAACGTGCGGTGGAAACCTGGCGGCCGGCCGACCGGCTGTTCGTCGTGCTGGCGTACTGCCTGTTCCTCAGTGGCCGTTCGGTGCGCTTCGAGGAGTTCAATGGGAGGCAGCTCTCGGCCACCCGGCTCCGCGATTACCTGATGGACCGCTATGTCGGTTACTGTGCGGCGGTGGGGCGGATTCCGGAGAATCCGCACGGCATTCCGCTGCTCGAATTGGCGGGCCGGGTCAGAAATCTCCTGGCCGAGGTCGACCGCTCCGAAATGATGCGATACCGCCGAATCAACGGGCTGACCTTCGCCAAGAACGAGTACCTCACCGACTTCCCGCTGCCCCGCGATCCCGAGACGATGCCGGAGCTGGTGGCCGAGTTCGGCCGGACCGTCCTTGGCGTGGCCGGGTCGGGGAAGGTCCGCAGGGATCTGCGGGCCATGACGCTGGCCGCCGCCGAACTCGACGCGAAGGCGGGCCCGGACGGCACCGCAGCCGGCACCGGGGAGCAAGGCGCCATCGGTGAACTGCTCGGTGCGATCGTCCTGTCGGCGATCCTGGCAACCGATTCCGACTACGGCATGAGCAGTTCGATCAGAGACCTGGCGTCGTTGCGCGGTGCCAGTCCGGGAGGCCCCGAGGGCGTCCTGGCGCTCAAGAAGGGTGACTTCTTCTGCTGCTGCCTGCCGCACACCACGCGGATGGCCGCAACCGGTGACGAGACCGTGCCGATCCTCTGGCGGGCGGCGCAACGGATGATGTTCAACCGCTGGCACTTCGTCCCCGGCGAATTCGACCGGGCCGAGATCCCCGCGAACCGCCACTACTTCTTCCCGCCGCAGATTCCCGACATCGCGGAACACGCCGAGCACCACCACGGCGGCCACGTCGCCTCGCGGGTGCGCTACACGATCCGCGCCCCCGGAGCCCAGGTGTGGCACCCCCCGTTCACCGCCTTCGGGCACGGCTTCCGCGGCTGCTACGACATCCGGCTGGTCCGTATGGAGGGCCCGCCGTACACCCGGGCGGAGCTGGTCGACGCGGTCCGTCACTGCTCCCTGGTGGACGAGATGTGGCGAACGCTGGTCGAGGGGCTGGAGTCCGGCACGCTGTCGGTCGCTCCGGTGCGCGGATTCGGCCGGGACTGGTACGAGTCGCGAGCGTGGGAGCGGCTGCGCCCGTACACCATGGCGACCGGCGCGCCGGCGGAAGCCGCACCCGCATGACCACAACTCCCAGTTCGCACACCGAGGAGGGCACACACCCCGTGGCTGACCAGATCCCGGACCCCACCCGCAGTCCCGTCGTGCCGGTCGCCGACGCGATCAACACGATCGCCCTGACGAAGTGTCAGGACACCGAGCACCGGATCCACTTCCGGCGCGCGGAGCGCGTCGAGTCGCTGACCCTGGCCGAACTCGACGGCCGTGCCCGCCGGGTGGCCGGCCGGCTGTACGAGCTGGGCGTGCGGGCCCGCGACCGGGTCGGCATCATGGCGCCCAACCGGATCGAGTGGGTGCTGCTCGACCTCGCCGTGCTCAAGCTCGGGGCGGTGACGGCCGGCATCGAACCCGGTCGCTACCGACCGGAGCGGATCCTCGACGAGTTCGGCCTCACCCTCCTCTTCGTCGAGGGCGGGGCGCTGGGGCAGGTCCGCGACATCGCCGAGGTCATCACCTGGGCCGAGGAGACGGGCCTTGAGGGCAGCGGGACGGAGGGGTTCGAGGGCGGCGGGTTCGATGGGCCCGCTCTCGGCGAGGGCTACGACCCGGCGGACATCTGCGCGATCAAGCAGACCTCGGGAAGTACCGGCGTCCCCAAGGGGATCGAGGCCACCACCGCGAGCGTCAACCAGTCCATCGCCGCCGTCCAGGAGATGTTCGACCACCGCGACGGGGACAACCTGATGGTCTTCCTCCCGGTGCGGTTCCTCCAGCAGCGGTACTGGATCTACTCGGCGCTGGTGCACGGCCACGACGTCACGCTGGCCGACCGGATCACCGTGCTGGAAGTCGCCAAGGCCACCGCGCCGACCGTGGTGATGGGCGTACCCGGCTTCTACGAGCAGCTCAAGGCACGCGTCGAGGCGGCCGGCCCGGTGGCGGACCCGGCAGCGCGGTGCGCGGCGGTCCAGACGGAACTGGGCGGCCGGATCCGGTACTTGTGGACCGGCTCGGCCCCGGCCGGGCGGGCCATGCTCGACTTCTTCAACGACTGCGGCGTACCGCTGTACGAGGGCTACGGGCTCAACGAGACCTGCATCGTCTCGAAGAACCACCCCGGTGCCGCCCGGGTCGGCAGCGTCGGCAAGGTCCTGCCGCACAAGCGGATCCGCTTCGACAAGGACGGGATCCTGATCGTCGGCACCACCCACCCGGTCAACACCCGCTACACCTGGTGCGGACCCGGGGCCAACGAGAAGACCTACCTGCCGACCGGCGAGGTCAGGACCTTCGACATCGGCCATGTCGACGAGGACGGCTTCCTCTACATCGACGGCCGGGTCGACGACATCGTGACGCTGAGCGGCGCCCTCAACATCCTGGTGCCGCTGGTGGAGGAGCGCCTGCGCGAGTTGCCCGGGATCCACGACTGCGCGGTGTTCGGTGACGGGAAGCCGTACCTGACGGCCGTCGTGTCACCCGCGGCCCCCGGCACCGACCAGCAGGCGCTGGCCCGCAGCGTGTCCGAGCTGAACGACCGACTCCGGTACGAGCAGCGGATCTACGGCGTCGTGGTGGCATCCGAGCAGTTCTCCATCGAGAACGGTCTGCTGAACGCGCAGTACAAGCTGGTCCGGTCGCAGATAGCCAAGCGCTACGGCGACGACCTGGACCTCATCCACCAGAAGCACAGGGTCTACAACGACGGCACCGTCACCGGCGTGGACGTCCTGGTGACCGCGGCGGCCGAAGGCACGGAGGAAGCATGAGCTGGGAGAAACTGCCGCAACTCGAACTCGCCAACGACCGGGTCACCCTGCGTCGGATCCGGATCTCGGACATCGGGGGATTCCGGGAGATCGCCTTCGAACCGGACACGTGGCGCTACTTCGTGAGCAGCATCGCGACCGAGCAGGACCTTGAGGAGTTCATCGAGACGGCCGTCCGGGACACCCTCACCGGCACCCGGATCGTGTTCGCCATCATCGACAACGGCAGCGGCCGGATCGTCGGCAGCTCCGCCTACGGCAACCTGGCCAAGACCGAGCGCCGCTTGGAGATCGGGTGGTCCTGGGTGTGCGAGGCGGCCCGGCGCACCGGGATCAACCGGGCCGCCAAGCTGGCGCTGCTCGACCACGCCTTCGCCGAACTCGACTGCGAGCGTGTCGAGTTCAAGACCGATGTGCTGAACACCGGTGCCCGCGAAGGGCTGCGCGGCATCGGGGCGCGGGAGGAGGGGGTGCTGCGCAGCTTCAACTACATGCCGGGCGGGCGCCGTCGCGACGTCGTCTACTACAGCATCCTGCGCGGCGAGTGGCCGACCGTGCGGCAGCAGCGCTTCGGACCGCTCACGGCGGGGGAGCGCGGCTGAGCCGCGCGATGCACCAACGCCGAAAGCCCGCACACCACCTGAGGCCCGCACACCACCTGAGGGGAGCGAACACATGCGACACGAGGACTTCTCGTTCGACGTGGACGGTGAGCGGCTGGCCGCGACCAGAACGGTGACCGCCGAGCAGCCGGAGCCGAGCATCCTGGCCCTGCACGGCTTCGGCACCACCTCGACCCGGCACCGGATCAGCTACCTGCTGGACGGCTTCGCCGAGCACGGCCACGCCTCGTTGACCTTCGAGTTCTCCGGCAACGGCGACAGCACCGGGGCGCTCACCGACTCCACCCTGCGGCGGCGCCGGAACGAGGCCCTCGCCGCGGCCGACCGGCTCGGCCGAGCCGTGGCGCCCGTGCTGCTCGGCACCAGCATGGGCGCGCACCTGGCCGCGTCCATCGTCCCCGAGGTACGGCCACGTGCGCTGGTGCTCTTCTGCCCGGCCGCCTACCCGGAGCACGCCGCCGACCTCCCGTTCGACGGCAGCCTCCCCAAACCGGGCAACTACCCGGACTCGCCCGCCTATGCGGGCCTGCGCGACTTCGACGGGGACCTCCTCATCATCGGCGCCGGGCAGGACCAGGTCGTCCACCCGGCGGTGATCGACGGGTACCTGGACAGCGCCGGCCGGGCCCGCTCGGCCGAGGTCCTCTGGCTCAAGGACAGCGACCACTTCGTCCACCGCTGGCTGCCCGGGCAGCAGGCCCGGCTCGCCGAGGTCCAAGGCGCGATCCTGCGCCTGCTGCCCACCGCGCCGGCCGCACCGCCCAGGAGCTGACCGACATGGCCATCGAGCAGAACTACCTGAAACGACGCGACCTCGACAGCCTCAAGGCCGTGGAGGCGGCCTTCCAGGCCGGACCGCTCGCCGACGCGCTGGATGCGGCCCCGGACATCGAGCGCCGCCGCGGCCTGAGCCTGGCGGAGTTCGAGCGCGACTACCGGAGCCAGGGGCGTCCCGTCGTCCTGGAGGGCCATGCCGCCGACTGGCCGGCCGTGCGCACCTGGTCGTTCGAGGCGCTCGCCGAGCGCTGCGGCACGGTGCCCGTGGTCGTCGACAGCTACAGCAGCAGGGCGGCCCGCAAGACCACGTTCGGCGAGTTCGTGACCGCGCTGCGGCAGACCGCCGGAACCGGTGCCCCGCCGATCTGCCTCCAGGAGTGGTACTACAAGACGGTGAGCCCCGAGCTCGCCGACGACCTGCCCGAACTCGACATCGCCCACTACGACTTCCGGCGCGACCTGTACGGCGACGCGGCCGCCACCAACCACCAGCTGTGGTTGGGCCAGTGCGGCGGGATCACCCGGCTGCACCAGGACTCGTACTCCGTCGATGTGATGCACATCCAGATCGTCGGCGAGAAGCGCTGGTCCATCATGGGCCCGGATGCCGAGCTGTTGGCCGACCCCACCGGGCAGTTGGAGCTGGACGCCCTGCTGGCCTCCCCGGACACCCGGCTGACCCGGTTCGTGCTGCGCCCCGGCGACGTGCTCTACCTGCCGGCCTGGTGGTTCCACCGCATCGAGCTGCTGACCGACTCGATCGGCCTCGGCCGCAAGGCACTTGACCAGGTCAACCTGCGTCGGCACGTCCACCAGCGGATCGGCGAGCTGCTGGCGCTGGCCCTCAACCCGGACGAACTCCGGCGGACCCACTCGGAGTTGTTCGACGTGGTGATGACCCGCGGCCGGGCCCTGGCGCACCAGATGGACGTCGACCTGTCCAGGCTGCGCCAGTGAGCGGGCCGTCGCACATCCTGTTCATCGGCGGGCGCGGCCACGAGCTGCCCAAGGCGCAGCGCCTCGGCCTGCGTTACTCGATGATCCAGATCCCGGAACGGGTCGACGAGCAGCAGGCCGCCGGCGCGCGGCACTACGCCGTCCTGGACTACACCCGGCTGGACCTGATCCTCCCGGTGGTGCGCGCCTGGCACGCCGCGGATCCGTTCGACGCGGTGGTCTCGTTCACCGAGTACGGCTTGGAACCGGCGTCGAGATGCGCCATCGAGCTCGGGCTGCCGGGCGACAACCTCACCGCCGTGCTCCGCACCCGCGACAAGACCAGGACCAGGGAGCTGCTGAACCGCCGCGGCCTCTCGGCAGTGCGCCATCGGATCTGCGAACAGCCTTCGGAAGCAAGGGAGTTCATGGCCGATCTGGCAGGTGCCCCGGTGGTGCTCAAGCCGCCCGCGGGCGGCCTGAGCGAGGGGGTGTTCCTCGTCGAGACCGAGGCCCAGCTGACCGAACGCTGGTCCTGGACCCGCCGGTTCGCCGACGGCCCGCTACTGGTCGAGGAGTTCCTGACCGGTCCCGAGTACAGCGTCGAGTCCATCTCGCGGGACGGCAAGCACGAGGTGGCCATGGTCACCGAGAAGCTGACCACCACGACTCCGGGCTTCGTCGAGCTCGGACACCAGCAGCCGGCCCGGCTCACACCCGCCGACCGCGCCAGGATCAACGAACTGACGCACGCCTTCCTGGACTTGATCGAGCAGCGAACCGGCCCGGTGCACACCGAACTGCGGCTGACCCCGTCCGGCCCCCGGCTGATCGAGGCCCAGACCAGGGTCGGCGGCGACCAGATCTGGGAGCTGTGCGAGCGGGTGAGCGGCATCGACATGATCGCCGAAACCCTCGCCCACCTGCTAGACCTGCCTGCCCCGGCCCGCACTCCCGTGGCGCCCGCCGCGGCGATCCGCTTCTTCTGCTACGAGAACGCCATGGTCCGCGGCGTTCGGGGCCGGGCGGAGGCCGGGCGGGCGCCGGGCGTCGTCAGGTTGCAGTGCACCCTGCGGCCCGGGCAGCGGCTCGGCCCGCTCGCCTCCTCCAACTCCCGCCAGGGATACGTGATCTGCGACGGCACCGACACCGAGGACGCCGTCCGGAACGCCGAGACGGCGCGCGACCTGGTGCGCGTGGACCGGGAGCCGCTCGGTTGACCGCCACCACAGCTGAGAGGCCCGGCCGCACGGCCCACTACATCACCCTGCACTACCTCCTCACCAACATGGGCCTGTTCGGCCTGCTGTCCACGCTGGCCGTCTCGCTCACGGCGGCCGGCTTCAACGGCGCCCAGACCGGCCTGCTGATCCTCGTCTTCACGATCGCCAACAAGACCGCCAAGGTGCCGCTGGCCCGCTGGCTGGACCGGATCCCGGCGGCCTCCTCGGTGCTCCTCGGGTGCTTCACGGCGGCCGTCGGCTTCGCGGTGCTGCGGGCGGTCGGCGGCCTGCTGCCCACGGCGGCGGCGCTGGCGCTGGCTGGTCTTGGAGTCTCCGTCAACGCGCTGGCCAGCAAGCAGCTCGCCGCCGACGCCAGCGACCGGACCGGCAACCGCGCCAAGCTGTTCTCGGTGATCAACATCGCGGTGAACACGGCCTCCGCCGTGGCCTCGCCGGTGGCCCTGTTCTTCGTCAACCGCCACCAGCACGGCGACGTGCTCACCGGCGTCGCCGTGCTCTACTGCGTGGCCGGCCTGGTGACCTACCTGAACTACTCGCGCAGCGGCAGCCGGGTCCGGGCGGTCGACTCGTCCCTGCGCGACTACCTCACCATCCTGCGGCTGCCCGGCATGCGGTCGTTCATGCTGATCAACCTGCTGGGCTGGTGCTGCTACGGCCAGCTCTTCAACGCCCTTGCCCTGCACGTCTCCTCGACGCTCAAGGCGCCGGACCGGCTCGGCCTGCTCTACACGCTGAACGCGCTGCTGATCGTGGTGGCGCAACTCGGCGTCACCCGGCTCACCGAAACGCTGACCGGCGGCCGGCACGTGGTCACGGCGATCACGGCCTACCTGGCCTTCGCGCTCGCCTTCGCCTCGATCTTCCTGGTGCCCGGCTACCCGGGCGCGGTGGTCGGCGTCGTGCTGTTCACGGTGGCCGAGATGATGTTCGTACCGACCATGGACGTGCTGCTGCTGGGACTGCTCGGCGGCCAGAGCCGGGCCATCGGGTACGGGATGTTCTCGATCGGCAACGCCATCGGGGAGGGCCTGGGCGGGGCGGTCGGCGTCGCCACCTACCGCTGGCTGGCCGGCCGCGGTGACGGACCCGTCTTCTGGCTGTGCGCGGCGGGCCTCGCCCTGGTCTCCGCGGTTCTCACCCACCGGCTGCGGGCCGGCAGCGCCGCGCTGCGCGGCCTGGCGGCCCAGTGACTCGCTTCTGGAACATGCCGGGCGCGCGACACCGGAGCACGCGCGCCCCCCCGAGTCGCGCGCCCCGCGGCGCCAGCCGCAGGTGTCACAGCCGACGCGATCCATAAGAGAGGCCCTGATCGGGCCGCCCCCGTCGACCTGGAGGACGGAAGATGCGAGTACTGGTCGTCGGCACCAACCGGATGTGCCATGACCGGCTGCGAGACCTCGGCCACGAGATGGTGCTCTTCGTCCCGCGCGGCCGGGCCAGACGCGAGGACGCCGTCGGCCCCTACCGGCACGTGGTGGTCCTGGACGACCAGGCGGCCCCCGAGGACTGGGTCGGGATCGCCCGGGTCCTGCACCGCGGCGCGCCCTTCGACGCCGTGGTCGCGTACAACGAGCACACCTACCGGATCGTGCGGGCGGTCAGCGACGCCCTGGACGTCCCGACCGTGGTGGACGTCGAGCTCTTCGGCCGGGTGCTCGACAAGGCCCGGATGCGCGAACTGCTGGAGAAGCACGGCATTCCCAGCTGCCGCCACCGGTACGCGCGGGGCCGGGACGCCGTGCTCGCGGCCGTCGAGGAGATCGGGCTGCCCTGCATCGTCAAGCCGGTGGACGGTGAGGCCAGCGAAGGCGTGGCCAGGATCGAGTCCGCGGCCGAGCTGGATGCCGCGCTGCTGCGGGTGGGCGCCCGGCACCTCGACCGCGGCGTGCTGGTCGAGGAGTTCCTGGTCGGGCCGGAGTACAGCGTGGAGGCGCTGTCGGTGGGCAGCCGCCACCACGTCGTGGCCGTCACCAGGAAGTTCAGCGACCACCGGACCTTCGTGGAGCGCGGCCACCTCGTCCCGGCCCCGCTGGACGCGACCGACCAGCAGGCCGTCGTGGCGTACACCACCCGGGTGCTGGACGCCTTCGGCTTCCATGACTGCCCGTCACACACCGAACTCGTGCTGACCGAACGCGGCCCGCGGATCATCGAGACCCACAACCGGATCGGCGGCGACTCCATCATGGACCTGGTGCGGCTGGCCACCGGCGTCGACATGTACGACCTGGTCGCCCGGCAGAGCCTGGGCCAGGACGTGACCGCGCTGCTGCCCGACCCGGTCGCCCACCGCCAGAGCGCCGCGGTCTGGTTCGCCGACCCGGACGGCCCGACCAGCAGCACCCTGCTGGAGGTGCGGGGTGTCGACGGGGTCCGCGGACTCCCGCACGTGCACCGGCTGGAACTCCTCAAGGAGCCGGGCTCCCCGCTGACCCCGGTCCGGCAGAGCTCCGACCGCTCCGCCCTGGCGATCACCGTGGGAGCGACCCCAAAGGAGGCGCTCGCCCGGGCCCGCGAAGCGATCGGGTCGCTGCGCTTCGTCTACGCCTGGACACCCGCGGAGCCGCTGGGCTGACAGCGCGCACCAGCCGCCGGCCCCGTCGTTCGTATACCCTGGGGGGTGTCGAAAGGCGGGCGCCACCGAGCAGCGGCCGGGGCCGGCGGGGAGCCGGGAGCGCCCGTGCTCCCCGCCTGCCCGGATACCCGCCGGGGTACAGTGGCTGGTCGAAGGAGGCAGACATGCAGGTGGATGAGGCGGCCGTGACGCCCGTGCTGAACCGGCTGCGCCGGGCGCAGGGTCAGCTGGCCGGGGTCATCGCGATGATCGAAGCCGGCCGTGACTGCAAGGACGTGGTGACCCAGCTCGCCGCCGTCTCCCGGGCGCTGGACCGGGCCGGATTCAAGATCGTGGCCAGCGGCATGCGGCAGTGCCTGGCCGAGTCGGAGGAGGGCGCCGCTCCGATGAGCGAGGAGGAGCTGGAGAAGCTGTTCCTCGCGCTCGCCTGAGCCTGCGCGTGGGGCTGTGCATGCGCGTGGGGCTGTGCATGCGCGTGGGGCTGTGCCTGCGCTTGAGTCCGTGCCCGCCGCGCTTGAGCCTGCACCCCGGTGTCCGACTTGTCGCGTCCGTCCTGGTATCCGAATCGGCGTGTCTGGGTATCCGAAGGGAAGGAGCGACGCTCTGCCGGGGGAGTAAGGAGTGACCCGGTGCCTCACAACGACCTCATGGACCGGTTGGCCGCACAGCACGAGCGCCTGCGGAACCAGGCCAGCGGACTCACCGGCCTGCAACTGGGCGACGAACGCCGCCGCACGGCGCTGGACGAGCTGTCCGCCGAGCTGATGCGGCACTTGCGGACCGAGGAGGAGACCCTCTACCCGCTGGTCCGGCGCCTGCCGGGCGGTGTGGAACTGGCGGACCTCGAACTGTCCGCACACGCCTCGCTGGAGGCGCTGATCGGCAGCCTGGCGCGGCTCCCGGTGACATCGCCGGAGTTCCACCGCCAGGTGGCGCAACTGGTGGAACTGATCACCGGGCATCTCGGCGAGGAGGAGGCCAAGGTCTTCTCGCTCGTCCGGGCGGCTGCCCCGGAGCGCGAGTTGGCGGCGCTGGGGCCACGGGCCGACTGGCTGCACGAGCACGCCTCCACGGTGCCCAAGGCGGTTGGCCGCGGGCTACTGCCGCCGGACGACCTGATGCCGCCCGAGCGCGGACCGGCCAAGCGGGTGCGTGAGTTCTTCCACCGGCCGAGCGAGGGCTACCGGCAGCCCGACTCCATGATCCCGGCACCGCACGGCGGGCCGATCCAGCGCATCCGCAAGCAGTTCAGCCGCGCCGGCGATCAGCGGCAGTGAGCGAGGGCCTCTCGATGAGAGGCCCTGGGGGGCGCCGACCGGGCCGAGCAGCGCGAGGATCGCCAGCTCAGCGACGGATTTCCGACGATCGAGTGCAACCGGATCACCCCGCCGTCGCGTTCATAAGAAAGGAGTTCAATAAGACAGGTTTAAGATCAGACGCGTTCAGAACGTGGGGGGATGCATGCCGGCGACCAGTCGGAGCCTGGCCAGTGGCGGGGGCCTGCTCAGGGCGGCCGGACTGCGGATGCGGCGCCTGACGCTGCTCCGGGTCAGCCCCGCGCTGCACAAGCGCAAGCGGCGGCCGAAGGGCTACCCGCGCCCCGACCGCACCGGCCTGCGCCGCTGGCTGCCGTCCTGGCGGCACCTGCTGCGGATCGCGCTGCTCGGCACCGCCTGCCTGGTCGGCCTCGTCGGCTACGCCTACTCGCAGACCAAGATCCCCACCGACCTCAAGGCCTTCGCCACCCAGCAGAACAACGTCTACTTCTGGGCCGACGGCACCGAGATGGCCCGCACCGGAGAGGTCAACCGGGAGGACATCCCGCTCGACCAGATCCCCCAGGGCGCGCAGTGGGCGGCACTCGCCGCCGAGAACGAGAGCTTCTACACCGACCACGGCGTCTCGCCGCGCGGCATGCTCCGCGCTGTCTACAACATGGCCTCCGGCGGGGATACCCAGGGCGGTTCCACCATCACCCAGCAGTATGTGAAGAACGCCTACCTGAACCAGCAGCAGACCATGAGCCGCAAGCTCACCGAGATCTTCATGGCGGTCAAGCTCGACCAGAAGCTGAGCAAGCAGCAGATCCTGGAGGGCTACCTCAACACCAGTTGGTACGGCCGCGGCGCCTACGGCATCGAGCGCGCCGCGCAGGCCTACTACGGCGAGGACGCCTCCCAACTCAACCCCAGCCAGGGCGCCTTCCTGGCCGCGCTGCTCAAGGGCGCCGGCATGTACGACCCGGCCGGCGGCCCGGAGAACCACCAGCGGGCGGTGGAACGGTGGAGCTGGATCCTGGACCGGATGGTCGTGATCGGCAAGCTCACCCCGGCCCAGCGCGCCACCTACACCACCTTCCCCGAGCCGCTGGCCCCGCCGAAGCAGGCCGGACTCACCGGCCAGACCGGCTACCTGGTGGACATGGCCAGGGGGTACGCGACCGCGCACACCGGCATCACCGACGCCCAGTTCGACCTCGGCGGCTACCAGATCTACACCACCTTCGAGAAGCCGAAGGAGCAGGCGCTGACCGCCTCGGTGCAGGCCGCGGCCGGCCGGCTGAAGGCCGACGACCAACTGCGGGTGGGAGCGACCTCAGTGGCCACCGACGGCCGGGTGCTCGCCGTCTACGGCGGCCCCGACTACCTCAAACAGGGCTATGACAACGCCAACGCGGCGATCGTTCCGGCCGGTTCGGCCTTCACACCGTTCGTCTACGCCGCCGCGCTCAGTCAGGGCGTGCAGAAGCAGCTGAACGCCGGCCGCGCCCAGGTCTCACCCGGCAGCACCTACAACGGCAACGACCAGGCGCCGATGATGACCCCGGAGGGCCCGTACTGGGACCGCAACGGGAAGATCGTCAAGAGCGTCAACGACGGCGGCAAGTCCTGGGGGACGATCAGCCTGCAACAGGCGGTGGCGCAGTCGGTGAACAGCCCGATGGAGCAACTCGGCCTGGACGTCGGCCTGGACCAGGTCCGGCAGACGGCGATCGGCCTGGGGCTGCTCCCCGAGAGCATGGGGGCGCAGGTGCCGGCCTTCTCACTCGGCAACTCCACCCCGAGCGCGGTCCGGATGGCCGACGCCTATGCTGCGTTCGACGCCGGCGGCATGCACACCGATCCCTACTCCGTGGTGCGGATCACCCGGGACGGCGCCAAGGTCGGCGTGGCCAGGCCGGCCGCCGTCCGGGTGCTGAGCGCCCCGGTGGCGCACCAGGTGGACGCGGCGCTGACCGACGCGGTGCAGCACGGCAACGCGCAGGCGGCCCAGCTGCCGGGCCGGTCGGCGGCTGGCAAGACCGGCACCACGCAGGACAACACGGCGGGCTGGTTCGTCGGCTACAGCGGCCAGGTCTCCACGGCCGTCACGGTGTTCCGGCTCGACGCGAAGAGCGTGCAGACCCTGCCGCTGGACGGCCAGGGCGACCCGGCCAAGTCGGCGGCCGCCACCGCGTATCCGCTGGACATCTGGAGCAGCTACCTGAAGAGCCTGCCGACCGAGTGAACTCGGTCGGCAGGCAGGCCGGTTGACGACTCAGGTCACAGAACGACTCAGGTCACGGGACGAGACTGGTCACTTGATGACGGTCGACCAGTCCGGGGCCTGCCCCGGGTCGAGCTGGCGCAACTGGGCGAGCACGTTGGGGTCCTGGGCGTCCAGCCAGTCGGCGAGCTCCTTGAAGGAGACGCACTGCACCTGCGGCTTGGTGCAGACGTTGCGCATCACGTCCTCGATGGCCTTCATGTAGATGCCGCCGTTCCAGGTCTCGAAGTGGTTCCCGATGAACAGCGGTGCCCGGCTGCCGTTGTAGGCGCGCTCGAAGCCGTTCAGGTAGCCGTCCCGGGTGGTCTTCTCCCACTGCGCGTACTTGGACGGATCGCCGTTCGGGTCGCTGTTGGACTGGTTCGCCAGGAAGTTGAAGTCCATCGAGAGGACCTGGAAGTTCTGCCCGGGGTAGGGGATTTCCTGCAGCGGGAAGTTCCAGATCCCGTTGGTCTTGGCCGGCCAGATCTGGAAGTCGCCGGGGGAACTGGCGTCGTAGCGCCAGCCGAGCTGCTTCTCGACCGGCAGCAGGGTCTTCTGCCCCTCCAGGCACGGCGCCCGGCCGCCGACCAGCTCCTTCTGGTAGTCGAAGGGCAGCGGCGGGATGTCCTTGTAGCCGGTGTTGGTCTTCCAGTTCTCCACGAAGGAGTAGGCCTGCTGGGTCTCGCTGAGCCAGTCGGCGCTGCTCCAGTCGTTGCCGCCGCCGGGTCCGCAGAAGTGGCCGTTGAAGTGGGTGCCGATCTCGTCGCCGTCCGCCCAGGCCTGCCGCAACTGCTCCAGGGTGTCCTTGATGTGCTGGTCGGTCGCGAGGTCGATGGCCGAGGTGCCCACGGGGTGCTGGGGCGGGTGGTAGAGGTAGCGCTTGGAGTTGGGCAGCAGGTAGATGCCGGTCAGGAAGAACGTCATCTGGGCGTTGCTCTCCTTGGCCACCTCGCGGAAGTGCGAGAACAGGTGCTCGTCGCCCTCCAGCCCGCCGTCCCAGGAGAACACCACGAACTGCGGCGGCTTCTCGCCCGGCTTGAGCTTCTGCGGCACCAACTGCTTGGGCTCCGGGCCGGTTTCGGAGGTCGAGCCGTCGCCGATCACCTTGACCTTGCCATCCCAGGGCGTCGGAGAGCTCGACGGCGCGCCGACCGGCGGGCTGCTGCTCGCGGTCGCGGCGGCGCCCGGCGAGTCGCTCGGCGCGGACGCCGTCGCCACCTTGCCGCCACCGCTCGGTGCCATGGGGATGAGCGCGAGTGCGGCGGCGACTCCCATGCCTCCGGTCAGCAGCACGGTCGTACGCCGAGTGGCTTTCACCATCAACCTCGTTCTCGTTTAAGAAGCACGCCGCACACGGCTGGGCCTGGGCTGTGCGGCTGGGTGACAAAGCGTCTGATTTCCCCCCGTAGAGACAGACGTGCGGGATGGCCGGATCCGTTGCTCCGCACGGTCGGTGACGATGATCACTCGTAGGGATCGCGCGGCTGGGGAACCGGCACGACCTGGGACGCGTTGAGGGCCGGCACCGCGTCGGACTGTGCGGCGTTCCCGTCGGGCTGCCAGACCCCGGTCACCGTCACCCAGCTGTTCGCGGGCGGCATCTGCGCGCCCCGGACCTCGACCTTGTAGGTCACCGCGTCGGCCGCGCAGCAGCTGATCACCAGTCGGGTGACGTACCAGCCGCCGCCGCTCTTCGGCGTGACGAAGCCGAGCAGCTTGACCCGGCGGCCGAGCAGCGGCTTGGCGGTGTCCCAGTCGGCCCGCACCTCGAACTCGGCCAGCGGCAGCGGCAGCGGATCGCCGGCGGGCAGCGCCGGGAAGCCGGCCGCGGTGTCCGGCTTCGCCACGGTGTTCCCGGCGTGCTGCGCGGTGTACGACCCGAGCGCGGGCGGCGCGACCAGCAGGATGACGACCGCCGGGAGCGCCAGCAGCCAGGCGATCCGCGGGCCGTGGGCATGGCTGTGGCCGTGCCCGCCGTCGTGCTCGTCGTCGTGCTCGTCGTCGTGTTCCGCCGGCTGCCGGCCGCGCAGTGCGGCCACCGCGGTCAGCACGCCGAGCGCCACGACCAGCACCCCGGCGGTGATCAGATACGGCCGCAACGCCGCCCGGACGTACCGCAGATAGGTGTCGCTGAACAGCGAGATCCGCAGCACTGCGGACCCCAGCAGCACCAGCAGGATCGCCTGGACCTCGCGCCTCATCGCAGCCACCACCCCGCCACCGCCGAGGCCGCCACCGCGACCGTGAGGGTGGTGGCGGAGAACCGCCAGGCGAAGGACCAGCCGAAGGTGCCGGCCTGCATCGCCACCAGCTTCACGTCCACCATCGGACCGACCACCATGAAGGCCAGCCGGGCCGCGAGCGGAAAGGTGCTGAGACTGGCCGCCACGAACGCGTCCGCCTCCGAGCAGACCGCCAGCACCACCGCCAGCAGCGCCAGCACCAGCACCGAGACACCCGGCAGCCCCGCGAGGTGGCCGAGCCACTGCCGCGGCACCACCACGTTCAACGTGGCCGCGGTGATCCCGCCGATCACCAGGAACCCGGCGGCGTGCAGGAACTCGTGCACGAAGGCGCCCCGGAACGCCGTCCACCGCCCCTCGCCGGCCGGCCGCTCCCGCCGCGCCGAGGGCCGCAGCCACTCGGGCCGCCCGAACCGCGCCCACAGCCAGCCCACCACCACGGCGGTCACCAGCGAGGCGGCGAACCGGGCCAGCACCACCTCCGGGCGGCCGGGAAAGGCGACCGCCGTCGCCGTGAGCACCACCGGGTTGATCGCCGGCGCGGAGAGCAGGAACGCCAGCGCGGCGGCGGGCGCCACCCCGCGCGCCATCAGCCCGTCCGCCACCGGCACCGACGCGCACTCGCACCCCGGCAGCACCGCACCGGCCAGCCCCGCCGCCGGCACCGCGAGCGCCGTCCGCCGGGGCAGCGCCCGCTGCAGGAAGGAGGCCGGCACCAGCGCGGTGATGGCCGCGGACAGCAGCGTGCCCAGCACCAGGAACGGGACCGCCTGCACGCAGATCGCCACGAAGACCGTGGCCCAGGCCTGCACGCCGGGCGCCGTGAACCAGCCGGCCAGCCACTGCCGCCCCGCCATCAGCAGCACCAGGCCGGCCACCAGCAGTTCGAGCGACCCGATCCGCCTTCGCCCTGCCCGTGGTGGCCCCGCACCTTCCGCCGGCCCGGCGTGGGCGGGCCGGTCCGCGGTGATGGTGCTCTGGCTCTGCTCCGCCATGACTGTCCGCCGCCCCCTGATATCACCGATCGATACTCATCTTCTGATCGGACGATAAACCGTCAGTTCGACTGGCATGACAGGAGGTGGGTGGCTGACGCGGTCGACGCCCCGCCGGCCCGGCCGACGCCGCCACGTGCGGCCGACGTCCCGGCATGCGACTGCCGGCCCGGCCGTCGGAGGCAGTGCTCCGTCGGCCGGGCCGGCAGTGTTCGGGTGCGGGCCCGCCGCCTGGCAGCGGGCCGGCGGGTCACGCCTTGGTGAGCTCCGCCTCGTCGGCCGGCTCCGCTGCGGCGGCCTCGGCCAGCTCGGCCTTCACCTGGTCGAGCGAGGGGTTCGCCCAGGCGCTGCGCACGCCCCAGAAGTAGAAGGCCAGGCCGAGCAGCGCGACGATGATCAGGTCCAGCGGCTCCGGCAGGTAGCCGTGGCCGCCGTAGCTCTTGCTGCCCGCCCAGGAGACGCCCGCCATCACCACCAGGTAGGCGATCATCCAGACGCCCGCCTTCAGGTGCGGCTTGAGCACCTCCCACGGCTTGCGCAGCTCGTACCAGGCCCAGATCGGCAGGCCGGCGGCCATCAGCACGATCACCTTGCCGGTGAGCGGCCACTTGGCCCAGTAGAGCACCAGCGAGCCGAACATCATGGCCACTGGGGCGATCACCGGCATGGCGCGCAGCCGGACCGGCCGCGGCAGCTCGGGGGCGAGCCGGCGCAGCGCCATCACGGCGACCGGGCCGGTGATGTACGAGATCACGGTGGCCACCGAGACGATCGAGGCCAGCGAGCCCCAGCCGCGGAAGACGGCCAGGAACAGGAACGCGATGAACAGGTTGAGCAGCAGCGCCGGGCGCGGCACACCGGTCTTCTTGTCCACCCGGCCGAAGATCGACGGCAGGTGGCCGTTCTCCTGGACACCGTGGATCATGCGCGAGGTGGTCGCGGCGTAGATCATGCCGGTGCCGCTCGGCGAGATGAAGGCGTCCGAGTAGAGCAGCAGCGCCAGCCAGTTCAGGCCCCAGGCGGTGGCCAGGTCGGCCAGCGGGGACTTGTAGCTGAGCGAACTCCAGCCGTGCGCCAGGGCGTCGTGCGGCAGCGCGCCGAGGAAGGCGGTCTGCAGGGCCAGGTAGATCACCAGCGCGATCAGGATCGAGCTGATCACCGCCTTGGGCAGCGACTTGCCCGGGTTGCGCGCCTCGCCGGCCAGGTTCAGCGGCGACTGGAAACCGTTGTAGGCCCAGACGATGCCGGAGGTGGCGACGGCGGTGAAGACCGCGTTCCAGCCGTGCGGGGCGAACCCGCCCTGGGCGGTCAGGTTGTGCTTGTCGAAGTGCGACAGCAGCAGGGCGCTGGCGGTGAGAACCGGGACGACCACCTTGAACACCGTGATCGCGGTGTTCGTCTTCGCGAAGAGCGTGATGGCGAACCAGTTGAGCACGAAGTAGATGACCAGCAGCACGCTGGCCAGCGCCACACCGCTGCCGGTGAGTTGCTCACCGTTGTACAGCCCGTGGGCCCAGCCGAAGTTCCAGGAGCTCATGTACTGCACCGAGGCGGTCGCCTCGCCGGGGATCACGGAGACGATCGCGATCCAGTTGGCCCAGGCGGCCAGGTAGCCGGCCAGCGAGCCGTGCGAGTACTGGCCGTAGCGGACCATGCCGCCGGCCTTCGGGAACATCGAGCCGAGCTCGCTGTAGGTCAGCGCGATGACCAGGGCCACCGCCGCACCGATCACCCAGGCAAGCAGCGCCGCGGGGCCGGCCAGCTTGGCGGCGCGCTCGGCGCCGAACAGCCAGCCGGAGCCGATGATCGAACCGAGACCGACGGCGGTCAGGCTGATCGTGCCGAGCGTGCGGCGGTAGTTGTGATGCGAAGCCGTTGTCGACTCAGGCGCACTCAACGTGTCTAGTCCTCTCTTCCGGGTCGTCCCGGCCCGATCGCGGGGCCTGGCGGCCGCCACGGCCGGGGCCAAGGCAATCCGGGGTGCAGACTAGGCCCCGAAATGGGGCATAAACCTCAGAAGAAGCTCAGATCGTTCGATTGTTGTACGTTCGTGTCCGGATTTCACGATCTTTTGTGTTGCTTCTAACGAGGGTGAGGAGATACCTGAGACCGGCATCACAAGGCTCCACACCGCGCTCACCAGGACTTGCTCAGTCGGCGAACTGTTCGCGCAGCACCGACTGGAAGGCGAGCAGATTCGGGTTCGCGGAGTTGCGGTCGAGCCAGGTCATGGTCACCTTGGTGCGCAGCTCGGTGTCCCCGACCTCGACCACGGCCACCTCGCCCCGGTCGGCCTGGGCCCGCACCGAGACCAGTGGCAGCAGCGCGAAGCCCATTCCTGCCGCGACCAGCGCGCCGAGCGTGCCGATGCTGGACACCTCAGCGACCGGCTCCTTCCCACCCGCGAAGACGGTGTCGAACATCTCGCGGAAGCCGCAGCCCGGTTCGGTGGTCAGGAAGGCCTCCGGGGCGAGCTCCGCCAGCTGGGCCCGGCCGCTCCCGGCCAGCGGGTGCTCCGGCGGCACGATCACCACCAGCGGCTCCTCGATCAGCGTCTCCGAACGCAGCGCCGGATCGGCCGGTGCGTTGCCGAACGCCAGGCAGAGATCCAGGTCGGCCCGGAGCACCGCGCGGTACAGCTCGCCGCGGTCCTTCAGCCCCACCCGCACCCGCGCCTGCGGATGCTCCGCCCGGTACTGCCGGAGCACCGGCGGCAGCAGATGCCGGCTCACCGTCTCCTGGGCACCGACCGCCAGCTCCATGCCGGGCCGGGTGACCGCGAACCGCGCCTCCTCGAGCAGCTTGAAGACGCGCTCGGCGTATTCGGCGAGGACCACTCCCTCCGGGGTCAACCGCACCCCGCGCTGCGAGCGGTTGAGCAGGCTCACTCCGAGTTCGCGTTCCAGCGACTGGATTTGGTCGCTCACGCTTGATTGCGCGTAATGCAGTTCCTTGGCGGCCTGCGTCACGCTGAGCGTCCGCGCGACCGTCTCGAACGCCCTGAGCTGCCTCAACTCCACCAATCCCCGCCCTTCTTGAGTAGCCATCGGCTGAACCGATGGCAGCCATCGGCTATTCCCGTGGTCGGCAGGCCCAATTCGGCTTCCGGCGGCGGTTGAATGGATTGCACCGCCGCCCGAGAAACCGGATGCCAGGCGGTGAGCGCGTTTCCCGAATCCGCTCCGATGTCCGCCGATCCCCTCCGATCTCCTCCGATCCTCTCGACTCCTCATGAGTCCTCTCGAACCCCTTCGCAACCAGGAGAACTCCATGGCAACGCAGACGGCGCCACAGCCCGTCGTCGAACCGACCAGTGGGAGCAGGCCGTCCCGCATGCTGCTGATCGGGCTCTCGCTGGGCTACTTCATGGTCCTGCTGGACATGACGATCGTCTCGGTGGCGCTCCCCGCCATCTCCACGTCGCTGCACGTCGGCCTGAGCGGGCTGCAGTGGGTCACCAACGGATACACCATCACCTTCGCCGCGCTGCTGCTCACCGCGGGCTGGCTGTCGGACCGCTTCGGCGGACGCCGCGTCTTCCTCTGGGGACTGGTCGCGTTCGGGGTGCTCTCCGGCCTGTCGGCCGCCGCCGACGGCCTCACCATGCTGGTGGTGCTGCGGCTGGCGCTGGGCATCCCCGGCGCGCTGCTGCTCCCGTCCTCGCTCGCCGTGATCACCAACGCCTGCACCGACCCCGCCGAGCGGGCCCGGGCGGTCGGCTCCTGGGCGGCGATCACGGGCGCGGCGCTGGCCGCCGGCCCGGTGGTGGGCGGTGTGCTCACCGAGACCGTCGGCTGGCGGGCGATCTTCCTGGTCAATGTGCCGCTGGCCCTGATCAGCCTGGTCATCACGGCTCGCCGGGCGCCGGAGACCGCGCGCAAGCCGCGCCGCGGGCTCGACCTGACCGGCCAGCTCAGCAGCGTCGTGTCGCTGGCCGCCCTGGTCTATGCCCTGATCGAGGGGCCGACCAACGGCTGGGGCGCCGTTGACGTGGTGGTCGCGTTCGCGGTGGCGGTGGTCGCGGCGGTGGTGTTCGTCGCGGCCGAACGGCGCGCCGGGGACGCGGCGATGCTGCCGCCGCGGATGTTCGGCAACCGCGGGTTCTCGGCCGCTCTGATGGCCGGGCTGCTGGCCAACTTCGGGTTGTCCGGACTGCTGTTCGTGCTGTCGCTGTTCTTCCAGGACGGCCGCCACTACTCCTCGTTCGGCGCCGGCCTGGCGTTCCTGCCGCTGACCCTGCCCACCGCCATCAACCCGATCTTCACCGGACGGCTGGTCGGCCGGATCGGACCGCGTCGCCCGGCCACCATCGGCTTCGCCCTGATGGCCGCCGGTGCGCTGCTGCAGGCGCCGTTCACCGGCAACTCGGGCCTGGCGCCGGCTGCCACCGTGGTGGGCCTGGCGCTCTTCGGGTTCGGTGTCTCGTTCGCGATGCCGGCCCTGGTCGCCGGGATGGCCGGCTCGGTCCCGGCCGAGTTCGCCGGCATCGGCGCCGGCACCCTCAACTCGGCCCGCCAGGTGGGTGCTTCGCTCGGCGTCGCGGTGCTCGGTGTGGTGCTCGGCCAGGCCTCCAGCAACCCCGGCGGCACCCGGATCGCGCTGATCATCGCCGGAGTGGCGCTGCTGGCCGGGGTCCTGGTCTCCAGCACCTCGCTGCGCGGGCGCAACTGAGCGTGCGGCAAGCGGGGGCCCGGACCGCGTGCCGCGCACCGGACGGGGCGATCAAGGCCTGCACCGGGGAGTGGCCACATCACCGCATCCCGCACGGTCGTTATCCCGCACGGTCGTTGGACGGCTTGCGGGCTTGCGGGCTTGCGGGCTTTCGGGGTCCCGGCGGACGGGTAGGGGAGGCGAGTGCGGGCCTCGCGCGGGACGCAACGCGCCGCGGGAACCGTGAACGCAGGCGCCGCCGCACAGGAGGAGGACAGCCAACTTGATCGAGGGTTATCTCGGCCGCGAGACGGTCTTCGCCGGAGGCTCGCTGCGCTTGCACGTGTCGACTGACGCCAGGGGGTTTCGAGTCGACTTCTACCGGCTCGGCGAGGAGACCACGCTCGTCGGCAGCTCGGACTGGCGGCCCGGAGCGGCAGCGGCCGCGCCGCCCCACCCCGACGGCGATCCGACGCACGCCTCCCCGGCCGTGGACTGGAACTGGCCCGAGTACACCTTCCCCGTCCCGAGCTTCTGGCGTCCCGGCATCTATCTGGCCTGCCTCGTGGCGGAGGGCACCGACCGGGCGGCCGTGGCCCCGGAGCGGCGGCTCAGAAGCGTGAGCGGACCGGAGCGGGAGTTCTTCATCGTGCGCTCATCCAACCCCGGTTCGGTGTCGCGCATCCTCTACAAGAAGTCCACCTTCACCCGGCACGCCTACAACCGGTCGGACCACCGGCAGCGTGTGCGTGCCTCCAGCCTCTACGAGAACACCGTGTACGTCGACTCGCCCCCGACAGGACCCCGCGGTCACAAGGTGAGCATGCGCCGGCCGGGAGGCATCACCGACCTGGGGTACTGGGATGCGCCGTTCATCGCCTGGCTGGAGCGCAACGGGTACGTGGTGGAGTACTGCGGCGACCTCGACCTGCATCGCGAACCCGGGCTGCTCGACAACTACCGGTTGCTGTTGAGCGTCGGTCATGACGAGTACTGGTCCGAGGTGATGCGTTCGCACGTCGAGAGCTTCGTGGCCAACGGCGGCAACGTGGCCTTCCTCAGCGCGAACACCTGCTGGTGGCGGGTCCATCTGACCGACGACGACACGGCGTTCGTCGCCGACACGGAGCGTCCGGTCGGGCCTGATCGTCCGGTCGGGCCTGCCACCGACCTGTGGTGGGCACCCGTGCCGCATGGCGTGGGCCGGCCGGAGAACACCCTGACCGGCGTCAGCTTCCGCAACGGCGGTATGTGGCCCGGCGATTGGCCCGGTGATCGGCCGCGCCCGGGCTTCACGGTCCAGCACGCCGACCACTGGGTGTACCAGGGCACCGGCCTCAAGGACGGCAGCGGCGGCGGCGAGCCGGACGTCTTCGCCGCCGGTGTCCCGCTGATCGGCTACGAGTGCGACGGTGCGGCCTTCCGCTACGACGCGGACGGCGTGGCCAGGGCGACCGGCGAGGACGGAACACCGGAGTCCTTCCTCATACTGGGCATCGCACTGCTGGAGCCGGCGAGTCAGGAGGAGCCCCGCTTGCGGCCCGGCCGCTGGACGGTCGAGCCGCGGGAGCGGCGGATCGACAGCCCGCGGGCCGCGACCATGGGCATCCGCACCGCCAACGGCACCGTGTTCACAGCCGCGACAACCGATTGGCCGAGGGTCGTCGGCAAGGGGCAGGATCCGGTCGTCGACCGCATCACCCGCAACGTGCTGGACCGGCTCGGCTCCGGTGGCTCCGGGTGAGGAAGGCGGCGTCAGAGCAGCGGCAGGAGTCCGCGGAGGTCGGCGATCCGTGGCACCTCGGGGCATCCGGGCGGCACCGCCCGGCCCCGCACCGCCGGCTCGTCGCGGCACAGGTGGACGGCACGGATGCCGAGCGACCTCGGGCCGACGACGTCCGGCCCCCAGCTGTCGCCGACGAAGAGGGCCTCCGACGCCCGCAGCCCGCAGCGGGCGAGGCTGACCTGGTAGATCAGCGGATGCGGCTTGCGCGCCCCCGCCTGCGCGGAGCCGACCGCCACGTCGAACGCGTCCGCCAGCCCCACGCGGGCCAGAGCCTGTTCCAGCTCCCAGCCCCAGTTGGAGCAGACGGCCACCACCAGGTCTCGGCGCCGCAGCTCGGCGAGCACCTCGGCGACCTCCTGGTACGCGGCGAATGCCGCCGTGTCCGGTACCTGGTACAGATCGCGCACCAGGGCTTCGATCCGTTCCTCGCTCACCCCGGCCGCCCTCGTCCGGATCCGCAGGCGCTCCAACTCCCAGGCGTGGTATGCCTCCCGGCTCACCGAGTGGACCAGGTGCAGCTCGCCGTCGCCAGGCCCCACCGCCCACTGGTCGCCCCAGGCGGCATGCTCCCGGAGCAGGCCGTGCCGGGCGAACACGGCCCGATGCGTCTCGGGGTGGACCACCCAACGGATCAACGTGCCGTAGAGATCGAACAGCACACCGCGCACGCGGGACATCGTGGAACCGGATCCTTTCGAGGAGAGAACGAGGATGGCGAACTGGCATCAGCGGGCGGTCGAGGTGCTGCGCCGGGACTGGGGGCTGGCCGCGGAGCCGACCGTGCCGGAGACCGGCTGGACCAATCTCACCTGGCAGGCCGGCCACTTCTGGTTGACCTGCCGCCCCGCCGGCCAGGCGGATCGGTTGCGCCGGGAGATCGAGCTGTTCGCCAGGATCAACCGGGAGTCGCCGCACTCCGGCGTGTGCGCACCCGTCACCGTGCCGACCAGCGACGGGCGGTGCTACGCCGAGGCGTACGACCATGTCTGGCGGCTGACGGAGACGCTGGCCGGCGTCGAACCGCCGTCCAGCAGGCTCGCGCACTACCCCGTGATCGGCGCTGCCGTGGCACGCCTGCACGCGGTGCTGGCCGGGTTCGACGGTCGGCCCGCCGTGCTAGATGAGGGGGTGCTGAGCCGTGTGCTCGGCCTGATCACGGAGGAGCCGCCGGCCGCGATCACCGCCTTGCAGTTCGCCGACCAGGCCTGCCTGGACCATGGACTGAAGGCGGTGGAGGCCGGGTACGACCGCCTGGCGAGCGCCGACCGGCAGCTGTTGCACGGTGACCCGGGCCCGTCGAACATCCGGACCGACCCGCGCACCATGGCGCTGGTCGGCGCGCTGGACCTGGATGGCGCGGGGGTCGGGCCCGTGGCGTTCGACCTGGCCGCCGTCGGCATCGGGGCGTTCTCCTGGTGGCATGCGCCGGGCTTCGACCCGGTGGCGGCCCTGGCCGGTGCTCTGGACGAGTACCGGCGGCGCGGCGGCCGGCCCGTCGATCCGGCGGCGGTCTACCTGTGCATGCTGGCGAAGGAGATCCGGCTGCTCCGGTCGATGCTCGTCGGCGCGATCCCGAGGAAGCCCGATGGACCATGGGTCGACTGGCATCTGGCCCGGTACCGGCGCATCCTGCGGGCCTGGTCGGAGCAACCGTGGCGGTCGGCTTAGCCATCGGCTTGGTGCACCACCCAGATGGCGGGCTCCCAGTAGGTGGTGAGGTCGGTTGTCCGGTCGACCCGCAGTGGTGACAGCCCGCCGGGGAAGACGTACGTTCCGTCCTCGGGGAAGGCCATCCCCGTCCAGGACTCCCACTCCTCGACCCGTCCGGTGATCAGTGAGGACCGCTCACTGGAGCCCGTGATCACACCCCCGAGGTTGACATGGGTGCGCAGCCAGGGATCGAACGGGGAGCCGTCCTTCCCGGTCCAGGCCGCGTAGTGTCCGATCGGGGTGAGTGGGTACCGGTCCTTCCAGGTCGGCCGGATCGGCACGGCGACGCGGCTGAAGCCGTGGGCGGCGGCGAGCGCGGTCAGCTCTCGCAGCAGGAGTTTGGACAGCCCCTTGCCCTGGTGCCGGGGCGCCACCTCGATCCCCAGCGCGTACAGCACGTTGGGATCGGGTTCCGTGAAGGCCGCCTCGATGCAGGCGTCCAGCCCGGAGTTGAGGCCCTGCGGGGTGCCGTCCCAGCGGCCCGGCAGTGCCCTCGCGACGGCAAGTACGTCGTCCAGCTCGTCGTCGTGGAGGGCGAGTTGGAACTGTGGGAACTCCTTGAACCAGCGCCGCCAGTAGACCCTGCCCACGTCACCGTGGATGTTGAACTCGGGGATGAGTCCGGCGAACAGCTCCGGGATCCGCTCCCACAGCTCGGGTCGGTCAGCGAACCGTACGGTCACCACTGCCATCCGGCGATGCTCCTCTCAGCTCTCCGTGAAGCTCGCCTCCCGTGGAGTTCACGGCAGGCGGGTGAGCTCCCAGACGACGGCGGACGGGACCCCCTGCCACGCGGCCCGCGCCGCGTCGGCGATCCGTTCCTCGAAGCCGCCGGGCGGGAACTCACCGTTGAAGCGCGGCTCCTGGCACGAGTCGACCCCGAGGCCCGCGGCAGCGAAGGCGGCGAGGTAGTCCGCGTGGAGGTGGACGTGGTTGTGCATGACCGCCAGCCGCCGCGGGCCGTGGGCGAAGCAGGCGCCGCCCTGGCCCTGGAGCAGGACCATCATCGGATGGACATCGGAGATCACGACCTTCCCCCCAGGGCGGACGACGCGCGCCAATTCGGCGACGGCCGACCCGAGTTCGCTCAGGTGGGTGAGCGCCAGCGCGCAGATGGCGAGATCGGCCGACGCGTCGTCCAGCGGCAGCTTCTCCAGCGAGCCCACCCGGAAGTCGCCGGCCGGGGCCTTCTGTTCGGCCACGGCGAGCATCTCGGCGGACTGGTCGACGCCGATCGTCCGGTGGCCGCGGGCCAGCAGCGCAGCGGCATGCCTGCCGGTGCCGCAGGCGGCGTCCACGGCCATCCCGGTCGGCACCCGGTCGATGATCCGGTGGACCAGTGGCTCCTCGACCTGGATCACGGAGCTGGGCAGGCTGTCGTAACTCGCGGCCCACGCCGCGTATCCGGTCGCGACATCCAGCTCCACCACGTCGGACGACGAGGCCTGCCTGCCGGGCTCGAGCAGCGAGCGGATCTCCCGGAGCCTGGCCTCGACGAACTGGTCATCGGCGCTGGCGGCCTCCCGGAGCAGCGCCAACCCCTCGATGCCCAGCATGAGTTCGCGGGTGCGAAGCTTCGCCATGGTCAGAACCTCCCATACCGGTGCGGAAAGTAGTCCTCCAGCACGCCATCCCGCTCGATGTCGACGGTGGCGCAGTGCAGCCCGCCGCCGAACGGTCCCACCGCCCGGAACGGCACGGGCACCACCTCGAAGCCGTACTTCACCAGTTGGTCGGCCAGGTGAACCTCGGTCTCCTCCACACAGACCGTCTGGGGATCGAGGTTGAGGATGTTGACGGCCAGCCACGGGCTGCAGAAGGAGAGTCGTTGGTAGTGCTTCCAACTGGCCGGCTGGACGGCCTCCACCACCTCCCAGTCGTTGATCTCGTAGTACTTCATCAGTTCGGGCTCGGCCGGCCGCTCGCCGCAGTGCAGCACCAGCCCGGGCCGCAGCGGCACCCAGGTCGCGTCGATGTGCAGCGGGTGGGTGTTGGTGAAGGTCACCGCGTGCACCCGGTGGTCCGGGAAGTGCCGCTTCAGCCAGCGGTATCCGCTGCGGTTGGTGACCAGCGACAGCTGGACGAACAGGTCCTTGCCGCAGCGGGCGATGTCGGCCGCATCGAACAGCGGCTCCGCCTCGGTGAGGACCAGGTCGTGGTTGCGGACCCGTTCGAGCTTCTCGGCCAGGGGCACCTTGTTGTACGTTTCCCAGAAGCCGGGCCGGTAGGAGGCGTCCGTCAACCGCGGCTTGGGGGCGGCCTCCCAGCGCATGTTCGGGTCGGCGTCGAACAGCTGCTGCAGGACCGGCCGGTAGGCGAGGTACTCGAACCAGCGGCTGCGGTAGCACATGGTGGCTTCGAGGATCTCGTTGCCGACCGTCAGGAGCACGTCGCGCGGCGGCATGCAGCCGAACATCGACTCCTGGGTCCAGTCCGGCGTGGCCACCTGCTGACTGAAGTCGAGCGCGGTCGGCCGGTCCACCCGGATGCCGCGCCGCTGCAGGATCCCGGCGAAGTCGTCCAGTTGCTCGTTGGCCTCGGCGGTCATCTCCGCAGGCATGGGCCCGTAGCTGCCGAGGGGGAATCCGTCGTCCGGGAAGTCCCGCTGCACAGCCGGCTCGGGCGCCTGCACCATGGTGCCGTCGGCGCGGCCGACCAGGACGTGGCGCAGCGGGTCCCACCCGTTCCAGGAGTTGACTCGCAGGGTTCGGTCGTTCACGTGGTATCCCTTTCGTAGCTCGGTTCAGGAGCGGCGCACCAGGTAGGGCCCCAGCACCAGCAGGTCGACGTCAGGGCATTCGGCCATCAGGTCGATGGCCTGCTCGGGACCCAGCACCATGGGATCGCCCTTGGTGTTGAGCGAGGTGTTGATGACGCCGGCCAGGCCCGAGTCCTCGCCGACGGCGGTGAGCAGGGCGCCGAAGCCGTCGTCGGCGGCGGCCACGTACTGCCCGCGGGTGGTGCGGTCCACGTGTACTCCGGCGACCGCCTCGGTGGACCGCTCCTCGTCCACCTTGTGCATGCAGAGCATGTAGTCGCTCAGGCCGGCGACCGGTGCCTCCATGCCCAACCGGCGGAAGCCGTCGGCCGTGAGGGACAGCGCGGCGGGGCGCCAGGCTTCGCGGCCCTTCACCCGGTTCAACTTGTCCAGGGTGGTGCGGTGCCGCGGCGAGGCGAGCAGGCTGCGCGCGCCCAGCGCCCGCGGGCCGAACTCGTTGCGTCCGTCGAACCAGGCGACCACCTGACCCTGGGCGAGGGCCCGCACGGTCTCGGCGCGCAGCCGCTCCGGATCCAGGGCCCGCGCCGTGACCCCTCGGGCGGCCAGAGCGGACTCGATCGAGGCCGTGTCCACCGGCGGCCCGAGGAAGATCGGCGGCGGCCCGTCGGCGGGCAGCACCTCGGGCGCCTTGCCGAACAGCGCCTCGGCCAGCATCGCCGCGCCGAAGACGGTGCCTCCGTCGTTCGGTGCGACGGTGCCGCAGACCCTGGCATACCCGCTCTCCAGCGCGATCCGGCGGTTCATGGGCGCATTGAGGGCCACTCCGCCGGACAGCAGCAGGGTGTCCTCGCCGGAGAGCCGGCGGAGCCTGGCGGTGATGTCGAGGCCCAGCTGCTCGACCGTCGCCTGGACGTCGGCCGCGAACGGCGCGTAGTCGAAGACGTTCGCGGAATCGGGCGTGTAGGGGAAGGAACTCGCCTCGAAGGTATCCAGCCACTGCCGGCCGAGCCGGTCCCAGTTCCGGCCGCCGGTCAAGGAGCCGCGCAACCGCCGGTCCAGCCGGAACGAGGCGTCGGCGGGGTCGAAGCTGAAGTACCTGAGGTCGCTGGTCCGCCCGTACGAGCTCAGGCCCATCAACTTGCCCGCGCCCCAGGTGCCGAGCCGGGCGTATGCGGAGGCGGCACCGTAGAACATCCCCAGCGACCAGGTGCGGTCGTAGCGCTCCAGCAGGCGGAAGCAGCCGTCGGCCACATGGAAGAGGGAGGTGGAACCGTCACCGCCCCAGCCGTCGGCGACCAGCACGTCCGCGGTCGGGTGCGGGTTCAAGTAGTAGGCCTGCGCGGCGTGGCAGAGATGGTGGTCGAAGAACGCGATGTCCCTGGTGCCCAGTTCACCGGCCAGCGTGGGCAGGATCGTCTCGGTGAGCCGGTCGGTGACGCGCACTCCGCACGGGATCCCGGTCTCCGGTGCGAGCGCGCCCTCGGGCGCGTCCGCCCAGGCGTAGCCGATCGCCTGGATCTCCGAGGGGTGCACCCCGAATGCGTCGAGCAGCGCGCGGACGGCGCCCTCCGGCCCCTCACCCTTGGCGTGGCGGCGCCGGCTGATCCGCTCCTGCTCGAGAGCGCCGACCACCTTTCCGTCGATCACCAGACAGGCCGCCGCGTCATGGCAGAGCCGGACGTCGGGACGCCCGACCAAGCCGAGAACGATCATCTGTGCCTCCAACTGCAATGCGGTTCGCCCAGCACGTCCTTGTGCCGGGCTCAGCCGTCGAGCCGATGGGAGAGGGGTGGACCGGCCGGACCGGCGCGAGAGCCGGCACATCGCGGTGCCGGCCCGCCGGGCGGCCCGGGGTGCGCTGCCGGGGGAGGAGAACGACTCGCGTGTCGCCGTTCGGCCGTCGAGCACCAACAGTAGCCCGGCGACTACCGGCGGGATCCGTCCGCGGTGCGACGGGTCGACCTCGATCAAGCGCTTTTGGACATCTATGCAATGGACATGACGGTGCATCAGGTGATCCTGCGCTACGCCGTGCGCCCTTGTGGGGCGGAGCCGACGAGGTTTCCGCCGGTCACTGCCCGGTCGCGGTGCCGGTGCGGGCGCGCAGCAGCGGGCCGAGCCGGATCGCGCTCCAGGCGTAGCGGGTGAGCAGGCTCACCTGGCCCGCGGTGACGGTGGCACGGCTCTCCGGTGGGAGGCCGGCGATCCCGATGGTGGCCACCGCGGCGGCCCGCAACCGCCGTCCCAGCGCGTCGAAGCCGCCCTCGGCGGGCCGGGCCAGCCGGGGGGCCTGCAGGCCGACCAGCAGGCAATGGATCCACAGCTCGGTGGCGAACGCCGCTCCGAACAGCCGGCTCACCTCGGCGCCGAGCGCCACCGGCCGCCGCTCGTCGACCAGTTGGAGCACCCGGTCCGGTTCGATGCCCAGGTGCGGCAGCGCCTCCCACCAGAGTGAGTGACCGCGGCGCTGCGGCTCGGCGGCCAGCGCGTCGACGCGCAGATGGGCATGGCCGAGGCGGAGGTAGGGCAGCCCGTCGACGGCGTCGAGGACCGGCCCTGACTCCAGCCACCCGGCGACCTCCGGCGCGTCGACCAGGCAGGCGGCTCGGCGCAGCCCCTGCGAGACGTCGTGGCCGGTGAGGCTGGCCGTGCCGACGTGCTGCACCAGGTTCGGTACGGCGAGCAGGCTCATCCGCCCGGTTCGGCGGAGCACCTGGGAGAGGACCTCGTCGTCGTGCCGGTCCGCGCTCGCGACGGCATGGCGGCCGAACTCATCAGCCGTGGCGGTCGGCAGGCTCACGGCCAGGGTGGGCGTGAACTCCTCCGGGACCGCCCGCACCCAGCTCGCACCGGCCAGCGCGGCCAGCCGGACGGCCGCACCGTTGCGGCTGTTCCAGTGCGTGTAGAAGGCGAGCGCCTCGTCCGGGTGCCGGGCCGCCGAGCGTCGCACCAGCTCGGTCAGTCCGGCCGGCCCGGCCAGATCGTCCTGCACCACCAGATGGTGGCTGGCGCCCGGGCGCACCGAGGCCCAGGCGGCGATGGCCGTGCGCAGCGCCGAGGGGGCGTCGTCCGGGGCCGGGTCCACCACCACGGCGTCGAGGCCGAGCTCGGCGGCGATGCGCTCCGCCTGCTCCAACCGACGGGGGTGGGTCATGACGGCGGAACTGACCAGGGTGAATGCCATTCGTCCACATCCTTAGGGCCGCACGCGGTGGTCCGATGGTGGCAGACCCTTAATCAAGTCCCGTGCGGCGCAGAGAACATGGCCGGAAATCACACCTGTCATGTTCCGCTTCCGGGCGGCTGGGTATGGACGATCGACGCACTCGCCGGAAGAGTCCGAAAGGCGCCCCCATTTCCCACCTCTTTCGTCTCACCTCATTCGTCGCAGCTTTTTCGTTTCGGCGGTTTGGAGATCATGAATGCCTGCCCTGAGCGTGCTCATTCCGCTTTACGGCGACCCGCCAGGCCCGAGCCGCCTGCGGGAAGTGACCGCGGCCTGGCTGGCTCAGGACATCCCCTGCGAGGTCGTCATCGCCGTGGCGGGTGAGCTGCCGGTGCGGCTCGCCGCCGACCTGGACCAGCGACCCGGAGTACGCGTCCTCTCCGCGCCCGCCACCACCACCGCGCCGGGGCTGCTCCGCAACCTGGCGGCGGACCATGCCCGGGCCGAGCTGCTCCACCTGTCCGACGCGGACGTGGTGCCGCTCGGGCGCGACTTCCTGAGCCGGGGGCTGGCGCTGGCCGGGGGCAGGCCGGTTGCCCAGCCCTGGATGCACCGGCTGTCCGACCCGGCGGGGGAGCTCGCCGGGCAACCCGTGGTGGACTACCGGCCGGCCGGCCGCGACCCGTTCTGCTACGTGACTCCCGGGCCCGGCAGGTCCCTCCAGGCGCGTGGTGACGAGGAGATCGCCTTCAGCACCCGGGTGTACGGCTCGGCCACCCTCCCGACGCCCAAGGTCTTGCCCCCGCGGACGCGCGAGGCCACGCACCGACTCCGCAGCAGGAGTGGCGAGCGCCCTACCACTGGGGAGGCATGCTGATCTCGCGCCGGCTCTTCGAGTCGGTGGGTGGGTACTGCCCGCAGTACTTCGGCTGGGGCAACGAGGACGACGACCTGCTGGTCAAGGCCGAAGCCCGCACCGGCGTCAGCCGCGGCTGGCAGATCGACCGCTCGTGGCGCTGCCTGCACTTCGAGCACCCGACCGCGCACGAGTGGACACCGCAGCGCGCCGCGAACGCGGAGCGTTTCGCCGACCGGCTCGCCCTCGGGCCCGACGCCATGATCGAGCAGGATCTCGCCGTGCACATCGCAGCGAAAGGTGGAGCAAGTGCCCGTTGAACGCCTCGACCTGGTCTCCAAGCTCTACCAGGCATCACTCTGGCCCCGGGTCGCCGACGTGGCGGCCGGCGCCAAATCCGCCGCACCGCTGGTCGTCGACCTCGACCCCACCACCTTCTGCGACCTGGCCTGCCCCGAGTGCATCAGCGGAAAGCTCCTCAACCAGAGCCGGTTCAGCCCCGAACGGCTGCTGGCCCTGGCCGAGGAGCTGGTGGCCATGGACGTCCGGGCGGTCATCCTGATCGGCGGCGGCGAACCGCTGGCCCATCGCGGCACCCGCAAGGTGCTGCGCACCCTGGGCGAGGCCGGCATCGCCATCGGCGTCGTGACCAACGGCACCATGATCCGGCAGAACCTGGACGAACTGGCCCGCTACGCCAGCTGGGTGAGGGTTTCGATGGACGCCGGCAGCAGTGCGACCTACGGCCTGTTCCGGCCCGACCGCAAGGGCGCCAGCGTCTTCGACAAGGTGGTCGCCAACATGCGGCTGCTCGCCGGGGCGAAGACCGGCTCGCTGGGCTACTCGTTCCTGCTGATGACCCGCCGGAACGCCGATGGAAGCACCGTCAGCAACCACCACGAGGTGCTGCGGGCAGCCGAGTTGGCCCGTGACATCGGCTGCGACTACTTCGAGCTGAAGGCCATGTTCGACGACGAGCACCACGTGCTGGACATCCCCGCCGACCTCCTCGGCTCGGTCGAGGAGCAACTGCGGCAGGCCGGCCGCCTGACGAGCGACACCTTCGAGATCGTCAACTCCTCCACGATCAACGCGGTACGAGCCCTCGAAGGCCCGGTGCAGCCCAAGGAGTACCAGCGCTGCCGGGTCGCGGAACTCCGCACCCTGGTCACCCCGTCGGGGGTCTACATCTGCCCGTACCACCGGGGCAATCCGAAGGCGCGGCTCGGCGACGCGGTCACCGACAGCTTCGCCGACATCTGGAAGCAGTCCGATCGCGCGATCGTGGATCCTCGGACGGACTGCACCTTCCACTGCGCCCGCCACCGCTCGAACCTCGAAATAGAGGCGATCGGTGAGGACGGAGTTCCATCGCGCGGGCTGATCGAGGATCAGGATCCGTTCATCTGACCCGGCTCCGGGCGGCGGCGGGCGCCCGGTCACAGAACAGGCGCCGCTGCCGCCTCCCCGGCAGAGCGGATCGCGGCCGGACCGGCCTCCCCGGCAGAGCGGATTGCGGCCGGACCGGCCTCCCCGGTAGAGCGGATTGCGGCCGGACCGGCCTCCAGCACCCGGGCGTCCGGGCACTCGTACCGGTAGGCCCGCCGGAGCGCGTCGGCGAGCTGCGCGGAGACCGCCGCATCGCAGACGCCGACCAGCGCCCCGCCACCGCCTGCCCCGCTCAGCTTGAGCTCGAAGCCGGCGCTGCTCCGGGCGAGCCGGCGAAGGCGCTCCAGGAACGGCGTCGACATCCCCTGGTGGTCCCGCATCGCCCGGTGAGCCTGGCGCATGGCCTCGGTGAGACCGGCCAGGTCCCGCGTGCGGATGTTCTCCCAGACCGCGCCGGCCGCCGCGTCGGCACTCGCCAGGTAGGCGGCGAGCCGCGGGTCGCGAGCCGCTGCCTGGGCTCGAACCGTACGGATGTGGTCTTGGGTCGACTTCGCGGTCCGGGAGTCGACCACGATCAGGGACCACCGGCCGGGGAACGCGAGCTGCTCGCACAGCTCGGGCAGGCCGGCCGGCCGCCCCCGGGTGAGCACAGCGCCGCCCAGCGACACCGCGAGCTGATCCATGCCGCCGCCGCGGCAGACCTCGAACTCGCACAGGTAGGCCCACTCGGTCAGCGTCGCCCGGGACGGCCGCCGCGCTGCGGGCAGCAGCGCGCTGAAGGCCTCGAACAGCGCGACGATCAGCGCGGTGGAGGAGGACAGGCCACTGGCGACCGGAGCGTCGCTGCTCACCTCGGTCTCCGGAGGCAGCGGGCCGAGGTCGGGCAGCCGGGCGCGCAGGAAGTCCCACACGGCCGCGCCCCAGTGCCCCGCCGCCGTCGGCGCGCCCGGCGCCCCGGCCCCGTCGGCCCGCGGTCGCGCCACCACGGTCGTCGGCAAGTCCAGGGCGACACACACCGACCGGCCGCCGAGCCAGTCGAGATCCTCCCCGGCAAGACATGCCCTGGTCGGTACGGTGGCGCGTGCCGCGCCCGTGGAGACCGTCATCGTGCCTGGAACCTCCCGGTCGAGATGAACTCCTCGTACAACCGCAACACCACGGCGGTGGGCGGATGGAGCGGCTGCGGCGGCGCCTTCAGATCGAAGAACGCCGCCGCGGTGACCTCCGCCGCCTCCGGGCGCAACTCACCCGACCAGCGCCGGGCGGTGAAGCAGAGCGCGAAGCAGTGCACCCGATCGCCGTTCGGGTAGGCCAAGGTGTGGATCCCGGGATCGGAGAGGCTGGCGAACGGCACCAGGTCGGCTTCCCGGACTCGTAGCCCGGTCTCCTCGGCCAGCTCCCGCACAGCGGTGTCGGCGAAGCCGCCGTCTTCCTCGCAGGAGCCGGCCGGCAGCTCCCAGACCCCGTTGTCGCGCCGGCGCTGGAACAGGCCGTGCCCCGCCCCGTCCACCAGCAGGACCTGCGCCCCGGGGACGAGCAGCAGCCGGCTGCCCACCTGCTTCCGGAGCGACCAGATGTAAGAGCCGACATATCCCATGGCCGATCCCTTGCCCTCGCACGCACTGACGGACTGACGCTGCGTCAGTTCAACGCCGAACTCCCGGCCGTGAGCCAGTCGGGCACCGCGTGCGGCGTCTCGGTCAGCCAGCGGACGTAGCGTGCCACGCCGCCCCGCACATCGAACCGGGGCCGCCAACGCAGCAGCCGGTCGGCCCGGGTGGTATCGGCGTAGCCGCCCAGCGGATCGCCGGCCGGCCGCGGCGTCTCCACGAAGGTCGCCTCCGGGTAGTGCGCCGCCACCAGTTCGGCCACCCGGCGTACCGAAGTCGGCTTCCCGGTACCCACATTGATGGTCTGACCGGCGGCAGCCGGTTCGACCAGGGCCAGCACGGTCGCTTCCGCCACGTCCTCGACGTGCACCAGGTCCCGCACCTGTCCGCCACCGCCGTTCAGCCGGAGCGGGAGGCCGACGCGGGCGTGCATCGCGAGCCAGGCCACCATCCAGGAATGACTCCCGACCTTCGGGACCTGGGGATCACCGTAGACCGAGAAGTACCGCAGCACGGTGTACTCGGGGCCGCCGGGAGCCCCCAGCAGCAGCCTGATCTGGTGCTCGGCCCAGAGTTTGGAGTTGGCGTAGACCGAGATCGGGACCAGTGGCTGCTCCTCGGAGAACCGCTGGGGCCCGCTCGACTCCAGCCCGCCGGAGCCGTAGACGGCGGCGGAGGAGGCGAAGACCAGGCGCCGCGCCCGGGACGCGGCCACCTCCTCCAGTACGGTCTGGGTGCCGCGGACGTTGGCGGCGAAGGCGATGCCCGGGTGACGGGTGCAAGCAGCCACGTCCGCGTAGGCGGCGGCGTGGACGACGTAGTCCGCGCCACCGAGCACCCGTCGGAGCAGCGCCCGCTCGCAGATGTCGCCGACGACCAACTCCACGTCGAGTGAGTCGAGTCCGAAGAGCTTGTGGACGGGGTCCGGGTAGGCGTCGAGACGGTCCAGGACGGTCACCCGCGCCTCGACCCGGCTCAGCAGCCGGGCGATCCGGCTGCCGATCAGGCCTCCGCCACCGGTGATCACGACTTTGGCCCCGCGTAATTGTTTGAGCCGGGACAGCTGTGAACCACTGGGATCTGGTGAACTACTGGGATCTGGTGAACTATTGGGGTCTGGCAGAACTCCTGGCACGGAAAAGGACAAGGTGTACCTCCGTGAGGTTGAATGCCTGGGACAAGAATGCCCAGCGGCTACCGTGCCCGCCAGAGTGCGAACTTCAGCCGCTTCGGTCCCAAGCGGCGCAATGGCCGATAATCGTCCTGCCGGAAGGCTGATCAATTCCCTAGGATCCCCGAGGTTCTGCACCACGGAGAAACAGAATGGGTGTGGTCGAAATGCGGTCGAAAGCCTCGCGTGACCTCAGGCTCAGCGGTTCCGTCATGACCCATCCGAAGCGCCTGGAGGCCGCCGAGAGGCTCGCCGCCAACGCCCCGGAGGGCGCGCTCTCCGTCGTCATGGACCCCGACCCGACCGGCACTCCGTCGGTCCTGCGCACCGCGCTCGCGGCCTGGCGGTCGATCGCGCCGGACGCCACCCACCACCTGCTCCTCCAGGACGACATGATCCTGTCCGACAGCTTCTTCGAACGCGTGCACAGGGCCGTCGAGGAGATGCCGGACGCCGCGCTGAGCCTGTTCTGCCTCTGGGACTCGCGCAACGGCGCCGCGGTGCGCCTCGGCGCCCTGGCCGGGGCGCGCTGGGTGGAGGCCGTCAACGAGTACACCCCGACCGTCGCCATCGTGCTGCCCAGGCGGGCGGCCGTCGGCTTCGCCGAATACGGCGCGCGGCGGCTCGGCAGCTGGCCGGACGACATCCTGATGCGCGGCTACCTGCGGGCCGAGGGGATCCGCTCCTTCGTCGCGGTGCCGAACCTCACCGAGCACGACGACAAACCGAGTCTGTCGGGAAGCGCGTTCCGGGGCCCGCGCCGGTCGGTGTGCTTCCTGCCGGGCGACCCGGCCCGGGACGAGCACCGTCGGCTGGCCGGCCTCTCCGTGGCCCCCTTCTTCAAGAACGGCGTGGCACGCTGCTCGGTACGGATCCCGGGCTCCGCGCCGACCCGTTGGCAGGACATCGATGCCGAGCAGTACCTGGCCGGGCAGGGTGTGGACCTCGACCGGCTCCGCTCCCGGCTGCGCGGGATCGCCATCGACCCCCGCACACCAGGGCTGTGGGGCACCTGGCTGACCTCGTTCGTCACCGGGCTGGTCGATGGCAAGCACCAGACCGTCCAGCAGCCGGACCAGCGGCGGGACTCGGCCGCCGTCTCCGAGGCACTCGCGTCGATCGGTCCGGGCGGGCTGAGCCACAACCGGTCCGAGCAGGATCTCGACGCCGCGCGCGGCGAACTGCGGCGCGTCAGCGAACTCGGCGTGGCCGCGGGCGTGGAGGCAGCCGCCTTGGCGGTACCTGGCCGGCCCCGGCGCCGGCGACCCGGGCGGGCACCTGAGGCGGTGGCCGTGCTGGGAGGGAACACGCCGCTCGGCGAGTTCGTGGTCCGGGGCCTGCGCGACCGGGGGCATCAGGTCAGGGTGCTCGATCTCCGCACGCCGGACGGCACCCTGCCGGATGTCGACTACGGGGTCATCGGGCGGTCCGGTGACGCGCGGCCGGCCAGGGAACTCGCCAGTGCGGATGCGGTCGTCGACCTCAGCGAGCTCCGCCACGACCGGCCGCCGACCGCGCCTGGGACGGACGCGACGGAGACGACGGAGACGGCGGAGAGGATGGACGCGAGGGATAGGACGGAGAGGATGGACGCGAGGGGTAGGACGGAGAGGACGGACGCGAGGGATAGGACGGAGACGGCCGACGCGGGGGACGCGACGGACGCGACGGACGTGTCGTCTGCGCGGCGGCTGCGTGACGCGGCCGCGGCCAGGAGCGCGCACGCCCTGCTCATCCGGGTGAGCCCGTTCCCGGTTGCCGAACACCCGGGCCCACTCGAGTACTTCCTGCACCCGGGCGACCTCTACGGGCCCGGCTGCGCCCGGGACTCCGTGATCGGGCGGATGGTCTGGCAGGCCCTGCTCAGCAGGCCCATCGTGCCGGCGCTCCGACCGGAGGAGAGCCTGCACCCGCTTCACGTGGACGACCTGGTCAACGCCGTGTCGGTCGCGATCAGGACCCGTCCCACCGCGCGCGCCTTGGCGCTCGGCACACCATGCTCGGTGGCGGACGTCGCTGCCGCCATCCAGCGGGTGGTGCGTCCGGTCCCCGTCGAGCCGTGGCACGCCGCTCTCGCGGGCCCGGGTCAGTCGGCCGCCCCTGGCGACCGTCTCCCTGGTTGGCGCGCCGGGGTGGACCTCGCCTACGGCCTGCACACCTTCGCGCAGTGGCTGGCCTACGAGGGCGAGCACGGGGAAACCGACTGACCGTCAGCCCTGTTCGTCAGCGAGTGCCGGTACCGTTCAGCGCAGGAAGGCGACCCCGCCGTAGCAGGAAGCCTCGGCGTCGGTGACCGGGTCGCCGTCCGACTCCGGTTTCGGGCGCCAGCGGGGGGTGGCGACGATACCGGGCTCCACCAGCTCCCAGCCGTCGAAGAGCGCGGCGATCTCCTCAAGGGTGCGGGCCTGGAGGTCGGTTCCGGACGACTGGTACACCTGCTCCAGCCGCTGCGCCTCCGCGGCGGCGAAGTCAGGCGTGAGATGGCTTATGGCCAGCGAACTGCCGCTCGGAAGCTGGGACTTGAATGCCTCGGCAATGTCGGCCGCGGTCCGGTCGGGCTTGTCGGCGATGAAGTGGAGCAGCGCGTTCATGCTGAGCCCGACGGGCCGCGAGAAGTCGAGCACTTCGCGCGCTCCGGCAAGCACCTTCTCGGGGTCGCGGACGTCCCCCTGCACATACGCGGTGCGGCCCTCGGGGGTGCTGCGCAGCAGTGCTTCGGCGTGGGTGAGGACGATCGGGTCGTTGTCGGCGTAGACGATCCGGGCGGCCGGATTCACCCCCTGCGCGACCTCGTGCAGGTTCGGCGAGGTCGGAATGCCGGTGCCGATGTCGAGGAACTGGTCGATGCCCTGCTGGGCGAGGAACCTGATCGAACGGTGCATGAACGCCCGGTTGGCGCGCGCCGCGGCCCTGGCGAACGGGAACACCGCCAACGCCCGGCCGGCAGCCTCCCGGTCGGCCGGGAAGTTGGTGACACCGCCGAGGTAGTAGTCGTACATGCGGGCGGAGTGCGGTATGTGGATGTCGAGATTGATGCTGAACTCGTCGCTCGCCTCGCCCGCGTGGGCATCCTCTGCGCTCATCGCGTCCCCCTGGTTCCGGTGCTGGTTCCCGTGTCCTGGTGCCCGTTGACCCCGGGCGGGACCCCGGAGCGGCAACCCATCAGATCATGCCCGGCATGTGGCTGGAAGCGACCGATCCACCGATTGGTGGGCATCGAAGCCCATCCGGTTCCGAATGGGGGCGACCACCGGCGCGCATGTTCGTCACGCGCCCCAGCAGTGCTACCAGTGCCGCCAGGCACGCGCCACTGGCGCGCCGAATCGTCGGCCGCCGACCCCGGTCGCCCTCAACGGGCGTGACGGCGGGGGCGCATGAGGTCATCTCAGTCGGCGCTGTCCGAACTATTCGCCGGTAGCCGTTTGTCGATTACAGTGACCTGACATGCTCGCCCGGAAGCAGCGGGCGTGCACGTACGGGCCACTGCGCGCACCGCCTTCAGGAGAGGAGGTGACCACGATGCAGATCACCAAGACCGTGATGAGCAGCGGGACTTCGAGCTCGACTCCGCGGATCGACGCCCCGCCGGCGTACCGTATCGACGCCCCGCCGGCGTACCGTATCGACGCTCCGCCGTCCCGGGTTGACTCGCACGCCGAGCGGGACAGCTGAGCCGATGCCGAGGCAGACCTATCGACGGTCGGGGCCCCACCCTCGGGGTCCCGACCCGACGCGGGAGCGGATTTGAGGCTGAGCCTGGTGTCGATGCCGTGGCAGCTGCTGGAGCTGCCCTCGTTGGCGATCGGCATTCTGCGCCGCCGCGTGGCACAGACCCGGCCGGAAGCCGAGGTCCGCGAGGTGCACGCGGCGATGGACTGGGCCGGATTCCTACTCGCCGAGAGCGGTGGGGCGCTCACCCCGCACGACTACACGCACGTCGCGGAGACCGGCCTGCACCACGGGCTGGGGGACTGGGTGTTCGCCGGTGTGCTCTACGACGACGACCGCTGGCGCGAGTTCGAGCTCAACCGCTATGCGAAGGCCAACGACGTCGACATCGACGTGGTACGCCGGATGCGCCCATACGCGCGCCCCTTCGTCGAGCGAGTCGTCGACGAGATCCTCAGCCAGGACCCGGACGTCGTGGGGTTCACCACCACGTTCATGCAGAACGTGCCGAGCCTCGCGGTCGCCCGGCTGCTCAAGCAGCGGCGACCCGGAGTGCGGACCGTCATGGGCGGGGCGAACTGCGACGGGCCGATGGGCGCGGCGCTGCACCGCAACCACCGCTTCGTCGACTTCGCCGTCCGAGGCGAGGGCGAACTCGCCTTCCCCGCGCTGCTGGAGCACCTCGAGGCGGCCACACCGCCACTGGACGTGCCCGGGCTGTGCTGGTGGGACGGCGACCGGCCGGTGGCGAACCCCGAGAGCGCCGCACAGGTCCCGCCCGGCCTGATCCCCGCCCCCGACTACACCGACTGGCAGCGCGCCCTGGAGGCGTCCCCGACACGTACCTTCGTCGAACCCAAGCTCGCCGTCGAGGGCGCCCGCGGCTGCTGGTGGGGCGAGAAGCACCAGTGCACCTTCTGCGGGCTCAACGGCTCAGCCATCGCCTTCCGCAGCAAGGACGCCGACGCCGTGTGGCAGGAGGTGTCCGGCCTGATCGAGCGGCACCGCATCCTGGACCTGGTGATGGTGGACAACATCCTGGACATGGGCTACTTCGGCAGCCTGCTGCCCCGGATGGCCGCCAGTGGTTGGGACTTGCGGGTGCACTACGAGGTGAAGTCCAATCTCCGCCCCGACCAGCTGGATCTGCTCGCGGCGGCCGGAGTGGTGCACATCCAGCCCGGCATCGAGAGCCTCAACGCCCGGGTGCTCGACCTCATGGACAAGGGCGTCGGCGGCGCCCGGAACGTGAGCCTGCTGAGAGACTGCCACGAGCGCGGCCTGACGGTGAGTTGGAACTACCTCTACGGCTTCCCCGGGGAACGCGACGCGGACTACGGGACCGTGATCGACCAGATGCCCGCACTGGTGCACCTGCAGCCGCCGGGCGGCACCATACGCATAGCCCTGGAACGGTTCAGCCCGAACTTCGAACGCCCGGAGCTCGGGTTCGCCGAGCGTGCTCCGTCCCGTATCTACGACCACATCTACGACCTGCCGCCCGAGGAACTGGCGGATCTGGTCTACCTCTTCGACACACCGCCGCAGGGCATCCGCGGCGAGATCGAGGCCCGGCTCCACCGCGCGGTCGACGCCTGGCGGGCCGCGCACACCACCTCGTCCCTGGTGATGGTGGCCGACAGCGACAGCGACAGCGACAGCGACAGCGACAGCGACAGCGACAGCGACAGCGACAGCGACAGCAACAGCAACAGCAACAGCGACGGCGACGGCGACGGAGAGGTGCGGATCGCCGACCGCAGGCACGGCTGGCCGTCGCGCGACCACCTGCTGCACGGTCTGGACGCCGCCGTGTACCGGCTCACCGAGCGGGTCCGCACCGTGCCGTCCGTCCTCCGGGCGCTCGCCGAACAGGGCCGGCAGGCGTCCCAGGACCAGGTGGCTGCGGCGCTGGCCGGCCTGCGCGAGCTCGGACTCGTCTACTGCGACGGGGAGCAGTTCGTGGCACTGGCGGTGCGCGACCTCCCGGTGCGCGTCTCCCCGCAGCGGATGAGCCTGACGCCTCTCACGCCGGCGGGTGGGATCCCGGACCCGTTCCCGGAGGGAGCCGAGTGACCGCGGTGTTCGGCGATCGGGCGGCTGACCTGTTCCGCAGGCACGACCCCGGCTACGGCGCCACGGTGGAGCGCGGCATCATCGTCGTGCACGACGAGGTCGACCTCGGCGGGAACCCGCTTGCCACGCTGACGTTCCTCGCGTTCCTGCGGGTCTGCCTGGAGGAGGGCGTGGCGGTTCGTTGGTCGGCCACCGCCTGCGGCGAGCTCGACACCGCACCGCTGCACCATCTGTGGCCGCCGAGCGGGATCGCCGGGCTGCCCACCGATCGCTGGCGGGCCTGGCACAACGCGTTCAGGTACGGGCTGTGCCACTTCAGGCGGGGGCCGGGCTTCATCACGGTCAAGGATGGCCGGGCGGAGCATGACGTCCATCTGATGCTCGACCACTCGGACCTGATCGCCGCCTTCCTGGCCGGACGCACTCCGCTGCCCGCCGACTCCCTCACCGCGACGCAGCGCCTGGCGGTGGACCTGCTCACCGCGGAGAGCCTGATGTACTGTCTCGGCGATCTGCTGCTGACCCTGCCCGCACACATGCGCCGCTGGCCCGTACCGTTCAGCGCGGTCTGAGCCATAGGCACGGAAACGCAGCAGGCAGCACCCCCGTCGAGCCGCTGGGCGCGGGGGACTGCGGAGCGGATGCGGGTGGCGGAGACACCAACGGCGCGGGCTGCGCGGGTGGTTGTTTCGTGACCCGACCGCCGTGCGGATAGCCTCGCCCCATGGCCATAGGTGATGACAGCGAGCGTGGCGGTGGCGATCTCGGGGCGCCAGGCTGGGCCGCCACGCGAGCGTGGGTGGGGAAGCAACTCGGCGCCGGGGAGCGCTTGGTGGGCGCCGAGCGGCTGCGAGGCGGTTGGACCTCTCGGATGCGCCGCCTGCACATCTCGGGCCCGGACGGCCGACGTGCCCTGGTGCTGCGGTCGTTCGTGAAGCCCTTCTACGTCCAGCACGCGGATGGCCTGTTGTCACGCGAAGCCGCGGTTATGTGCCTGCTCGGCGGCACGGACGTGCCGGCGGCCGTGTTCGTGGACGTGGACTCGACTGCGATGTACTGCGACCACCCGTCGTTGCTGATGTCGCTGCTGCCCGGCACCGTCCGCGTGCACGACCACGGTGCTGAGCAGCGTGCCGATCTGCTGGCCGCGCAGTTGCTGAGCATCCATCAGGTCGAAGTCAACGCGGAGACAAGGCCACGGACTTGGCAGGCCTGGACGTCGCCGGAGCGGGTGCGGCTGCCCGAGTCCACGGCACGGCCGGACCTCTGGCAGCGGGCCGTCGACGTCATCCGGCAGGATCCGCCCGCCTACCAAACCTGTTTCCTGCACCGGGACTTCCACCCGGGCAACGTCCTCTTCGAGGGCGACGAGGACGAAGTCCGGATCAGCGGCGTCGTCGACTGGGTGGAGACCTCTTGGGGACCGGCCGACCTGGATGTAGCCCACTGCTCAACAGCTCTGGCGCTGCTGCATGGTGTGCCCCTGGGGATGAGTTTCGCGGACCGCTACCTCGCCGCCGGAGGGCGACTCGCCGAGCAGCGCGCGGCGCAGCTGTACTGGCGGCTGATCGACGCCCTGGCGTTCGCTCCCGACGCGGAGAAGGTCGCCGTCCCGTGGCGTGAACTCGGCCGCACTGATCTGACACCTGCCCTCCTGACCAGCCGACTTGAGGAATACCTGCTGGCCATCCTCAAGCGCTACTCGTAGGTTGGACACTCATAGGTCGGACCCGATCGATCCCCGCCTCCTCGGCCCGCTCGGATCGGCACCTCGTCGCTCGCCCCGAGATGGAGTGTTATGCCTGACATGAGAGCCTTCCGTGAGGCGGTCACGGCGTGGGTGGCAGGTGGCCCCGGCCGAGACCTGGCGCACGAGTTGGCCGAGCGGCTGCCGGTCCGGACGATCGTGCTGCTCGAAGGGCCGAGCGATGTCGCCGCCGTCGACGCCCTCGCCGCGGCCTGCGGCCGGGACCTGTCGGCCGAGGGGATCTGCGTGCTGCCGATGGGCGGCGCGATGAGCGTCGGCCGCTTCGCCGAGCTTCTCGGACCAACCGGCCTGGGTCTGCACCTGACGGGACTGTGCGACGTGCAGGAGCGCGACTACTACGTGCGCGGCTGGGCGCGGGCCGGTGCCGACCCGCAGGACTTCCTCGTGTGCGAGGCGGACCTGGAGGACGAGTTGATCCGGGCGCTGGGCGTGGACCTGGTGCGGGAACTCATCCGGGCGGAGGGCGACCTGCGCGCCCTGGAGGTCTTCCTGCAGCAGCCCGCTCAGCGGAGCCGCACCGCGCAGCAGCAGTTGCGGCGCTTCTTCGGCACCAAGAAGGGACGCAAGATCCACTATGGCCGCGTCCTCGCCGAGGCCCTCACACCCGAGCGGATACCCGCGCCACTCTCCGGCCTGTTCGCCGTCCTCTGAGCCGGGCGATGCGCTGCACTGGGCGGAAACCCCGTGCACGAGGAGGAGGTTACTGAGGGTTGGGGGAGGGCATGGCCTGGCGCTGTACCGCCGGGCCATGCCCTACTCATGCTGATCGCTGTCAGTTCACCGCAACCAGGGTGTTGTTACCCACGGCAGCGGTGAACTCGGCGAAGGCGTAAGGGCTGTAAACGTGCGCCGGGCCGGTCGGATTCTTGCTGTCGCGCACCGCGACGTGGCCTGGCAGGCTGGCAGCTTCGACGCAGTTGCTGGACTGGTTGCTCTGAGTGGCCTTCGTCCAGGTGGCGCCCAGGGCGGCTGCGTTGGGGTGGAACGTCATGTCAGTTTGTCTCTCTGTTCGGTGATGAGCGCAATGGAGTCGTCCGGACCAAGAGCGACTGCCCTGATCAGATCGAACTTCTTTGCATACAGCGCCACGTCGGCAGCATCCTCGACCCAGAGGCTGGTCTGCGGCCCGTCGATGAGGACCACGTCGAGGTCGTTCCTTTGCGGAAAACCGAGGATGGTGAAGCTGCCGTTCATCCCGTGGTGAGCCGGGGCGCCGATCGGCATCACCTGAATGTTGACGTTGGGGCGCTTCGCCCGTTCGATCAGCAGGCTCAGCTGCTCTGCCATGATGGCGGGGCCACCAACACCTGAGCGGATTGCCTGCTCGTCTATGACGGCCCAGAGATCCAGCGGGCTGGTGCGAGTGAGTACACCTTGGCGTGCGAGCCGTACGTCCACAATGGCATCGACGTTGACGTCCTGCCGCAGTTCCAGCTTTGAAACGATCTCGCGAGCGTACGCCGGAGTCTGGAGTAGGCCAGGGACAAAAGCGACTTGGTAGTCCTTCATGGAGTCGGCATCTGCCTCCAGGGGGATCAGGTCTCCCAATGCGTCGCTGAGGTATGGACTGTAGGACTGCCACCACATGCCGCGCTTGGCCCCATTGCGAGCCATTTCGACCAGGGCATCGATCAGCGCGGTGTCGTCGCACTGGTAGAGCGCGAGCAACTGGCGGACGTCATCCGGCTTGACTGCGCCGCGACCGTTCTCAATGCGGCTCAACTTCGGCTGACTCATTCCGACGAGTTGCCCAGCAACCTCGTCGTGCCCCAGGCCGGCTTCTTCGCGGCGGCGACGCAACTGGGTGCCGAGTTGGCGCCGCCGAACCGTTGGGCCGTCGTTGCTGCGCCGCCGGGTCGTCGGCTCAGCTTCTCCTGCCATCCCCTGCCCCTCCTGACCTGTCAGTGGTCCAGTTTGCCTTGTTGCTTGTTGCGTGCGCTACCAGCAACTGACGTGCTGGGAGCCCGAATCCAGGTTCGAATTGGATATATCCAAGTTTTGGTGATCGGCTTGCATTCGCAGGCTATCAGCCTCCATGCTGACTGTGACGAGCTGAAAGCCCTCGGTGATCAGACATCGATGGCTCGTGCTGCCTTGTTCGTCAACGTTCACCTTGGCAGCACGTTGACCGACCGTCAGACCCGGCCTGCCCCTTGCCTGCGTCCCCTCGTGGTCGCAGCGCCCAGGGCTTGCACCGCGCCGTGACGATCGCCGCGACCGTCACGGCCGCTTACCTCTTACCTCAGCCGTTTACGCACATCTCCGGCCAGGAGGAAGCAGTGGACCCTGTTCGCATCGAAACTGCCGCCAACTACCAGGCAGTTGGCAAGGCAAGACGCGAGATCATCGCCAGGCTGGCCGAGGCCGGCCTGCAATTGGACGCCGAGACCGCAGACGCGGTGAAGCTCGGCCTGAGCGAGGTGCTGACCAACGCGCTCCTCCACGGGTGTGGTGGTGAGCAGCCCGAGGACTCCTCGCTCCGGCTCGTCATCGAAGCCGTGGTCGTGGGGGAGAAGCGGCTGCGCGTCTCCGTGTTGGACCCCAACCTGGCTGAACTGCCCAGCCAGCGGCGGCCGTCCCAGCTGGCGACCAACGGCCGGGGCCTGCTCCTCCTGGAGTTCGTCGCCGACGCTTACGGGCACCACGCCGACCCCGACGGGTGCGGGAAATGGGTGTGGTTCGAGCTGGTGATCGAACCCGACGGCGTTTGTATCAAGGGGGAAGAGGCGGCCAGGACGGAAGTTGGCGAACGAGCCAGGGCCCGTACGTAGGAGTGCGTTCCTGCACATGCGCCTGGCGCGCGTGCCCACGCCACCTGATCGCGTAGCGCTGGCGGCTCACCGTGGACGGCGACTGCGCCGACTATGATGCGGGTGTACGGGCCCGGGGACAGCCCGCCACGTGAGGGCCGCCACTCGAACGCCCAAAGGTGAAGTGATGACGGCCCGTCATTCGGACAGGTCGAGTCGGCTACGACATCCGGAGTGCGGAATGCAGTTCAGTCACGAGGACCCGCCGGCCCGTCCCGAACGGACGATGGCGTGGGCACGCGAAGAGTTGGGGAGCCGCATCGCGGTCCTGGCCAGCCAGCCGGTGGGACTGATCGGCTACGCGTCGGGGAGTCTGCCGGATGGTCTGCAGGAGACGTGGGAGATCAGCGTCAACTACCCGGAGCTGGTGGTGAAGACGCTTCGCTGGCCGGCGCGGACCCGCCCGGGAGTCACTGTGGTCGACCTGTTGAACGAGGCTCTCACGAACTTTGTGGGGGTGCCCGACGACGTCATGGCAGGTGACCTTGAGGGGTGGCTGGCCTTCCGGGCCGCCCGCCCGCAGGCGCCCGCCGATCCGGTGCCCGAAGCCGTGGTGATCGCCGATGCCGTCCACTCGGGTGTGCAGGCCGTGCGGGATGGCGTCACCGCCCGCCTGGTGGAGTTCGGCGGGATCGCGGTCATCGTCGTCGGCGCAGGCCTCGGGATGGTTGGCCTCACCTGGGTCTGAACTGCCTGAGATAGAACCCGTGCAGGCCGCTCCTCGATGTCCTAAGGTCGATCTTCATGACGAAGCCGATTCGGACTGTTCGCCTGGAACCGATGACCGAGGACGAGTTCAGCCCCTGGGCAGAGCCGCAGATCGCGCGTTATGCGCAGGCCAAGGCCGGGGCGGGGGCCTGGTCTGCGGAGGAGGCGCTGGCGAACTCCCGTGAGAACTTCGACCAGTTGCTGCCGAAGGGGCTCGCAACGCCGGGGAACCATGTGTGGGTGGCGCGTGACGAGGAGACGGGCGAGCGGGTCGGGACGCTGTGGATCCAAGTGCGCTCGTCTGGGGGCCGCTCGGAGGCCTTTGTCTGCTTCGTCGAGGTGGACGAGGCGCAGCGGGGCAAGGGCTACGGCCGCGCCATCATGGACGCCGGGTCAGCGGCTGCTCGGCGGCTCGGGGCGGCGTCGATGGCCTTGAACGTCTTCGAGGACAACACCACGGCCCAGAGCCTCTACAGCAGTCTCGGCTACCGCACCGCGAATCGGACCATGCGACTGGAGCTCTGAGGAGCCCGGCGACGCCCGGGATCCGGCGCCAGCGGGTGCACGGCATACGGAAGAGGGACGCAGATGTCACGGTCGAAGCGTGCTTTCAGCGCACAGGAGTTGGCGGCCGCGCAGTGGTACGCGGCTCCAGGAGACACAGACGGGCCGCAGGTCGCCTTCATGGCGGACGGCTATGTCGTGTGGCGCCATGGCGGCGATCCGCAGGCGCCTGTGCTGCTGTTCGACCGGGGGGAATGGGAGGCGTTCCAAGCGGGCGCCGCCGCAGGGGAGTTCCAGGATTTGGTGGGCCATAGCCTGGCCGCTGAGGTGACCAATTCTCAGGATTGATGGCCACTGGGTGGTGGGTGGTCACTTGGACGTATAGGTGACCATAGGGCCTGCGAGCCTGGGTGCTTTACGGCTCGTCTGTCCCTGGCGTCGACGGGGTACCTGACACGGCAGGTGCCCCCTGGCGCAGAATGCCAGGGGGGCACCTGACCGGGTCGGTCGGCGCGCTGTGCGTTACCAGGCGATGACCATCAGCCCGGGGCCGCCGGCGGTGCCGGGCTGGCCTGCCTCGCCGGCACCGCCGGTGTAGCCGCCCTGGAAGCCGCTGCCGCCGTATCCGCCCGCGCCGCCGTTTCCGCCCAGGCCGCCGTTGCCTCCGACGCCGACGTTGGCGGGGACCGTGTAGGTGCCGTCGGGGAGCTTCAGGGTGGTGGGGCCGACGGCCTTGGCGCCCGTCCCGCTGGTGGTGGGCCAGCCGCCGCGGCCCGCGTAGTGGTGGGACTGGTCCGCGCCCCGGATGCCGGGGGCGCCCTGACCGCCGACCTGGCCGACGGTCGGAGTCACCTCACTGTTGCCGCAGAGCAGTTGATCGGCCGCCCCGCCCGCCCCGCCGGGGCTGGCGCCGGAGGGCTCCCCGCCGGTGGCCCCGCTCTCGGTGCCGCCGGCTCCGCCTCCGGCGCCCCCGGTGCTCGTGCCGCCCGATCCCGGGTTCACGTAGATCGGTGGCATCTGGTCGGTGATCCCCGTCAGACTGGTCTGAAGGGGGCCGGAGTTGCCGTTGCCGCCGCCCTGCCCGTTCCAGCCGTTCGACCCGTTGCCCCGGAAGGTCCAACCGCCCGCGCCGCCGGCGACCGAGCCGCCGCCCTGCCCGCCGGCGCCGCCGCCGCCGACCTGGACGGAGAAGAGGGCCCCGGGACTGACGCCCATCGTGCACTGCACGAAGGCGCCGGACCCGCCGCCCGCGCCGCTCGTGCCGCCCGCACCGCCCGCACCTCCGCCGCCGGTGTAGTTCCCGGTGACCCCGCCGCCGCTCTCGCCGCCCTCACCGCCGCCGCCACCACCACCGCTCGCCCCGCCGGCACCACCGCCGCCACCGCTCCACAGGTACACGGTGATCGAGTTGATCCCGTCCGGGACGACCCACTGCTGCTCCTGCTCATCCAGGAACTGCTCGTGCCCGTGATAGGGGTTCCCCTGCGGGGTGGCGGCGTGGGCCGTGGCGGGCATGGCGGTCAGCGTGGCAGCTGCCAGCGCGGTGAGCGCGGCGATGCGGAGCACGGAAGCATGAGTTGTCATGCACTCAGATTATGGAGCCGTCAGCACAAATGAGAGTGCGTCATTCCGGATCACTCGAAAGAGTGAATGGGCTGGCGACCCAGAAATGGGACTGACGATCAGTCAAGTAAGCGAGTGGCGTAGCGTAATCGGACCAGACGACTACAGATGGAGGGGACACCCATGAAGATCCTGGTGCTCGGCGCCACCGGCTACATCGGCGCGGCAACGGTCGCACGGCTCACGCAGGACGGTCACGAGATCGTCCGCCTGGTGCGCGACGCCTCCCGCGTCGCGCCCGAACTCCCGCACCGGGTGGGCGACCTGAGCGACCCCGAATCGCTGAGCGCCGCCGTGACCGATGACATCGACGCGGTGGTGCACATCGCCAGCCCCATCGGGGACGAGGCGGCGGACACCGCGGCCGTCGACGCGCTGCTGGCACCGTTGCGGGGTACCGGGCGGGCGTTCGTGTACACCAGCGGTGTCTGGGTGCTCGGTGCCACCGATGACGCGCCGGTTGACGAGGAGACGGCCACCAACCCGATCCCGCTCGTCGGCTACCGCCCGCTGATCGAGCAGCGGGTGCTGGCCGCAGCGGCGGACGGGGTGCGGGCGACGGTGCTGCGCCCCGGCATCGTGTACGGGAACGGCGGCGGCATCCCGGCGATGATGGTCGGCTGGGCCCGCGAGCACGGCACCGGCCGGTACGTGGGTGCCGCCGACACCCGCTGGCCGATGGTGCACCTGGCGGACCTCGCCGACCTGTACGCGCTGGCACTGGGCAAGGACGCGCCCGGCGGCGTGCTGCACGCCGTGGCGCTGGCGGAGGTGCCGGTAGCCGGGTTGGCCGCGGTCGCGGATGTCGCCGCGGGCGGTACCGGTCGCGCCGAGCCGTGGTCGGGCGAGGCCGCCGCCGCGGCCTTCGGCGCCCTGTTCGCCGAGGCCCTGGGGCTGAACCAGGTGGTCTCGGCCCGCCGGACCGTCGCCGAACTGGGTTGGCAGCCGAGTCGTCCGCACCCCTTCAGGGCCCTGCTGTCGGACGTGCGCGGAAGCTGAGCGTTTCACCCGCGTTCTGTCGGATCCATTGAGTGGTGGTTGGCCGCGCCCGTACACTCGCGCCGCAAGTCCCCCAACCATCCCTCATGGAGGACTACTTGAAGGCCATCACCGTACGCCGGCTGCTGCTCGCGGGAGTCAGCAGCCTGGCCCTCGCCGCGACCGGCGTGCTCGCCGGCCCGGGCGGCAGCGCCACCGCGTCCGCCGCCTACCCGGCAGTGCACCCCACGGTCGCCGACTACCTCCAGCTGTCGGCCGGCACCACACCGCCCACCCAGGCCCAGTGCGCGGCGGCCGGCCGGCGCTGCTTCAGCCCGCAGGCGGTTCGCGCTGCCTACAACCTCGGCCCGCTGTACGCCAACGGGAACGACGGTCGCGGTCAGACCATCGCGATCATCGACTCCTACGGCAGCGACACCATGGCGCACGACCTGCATGTCTTCGACCAGGCCTTCGGTGTCGCCGCGATGTGCGGTGAGGAGGGCGCGGCCTGCCAGCCCGGCATGCCGAGCTTCAGTGAGCTGCAACTGCAGGGTTCGCCCGCCACCGTCGCACCGCCGCCCACCAGCCAGGGCACCGGCCAGGAGGACAAGGCGGCTTGGGACCTGGAGGTCTCGCTCGACGTGGAGACCGCGCACGCGATGGCTCCCGGCGCCAACATCCTGCTGGTCACCACCCCCACCGCCGAGACCCTGGGCGTGCAGGGCCTGCCGCAGATGATGGACGCCGAGCAGTACGTGGTCGACCACCACCTGGCGAACGTCATCTCGCAGTCCTTCTCCAGCGACGAGGGGGCGTTCCACAGCGAGGCGTCCCTGGAGAACCTGCGGCACGCCTTCAAGTCGGCGGCGCAGAACGGCGTCACGATGCTCAGCTCGTCCGGTGACAGCGGCTCGGCCGGCGCCACCAAGACCCCGGTGAAGTCCGGCGGCATCACCCTGCCCTACCCGTCGGTGGGTTGGCCGGCCTCCGACCCGCTGGTCACCGCCGTCGGCGGCACCTTCCTGTGTACCGACCCGGGCGCGGTCAGCGGACGGACCACGGACAGCAGTGACAACCCGGCCGCCTGCCAGTCCAACCCCGGTGCGGCCGAGGTGGGTTGGACCGGCTCCGGGGGCGGGTACAGCCAGTACTTCGCCAAGCCCGACTACCAGTCGTCGCTGCCGGCCGGCTCCACCGCGATCGGTGCGATGCGCGGTGTCCCGGACGTCTCGCTGCAGGCCGCGCCCGGCACCGGTGCGCTGATCTACGTCTCGCTGCCGCCGGACGGCTCCTCGGGCCTCAAGTGCGGTGCCACGGCGTGCAGCTCGGGCTGGTACGACATCGGCGGCACCTCGCTGGCCTGCCCGGAGACGGCCGGCCTGGTGTCGATCGCCGACCAGCTGAACGGCGGCGGGCTGGGTCAGATCAACCCGGCGCTGTACAAGCTGAGCACCGACCCGGCCAAGTACGCCGCGGACTTCAACGACGTGACCCTCGGCAACAACACCACCGACCCGACCGTGCCGGGCTACCCCGCCACCACCGGCTGGGACCCGATCACCGGTCTCGGCACCCCCAACGCCGCCGCCCTGCTGCCCGACCTGGTCAGCGCGGTCCACGCGGGCTGAGTTCGGAACGGCCGAAGGCCCGCCCGAATCCTAGGGCGGGCCTTCGGCATCAGCGAAGTGTCAGCGAGCCGACATCCGCAGCGCGCCGTCCATCCGGATCGTCTCGCCGTTGAGGTAGTCGTGCTCGGCGACCATGGTGACCAGGCGGGCGTACTCCGTCGGGTCGGCCAGCCGCTGCGGGAAGGTGACGCTGGCGGCGAGCCCGGCCTTCACCTCGTCGCCGAAGCCGGCCATCATCGGAGTGTCCACGATGCCGGGCGCGATGGTGACGACTCGGATGCCGTACTGCGCCAGGTCGCGGGCGGCGGTGATGGTCATGCCGGCCACGCCCGCCTTGGAGGCGGCGTAGGCGATCTGGCCGACCTGGCCCTCGAAGGCCGCGATCGATGCGGTGTTGACGATCAGGCCGCGCTGGCCGTTGTCGTCCGGCTCGTGCTGGGCGATGGCCTCGGCGGCCAGCCGCATCACGTTGAAGGTGCCGATCAGGTTGACGTCGATCACCGTGCGGAACAGGTCGAGGTCGTGGGCGCCCTTGCGGCCGAGGATCCGGGCGGAGGGGGCGATGCCGGCGCAGTTGACGGCCACCCGCAGCTGGGCGCCGTCGGCGTCGATCCGGGCCAGCGCCTCGCGGACCGGCGCCTCGTGGGTGACGTCGGCGGCCAGCAGGGTGACGCCGTCGAGCTGGTCGCCGGCGGCCTCGATCGCCTTCTCGAGGTCGAGGCCGTAGACGGTGGCGCCGCGGGCCGCCAGGGCGGCGGCGGTGGCGGCGCCGAGGCCGGAGGCGGCGCCGGTGACCAGTGCAGCGGATCCGGTGAGGTCCATATCAGGTTCCTTGGGGGAGTTCCTTGGGCGAAGACTGGAGGTGACGGGCCGTCAGTGGGACAGCCCGCGGCTGATAACGAGCCGCTGAATCTGGTTGGTTCCCTCGAAGATCTGCGTGATCTTGGCTTCACGCATATAACGTTCAACCGGGAAGTCCCGGGTGTAGCCGTAGCCGCCGAGCACCTGGACGGCGTCGGTGGTGACCTTCATGGCGGCGTCGGTGGCGACCAGCTTGGCCACGCTGGCCTGGCGGCTGAACGGCCGGCCGGCGTCGCGGCGGCGGGCCGCGTCCAGGTAGGTGGCCCGGGCCGAGTCGACGGCGGCGGCCATGTCGGCCAGCATGAAGCCGAGCCCCTGGTGGTCGATGATCTTCTTGCCGAAGGTGGTGCGCTCGTTGGCGTAGTCGACCGCGGCGTCCAGGGCGGCCTGGGCCAGGCCGGTGGCGCAGGCGGCGATGCCGAGGCGGCCGCCGTCCAGGGCGCTGAACGCGATCTGCAGCCCCTGGCCCTCGGTGCCGATCAGCCGGTCGGTCTCCAGCACCGCGCCGTCCCAGTAGGCCGCGGTGGTGGGCACCGCCTGCAGGCCCATCTTCCGCTCGGGGGCGCCGAAGCTGAGGCCCTCGATGGCGCCGGGCGCCAGGAAGCAGGAGACGCCCTTGCTGCCGGGCGCGGTGCGGGCGAACAGCGAGTAGAAGTCGGCCCGGCCGCCGTGGGTGATCCAGGCCTTGGTGCCGGTGATCCGGTAGCCGTCCGCGGTGAGCTCTGCCTTGCAGTTGAGCGAGGCGGCGTCGGAGCCGGCCTGCGGTTCGGAGAGGCTGTAGCCGCCGACCATGGCGCCGCCCAGCAGGTCGGGCAGCCAGCGCTGCTTCTGCTCGTCGGTGCCGAACGTGTACAGCGGGTGGCAGGCCAGGGTGTGCACGCTGGTGGCGACCGCGATGGCGGCCCAGCGGGCGGCGAGCTCCTCCAGCACCTGGAGGTAGACCTCGTACGGCTGGCCGCCGCCGCCGAACTCCTCGGGGTAGGGGAGGCTCAGCAGACCGGCCTGGCCGAGGATGCCGAACAGGCCCTCGGGGTAGGTCTCGGTGCTCTCGTGCTCTTCGACTCGTGTGGCGAGCTCGCGATCGGCGATCTCGCGGACAAGGGCGATCAGATCCTCTGCGTCCTGGGTGGGGAGCATGCGGTCGACGGCCACGGCGACTCCAAAACGGTACTTTAGGAGGTACGTCAGTACCGCTTAGCGTAGCGCATGGGCTGACCTGCGGATACGCGGCCCAGCAGGCGGCCTGTAATACTGGCGGCATGATCGAGTCCTCCGCCGTGGGCGCCCCCAGGCTGACCGGCCGCGGTGCGGCCCGCCGGTCGGAGCTGTTCGACGAACTGGTGGCCCTGGTGATCGCCGAGGGCTTCGCCGGATTCACCCTGGACGAGCTGGCCGCCCGGCTGCACTGCTCCAAGCGCACCCTCTACGGGCTCGCGGGCAGTAAGGAGCAGCTGGTCCGGGGCGTGGTGGTGCACTTCTTCCGGCGCGCCACCGGCCGGGTGGAGGGCGCGCTGGCTGCCGAGAGCGACCCGGTCGCCCGGCTGGCGGCCTACCTGCGCGCGGTGGCGGATGAACTGGCGCCCGCCGCACCGGTCTTCTTCGACGACGTGGCCGCGTTCGGGCCGGCCGCCGAGGTCTATGAGCGCAACACCCGGGCGGCGGCGGGCCGGATCCAGCAGCTGATCGAGGAGGGCGTGGCGGCCGGCGTGTTCCGCGAGGTCCATGTCGCGTTCGCCGCCGAGGTCATCAGCTCGGTGATGGTCCGCATTCAGCAGCGCCAAGTCGCCGTCGCCACCGGCCTGGCCGACGCCGAGGCCTACGCGCAGCTCGCCGAACTGCTGCTGCGCGGGCTCACTCGCTGACGCAGAGCGGGCTGCTGCTGCGCGGGCTGACGTTGGGCGGGCGCACTCGCTGTTGACCGATGGTCAGCCGAGGAGGCGCCGGGCCTCCTCGGTGATGGCCTGATCGTTGATGCTCGCGTAGCGGCGCGACATCAGGCCGTTGCCGGCGAACTCCCACTGCTCGTTGCCGTAACTGCGCCACCACTGGCTGGCGTTGTCGTGCCACTCGTACTCGAAGCGCACCGAGATCCGGTTGCCGGTGAACGCCCACAGCTCCTTGCGGAGTCGGTAGTCCAGCTCGCGGGACCACTTCTCGCGCAGGAATGCGGTGATCTCGCCGCGGCCGTACAGGAACCGGTCACGGTTGCGCCACTCGCAGTCAGGTGTGTAGGCGAGGGCGACGCGTTCCGGATCCCTGGTGTTCCAAGCGTCCTCGGCGGCCTGCACCTTCAGGCGTGCCGACTCCGCGGTGAACGGCGGGAGCGGCGGCCGGTTGTAGGGGAACGACAGCTGGCTCATCGGGCCTCGCAAACGGGGAGCGGTGTCAGGAGCGGACCAGGCGGGCGATCGCGTCATTGGCCTCCTTGAGCTTGGCGGCGGCCTCCTCGCCGCCCTCCGCCATCGCGTCCCGCACGCAGCAGGCGATGTGCTCGTCGAGCAGCTGGAGCGCGAACGCCTGCAGGGCGCGGGTGGTGGCCGACACCTGGGTGAGGATGTCGATGCAGTAGGTGTCCTGCTCGACCATGCGCTGGAGGCCGCGGACCTGGCCCTCGACTCGGCGGAGCCGCTTGAGGACGTCATCCTTGTGAGTGCTGTAGCCGGCCATGTCCGTCTCCGGTTTCTGCTGTCCGGTTCGGGGGACCCGAGGGGGTGTGGGCTTGCTTCTACTGTACCCGGGGTGGGTATGGAATCCGAGGGGCCGCCGTGCGGCGACCCCTCGGGACTTCGGTCGGTGCTGCGGTGCTGTTCGAGTGCGGGGCGCCTGGTCGGCCCGCTGCGCGGTCAGCCGTCCAGGCGGGCGGTGAGGTCGTAGCCGGCCTCGTCGATGGCGGCCGCGACGTCGGTGTCGTTCAGCGGCGCGGTGCTGTCGACGGTGACCTTGCCGGTGGCCAGGTCGACGGCGACCTCGGTGACGCCGGCGATCTTCTTGAGCTCGGCGGTCACCGAGCTCACGCAGTGGCCGCAGGTCATGCCGGTCACCTCGAAGACGGCGCGGTTGGCGGCCTCGCCCTGGGGGGCGGCCGCGGCGCCGGTGCCGCAGGAGCCGCAGCAGGAGGAGGTGGCCGAATCGCCGGCGGTCGGCTCGGAGTTGATGGTGACGTCGGTCATGGCGGTGCTCCTGTCATCGATACCCGAAGTAAGGCCGACCCACGGATCGGCCCGACCACTTGAAAGTACCATACCCCCCTAGGGTAAGGAAATGAGCGCAGGGCGGACCGGCTCGACCGTGCTCCGGTCAGCGCGGAATCGGCCCGCAGGTCAGCAGATACGGCACCGTCGGCCCCAGCGCGATGGCGGCCAGCACCGCCAGCCGGACCGGCAGCCGCAGCGGCGGCGCCGGGCGCAGCAGGCGGCGGATCCGCAGCAGTGCCCCCGCGCCACCGGCCGCCAGCGCCGTCGCCGACGGGACGGCGGTGGCCACCTCGCAGACCGCGGCGGCCAAGTCCTCGGCCGAGCAGCGGCGGGCCGCCCGGTCGTCGGCCATCAACTCCAGCAGGGTGGCCGTCTGCTGGCGCAGTCCGTGCGCCAGCGGCAGCCGCCACAGCGCCCGGGACAGACCGGAGCTCACCGTCAGCAGCAGATGGTGACGACCCGTCAAATGGGCCCGCTCGTGCTCCAGTACGGCGTTCAGCTGCCCCGACGGCAGGCCAGCCAGCGCGCCGCTGCTGACCACCACGGGGCCGCGGGCCAGGCAGTAGGCCGCAGGCGTCGGATGGTCGAGCAGCACGGCGTCCAACGCGGCGTCGCGCCGCCCAGCTAGGGCGAGCCGGTCGAGGTGGTCCGCGCGCTCCCGCCGGGCGCGGCGGGCCGCGGCAGCGATCGCGCCGAGCGGCCACAGGGCGCCGAGGCCGACCGGCAGCAGCACGGTCGGGCCCTCGGCGGCTGACGGCGCGTCGGAGTCGAACAGCGCCAGCAGGCCGTGCGCGTGGGGGCCGGTGAGGGTGAGGTGGTAGGCCGCCAGCGAGCAGGCCACCGTGAACGTCGCCGCCAGCCCGTACCAGACCGCCAGCGCGAGCCTCGGTGCGCGCTGCGGCCAGTGCGCCCGGGCCAGCCGCCGCGGGGCGACCGTGCCGACCAGGACGGCGTAGAGCGCCAGGACCAGGGCCGCTGCCAGGGCCGTCACTCGCCGCGCCCGCGCAGCAGGCCTTCGAGCGCCTGGCGCAGGGCCTGCTGCTCGTCCGGTGAGATCTGCTCCGCGAAGTGCGCCAGCGCGGTGGACCGGTCCGGGCTGGAGGTGAGCGCGTCCGCCATCAGTGCGGCGGTGTACTCCTCCCGGCTGCGAACGGGCTCGTAGAGCCAGGCGCGGCCGAGCTTGCGCCGGCGCAGATGGCCCTTGTTGTGCAGGATGTCGGCCACCGTCATCACGGTGGTGTAGGCGATCGGGCGGACCAGGTTCAGATCGTCCACCAGTTCCCGGACCGTGGCCGGCCTGTTCCAGGACCACAGCCGGTCCATGATCTCGGCCTCGAGCTCACCCAGGCGCCGCATATGCCGGTTCTCCCCTCGCCGTCTCCGGTCGTCGCGTCCGCCATGGTAGGCGGTGTACGCGCGCTGCCGCAGCCCGCTACCCGGTGGGGGTGGGGGTATGTGATGTCTGTCTCTCAACTCTCCTGATCAGACGGTGCGGTGACTCTTCCTTAGTGACATACCCCTTGCCCCGACGGTGGGATACGACGGCATCCTGGGCGGCATGACGACTCATCCGGACGCCGCCGCCGCGGCGCACCCCACTGCAGCCGACTCCACCGCCACCACAGCCGACTCCACCGCCGCGGCGCACCCAGCCGCCCAACTCCACCCGCAGACCCGGGTCGTGCACGCCGCGACCGGGCACGCCCCCGGGCCCGGCCCGCTGAGCGTGCCGATCTACCAGACCTCCGGCTTCGCCTTCGACGACGCCGACTCGATCGCCGCTGCGATGGCCGCCCCGGACGGCGACTACGTGTACACCCGGCGGGGCAACCCGACGGTCCGGGCGCTGGAAACCGCGCTGACCGAGCTGGAGGGCGGCGCGGCGGCGATCGCGGCCGCCTCCGGCATGGGGGCGATCAGTGCCGTGCTGCTCTCGCTGCTGCAGCCGGGCGACCACGTGCTGGCGCAGAAGTGCCTGTACGGGGGCACCTTCTCGGTGCTGACCGACCTCGGCCGCAGGTTCGGGATCGAGACGACGTACCTGGACGCCGAGGACCCGGCCGAGATCGCGGCCGCTACTCGGTCGAACACCCGCTTGCTGCTGCTGGAGACCATCGCCAACCCGACCACCCGGGTCTGCGACCTGCCGGCCCTGCTGGCCGCCGGCCGGGCGCGCGGGCTGGTCGGCGTGGTAGACAACTCCCTTGCCTCGCCGGTGCTCTGCCGCCCGATCGAGCACGGCGCGGACATCGTGGTGCACTCCACCACCAAGTACCTGGCCGGCCACAGCGATGTGATCGGCGGTGCGGCGGTCTTCGCCGATCCCGCGCTGCACCGCGCCGTCTGGGCCCGCGCGGTCGAACTCGGCGCCACTCCGGACCCGTTCGCGGCCTGGCTGACCATTCGTGGCCTGCAGACGCTGGTGCTGCGGATGCGCCAGCACTGTTCGAATGCGGCGCTGCTGGCCGAGCGGCTGGCCGCGCATCCGGCCGTAATCGCCGTCAACTGGCCTGGCCTGCAAGGACATCCGGACCGCGAGGTGGCGCGCCGACTGCTGTCCGACTGCGGCGGCATGCTCTCCTTCGAGCTGGCGGGAGGCCGGGAGGCCGGGCGCCGGTTCATCGGCGCGGTCCGGCTGGCCAGGCTCGCGCTGTCGATCGGCGGCGTGGAGACGCTGGTGACCCATCCGGCCAGCACCTCGCACCGTGAACTCACCGAGGAGCAGCTGGAGTCGGCGGGCATCGGGCCCGGAACGGTCCGGCTGGCGGTCGGCATCGAGCACCCCGAGGACCTCTGGGCCGACCTTGACCAGGCACTTCACAGCGTTCGCTGACCGACTCGCTTTTTTGGGTTGACCAAATCATTGGCCCGTGCCTACATTGTGGATGTCTCAACGGCCCGCACCGAGACGAGAGCGAAGAACCGCCCCCGGTGCCGACGGCAGGAGAACCCCCCATGTACTACTTCGAGGACTTCGTCGCAGGCGCCGAATTCGAGCTCGGCACCGTGACGGTGACGGACAATCAGATCATCGAGTTCGGCCGGCAGTTCGACCCGCAGCCGTTCCACGTCGACCACGAACTCGCCGCCGCCTCCCCGTTCGGCGGGCTGATCGCCAGCGGCTGGCACACCGCCTCGCTGTTCATGCGCCGCTATGTCGACGGACTGCTGGCCGACAGCGCCTGCCTCGGCTCGCCGGGCGTCGACGAGATCCGCTACCACCGGCCGGTCCGGCCCGGCGACCGGCTGACCGCCCGGGTGCGGATCCTCGGTTCCCGGCCCTCGCTGGGCCGGCCGGACGCCGGGATCGTCCAGCCGAGCTGCGAACTGGTCGACAGCGAAGGTCAGTTGGTGTTCAGCATGATCCTGCACAGCATCTTCGGACGCCGTCCGGCCCGACCGGCCGCGCCGATGCCGTCCGTCGACCCGGTGCACCCGGTGCCGGCCCCCGCCAACTGAGGCACCACGCCACCGAGTTACCCCCCACCCGACTGGAAGGAACCCCCACTATGGAAGCCGTCTCCAAGACCGCCCAGTGGACGGCCGCCGCCCGGGCCCTGGAGTCCGAGCGCGCCGACGCCCTCTTCGTCGACCCGTACGCCCGCACCGTCGCCGCCGACACCGGCTTCAAGCTGCTCGACCGCTACGCCGGCGCCGGCACCGTCGAGTTCCTGGCGGTCCGCACCACCTACCTGGACCGCGCCATCGCCGCCGCCGTCGCCGGTGAGGGGATCCGCCAGGTCGTCTTCGTCGCCGCCGGCATGGACACCCGCCCGTTCCGGCTGGACTGCTGGGCCGACGGCACCACCGTCTTCGAGCTGGACCGGCCCGCCCTGCTGGCCGCCAAGGAGGAACTGCTCGACGGCGCCCAGCCGCCCGCCGGGATCACCCGCCACCCGGTGGCCGTCGACCTCGCGGGGGAGTGGGCCGACTCGCTTCGCCAGGCCGGCTTCCAGGCCGACCGGCCGACCCTGTGGGTGATCGAGGGCCTGACCTTCTTCCTCCCCGAGGACGCGGTGCGCCGGCTGCTGACCGGCGTGCGCTCCCTCTCGGCCCCCGGCACCGTGCTGCTCGGCGACTTCGCCAGTCACGCGTCGCTGGTCAACCCGCTGGCCCGGCCGTTCCTCAACGCCTTGGCCGAGGATGGCGCGGCCTGGCTGTTCGGCACCGACACCCCCGAGCAGTTCCTCGCCGAATGCGGCTGGCAGGCCCGCGAGGTGCGCCAGCCCGGCGAGGACGGCGCCACCTTCGGCCGCTGGCCCTTCCCGGTGCCGCCCCGCGAATTCCGCGGCGCGCCGCGGTCCTTCCTCTACACCGCCGACCTGGCGTAAACCCGCCCGCCCCCGAACCGGAGAGGAGGAACCATGACCGCATCGTTCCGCGACCAGGTGATCACCGACGCGGCGGCCGCCGTCCGCGGCCTGACCGTGGCACTCGGTGAGCGGCTCGGCCTCTACCGCGCACTGGCCGGCGCCGGACCGCTGACCGCCAAGGAACTCGCCACCCGCACCGGACTCGACGAGCGCTACACCACCGAGTGGCTGCACGCCCAGACCAGCGCCGGCTACCTGCAGCACGACCCGGCGCACGACACCTACCAACTGCCCGACACCCACGCCACCGTACTCGCCGACGAGGACGACCCGGCCTACGTCGCCCCCTTCTTCACCGCCCTCAAGGCGCTCTACGCCACCGAGGACCAGCTGGCCGCCGCCTACCGCAGCGGCGGTGGCGTCGAATGGTCCGACCACCACGACTCCCTGGACACCGGCATGGGCAGCTTCTTCCTGCCCGGCTACCGCGCCAACCTGGTCCAGCACTGGCTGCCCGCGCTGGACGGCGTGGTCGACCGCCTGCGGGCCGGCGGCAAGGTCGCCGACGTCGGCTGCGGGGTCGGCCACTCGACCCTGATCATGGCCCAGGCGTTCCCCCAAGCCACCTTCCACGGGTTCGACTACTCCGCCGCCGCCATCGAGCACGCCCGCGAACTGGCCCGCCAGGCCGGGCTGGCCGACCGGGTCACGTTCGAGGTCGCCCCGGCCGACGGCTTCCCCGGCCAAGGCTACGACCTGGTCAGCTACTTCAACGTGCTGCACGACCTGGGCCACCCGGTCCCCGCCGCCCGCTGGGCCCACCAGGCGCTGGCCGAGGAAGGTGTCTGGATGATCGTCGAGCCCAACGCCAAGGCCGCGCTCGCCGAGAACCAGCACGCCGCCGGAAGGCTGTTCATGAGCCTGTCCGCCGTGATGTGCCTGCCGGTCGCCGCCGCCCAGCACGGCCCGCACGCCCTCGGCAACCACGCCGGCGAGGCCGCGCTGCGCGCCATCGCCGAGGGGGCCGGCTTCACCCGCTGGCGCCGCGCCACCGAGACCGCCGTCAGCGCGGTCTACCAGGCCCGCCGCTGAATCCGCTGGTCGGCAGCGCACCCCCACAGGACCGCAGAGACCCCCACAGGAGCCCCGCCATGCCCACCGCCGAACTCGCCGTCACCGACCGGTTCCGCCAACTGCTCGACCGCCTCGCCCAGAAGTCCATCGAGGACTACTACAACCCCTACCAGCGCTTCGACTGGGCCGACTCGCTCGACGACGACCAGTGGTGGATGAGCCCCGAGCTCATCTCGCCGGTCGGCACCGCCGCGCTCGACCAACTCGACGAGGCCACCCGCAAGCGCCTCTCCAAGTGGGAGAGCATCAACTTCTACAGCCTCAACGTGCACGGCATCCGCGAGCTGCTGATCGAGGTGGTCAACCGGATCCACATGCCCGGCTTCGAAGTCCCCTCGGACTTCTTCCACCACTTCATCGGCGAGGAGAACGAACACATGTGGTTCTTCTCCGAGTTCTGCCTCCGCTACGGCGGCAAGATCTACCAGCCGCCGGTGTTCAAGCTGGGCGGCGCCACCGAGCGCCAGGAGCCCGAGGTGGAGAACTTCCTGGTCTTCGCCCGGATCCTGTTCTTCGAGGAGCTGGTCGACTACTACAACATGGCCATGGGCCAGGACGAGCGGCTCTGCCACACCATCCGCCAGGTCAACGCCATCCACCACCAGGACGAGTCCCGGCACATCGCCTTCGGCCGGGAGCTGGTCGCCCACCTCTACGGGCGGATGCGGGAGGCAGTGGGCGACGACCGGCTCCGCGAGGTCGAGGCCTACCTCAAGCGCTACATGGTCTACAGCCTCAACTCCTTCTACAACCCCGAGATCTACCGCGACGCCGGGATCGCCGACCCGCTCGCCCTGCGCGCCGCGATCATCGGCGACCCGGGCCGCCGCGCCGTCGAGCGCAGGGTGATCCGCAAGCCCATGGCCTTCTTCCGCAAGATCGGCCTGTTCGCCGACGACACGCTCCCCACCAGCTGACGCCTGCTCGATCCAACGGTCAATCCATTGCTCAATCCACGGGGCAATCCACTGGCCGACCCACCACCGAGACCCCGCGAGGTACCGATGAGTCCCACCATCTCGCCGCCCACGGGCGTGCAGCAGGGCGGCCTGTCCGCCCTCGGGCCGGAGGCCACCGCGCTGCTCCGACTGCTGGACGACACCTTCGCCGGCTGGGGCGCCGAGGCCGGCGCCGCCCAGATCATCACGCCGCCGCTGCTCCCCGCCGCCGACCTGGCCAAGCTCGACTACTACGACAACTTCCCGCACCAGGCGATCCTCGCCACCGCGCTCGACCTCGACCAGCGCGCCGAGCACCCGTTCGCACCCCAGACCGGCACCTTCCCGCAGCAGGCCCTGGAGCCCGCCGCCCTCGCCCTGCCCTCGGCCGCCTGCTACGGCGTCTACCTGCACCACGCCGGATCGGCCCTGCCCGACGGCACCCTGGTGACCGTGCTCGGCCGCTGCTTCCGCAAGGAGACCGAGTACCACGACCTGCGCCGCCTGCTCGGCTTCCACATGCGGGAGGTGGTCGCGATCGGCAGCCAGGACCACACCGAGCAGCACCTGCGGACCTTCACCGAGAAGATCACCGCGTTCGCCGCCGCGCTGGACCTGCCGCTGCGCAAGGAAGCCGCCACCGACCCGTTCTACGACCGCGGCGGGGCCCGGCTGCTGCTGCAGCAACTCTCCCCGGTGAAGTACGAGTTCCTCTACGAGGACCTGGCCATCGGCTCGGTCAACGTGCACCGGAACTTCTTCGGCGAGCGCTGCGGCATCACCGTCGGCGACACCGGCCAGGCCGCGTTCACCAGTTGCGCCGCCTTCGGCCTGGAGCGCTGGCTCTCCGCCCTGACCCGGCGGCACGGCAGCTGGGAGGCCGCCACCGAGGCTGTCCGCCAGGCGGGTTCGGCGGTCTGAGATGCCTGCCGCCGCGGAGGCCGGGCCCCCTCCCGGCTGGGCGAACCTCGGTCTGGACATCGTCGCCGCCGGCCGGGTCCGCGAACTGATCGACAACCATGGTGAGCGGTTCCTGCTCCGGATGCTCACCGAGCGGGAGTTGGCCGACTGCCGCACCGACGAGGGTCTGAACACCCTCGCGGTCTGCGGCCGGATCGCCGCCAAGGAAGCCGCCTTCAAGACCCTGCGGGTCGCCGACACCATCCTGCCCTGGCTGGACATCGAGGTCCACCGGGCCCCCGGCGGCTGGCCGCTGATCGAACTGCACGGCCGCGCGGCCCAGTTGGCCGAAGCCGCCGGAATCAGCGGCATCACCGTCAGCATCAGCCACGACGCGGGTTACGCCGCCGCCGTCGCCGCCCCGATCCCGGTCGGCTGAACAGTCGGCTGAACCCGCAATCGCCCCAACCCAGTTCACCCCACATCTGAAGGAGAACCGCCATGTCCGCCAGCATCGAGCCCATCAAGTCCTGGATCCTCGGCCGCCACCCGCAGCGCACCGACATCGCGCCCGACCTGGATCTGATCGAGAACCGCCTGATCGACTCGCTCTCCTTCGTCGAGTTCGTCTTCCTGCTGGAGCAGACCAGCGGACGGCCGATCGACATGGCGACCCTGGAGGTCGACCACCTGCGCACCCTCGCCAGCATCGAGGAGCACTTCTTCGCCGCCGCCGTGGCCTGAAACCCGGCCCGCCCGCAACGTGCGGCCGCCCCGACCCCCGAGGGGCGGCCGCATCCCCGCAAAGCCCCCCCGCAAGGCTGTGCCCCCACCACCCCCAGGAGCCGACCATGACCCGCCGTCTGTTCACCTCGGAGTCCGTCACCGAGGGCCACCCCGACAAGATCGCCGACCAGATCAGCGACACCATCCTGGACGCCCTGCTCGCCCAGGACCCGACCTCCCGGGTCGCCGTCGAGACCCTCATCACCACCGGCCAGGTGCACATCGCCGGCGAGGTCACCACCAAGGCGTACGCGCCGATCGCCCAGCTGGTCCGCGACACCATCCTGGAGATCGGCTACGACAGCTCCAAGAAGGGCTTCGACGGCGCCTCCTGCGGCGTCTCGGTGTCGATCGGCGCCCAGTCCCCGGACATCGCCCAGGGCGTCGACAGCGCCTACGAGCAGCGCCAGGGCGACCCCACCGACGCCCTCGACCAGCAGGGCGCGGGCGACCAGGGCCTGATGTTCGGCTACGCCTGCGACGACACCCCGGAGCTGATGCCGCTGCCGATCACCCTGGCGCACCGGCTCGCCGAGCGCCTCAGCTGCGTCCGCAAGGACGGCACCGTCCCGTACCTGCGCCCGGACGGCAAGACCCAGGTCACCATCGAGTACGACGGCGACCGGCCGGTGCGGCTGGACACCGTGGTGGTCTCCACCCAGCACGCCTCCGACGTCGACCTGGAGACGCTGCTGGCGCCCGACATCCGGCAGTTCGTGGTGGAGCCGGTGCTGCGCGAGGCCGGCATCGACACCACCGGCTACCGGCTGCTGGTCAACCCGACCGGCCGCTTCGAGATCGGCGGCCCGATGGGCGACGCGGGCCTGACCGGCCGCAAGATCATCGTGGACACCTACGGCGGCATGGCCCGGCACGGCGGCGGCGCCTTCTCCGGCAAGGACCCGTCCAAGGTCGACCGCTCGGCCGCCTATGCGATGCGGTGGGTGGCGAAGAACGTGGTCGCCGCCGGCTTGGCCAGGCGCTGCGAGGTCCAGGTGGCGTACGCGATCGGCAAGGCGGCACCGGTCGGCCTGTTCGTCGAGACCTTCGGCACCGAGACCGTGCCGGTCGGCCGGATCCAGCCGGCCGTGCTGGAGGTGTTCGACCTGCGCCCGGCCGCGATCATCCGCGACCTGGAGCTGCTGCGGCCGATCTACGCCGCCACCGCCGCCTACGGGCACTTCGGCCGCGAGTTGCCGGACTTCACCTGGGAGCGCACCGACCGCGCCGAGAAGCTTCGCCAGGCCGCCGGCCGCTGACGGCCCCCGTCCGTCGTTCGTCGTTCGTCGTCCGTCGTCCAGAGGAGACTCCCGTGCGCCTCGCCGTCACCGGCTCCATCGCCACCGACCATCTGATGACCTTTCCGGGCCGCTTCACCGACCAGCTGATCCCCGACCGGCTCAGCACCGTCTCGCTCTCCTTCCTCGCCGACGGCCTCGAAGTGCGGCGGGGCGGAGTGGCCGCCAACATCGCCTTCGGGCTGGGCCTGCTGGGCCACGCCCCCACCCTGGTGGGCGCGGCCGGCCCGGACTTCGACGACTACCGCCTCTGGCTCAAGCAGCACGGGGTGGACACCGACCACGTGCGGATCAGCGAGACCCGGCACACCGCCCGGTTCGTCTGCACCACCGACCAGCAGCAGAACCAGATCGCCACCTTCTACCCGGGCGCCATGTCGGAGGCCGCCGAGATCGACCTCGCGGCCGTCGCCGAGCAGGCCGGCGGCTTCGACCTGGTGCTGATCGCCCCGGACGACCCCGCCGCGATGCTGCGGCACACCGACGCCTGCCGCCGCACCGGCACCCCGTTCGCCGCCGACCCCTCCCAGCAGCTGGCCCGCCTCACCCAGCCAGAGGTGCGCCAACTGCTCGACGGCGCGAGCTACTTGTTCACCAATGAGTACGAGGCCGCGCTGCTGCTCAAGCTCAGCGGCTGGTCCCGGCGCGAGATCCTGGACCGGGTCGGCCACTGGATCACCACCCTCGGCGCCGACGGCGTGCGGGTGGAGAGCGCCGGCAGCGCGCCGGTGGCCGTGCCCGCCGTGCCGGTGGCGCGGGTCAGCGACCCCACCGGCGTGGGCGACGCGTTCCGGTCCGGCTTCCTGGCCGCCCGCAGCTGGGGCCTGCCGCTCGACCGCTCCGCCCAACTCGGCTGCGCCATCGCGGCGGTGGTGCTCGGCTGCACCGGCACCCAGGAGTACCGGCTGTGCCGCGGCGACCTGCTGCACAGCCTCGCCGAGGGCTACGGCCCGCAGGCCGCCGCCGACGTCGCGATCGCCTGGGCGGGCCCCGCATGACCAGCCGACCGTCCGCCGCCCGGTCGCCGCGCCGCCTGCGCGACCTCCTGGCGGCGGGCGAACCCAGCTACTCCTTCGAGTTCTTCCCGGCCAAGGACGCGGCCGGCGAGCGTGACCTGTGGGCGGCGATCCGCCGCGTCGAGGCGGTGCGGCCGACCTTCGTCTCCGTGACCTACGGCGCCGGCGGCTCCTCGCGCGACCGCACCATCGCCACCACCGAGCGGATCGCCGCCCACAGCACCCTGCTGCCCGTCGCCCACCTGACCGCCGTCGGCCATGCCAGGGCCGAACTGCGGGCGATCATCCGGCGGTACGCCGACGCCGGCATCCATGATGTGCTGGCGCTGCGCGGCGATCCGCCCGGTGACCCGCGCGGCGCCTGGCAGCCGCACCCGCAGGGCTGCCACCACGCCGCCGAGCTCGTGCAACTCCTCAAGGAGAGCGGCTCGTTCACAGTCGGCGTGGCCGCCTTCCCGGAGCGGCACCCGCGTTCACCGGACTGGGAGAGCGACATCCGGCACTTCGTCGCCAAGTGCCGAGCCGGTGCCGACTACGCCATCACCCAGATGTTCTTCCGAGTTGACGACTATCTGCGGCTGCGCGACAAGGTCGCGGCCGCGGGCTGCGCCACCCCCATCATCCCGGAGATCATGCCGGCCACCGCCTACGGCCAGATCCGCCGCTTCGCCGAACTGAGCAACGCCGCCTTCCCCGCCGAACTCGCCGCCCGGCTGGCCGATGCCCGGGGCGACGCGGCCGCCGGCCACCGCATCGGCGTCGAGCACGCGACCCGGATGGCCGACCGGCTGCTCCAGGAGGGCGCCCCCGGACTGCACTTCATCACCCTCAACCGATCAACCGCCGCTCTTGAGATCTACCGCAACCTCGGCCTCGACCAGCCGGTTGCATCCGCTGCCTGACCACTCATCGGAGGAATCCCCATGACTGCCGACTTCAAGGTCGCCGACCTCTCGCTGGCCGCGTTCGGCCGCAAGGAGATCCAGCTCGCCGAGCACGAGATGCCCGGTCTGATGTCGATCCGCAAGGAGTACGCCGCCGGCCAGCCGCTGGCCGGCGCCCGGATCACCGGTTCGCTGCACATGACCGTGCAGACCGCCGTGCTGATCGAGACCCTGGTGGCGCTGGGCGCCGAGGTGCGCTGGGCGTCCTGCAACATCTTCTCCACCCAGGACCACGCCGCTGCCGCGATCGCCGCCGCGGGCATCCCGGTCTTCGCCTGGAAGGGCGAGACGCTGGAGGAGTACTGGTGGTGCACCGAGCGGGCACTCAGCTGGCCGAACGGCCAGACCCCGAACATGATCCTGGACGACGGCGGTGACGCCACCCTGCTGATCCACCAGGGCGTCGACTACCAGAAGGCCGGTGCCGTCCCCGACCCGGCCACGGCGGAGAACGAGGAACTGGCCGTGGTGCTGGCGCTGTTGCGGCGCAGCACCATCGACTGGGCGCAGGTCGCCGCGACCATCAAGGGCGTGACCGAGGAGACCACGACCGGTGTGCACCGGCTGTACGAGATGCACCGGGACGGCAAGCTGCTGTTCCCGGCGATCAACGTCAACGACTCGGTGACCAAGTCGAAGTTCGACAACAAGTACGGTTGCCGGCACTCCCTGATCGACGGCATCAACCGGGCCACCGATGTGCTGATCGGCGGCAAGGTCGCGGTGGTGTGCGGCTACGGTGACGTGGGCAAGGGCTGCGCGGAGTCGCTGCGCGGCCAGGGTGCCCGGGTGATCGTGACGGAGGTCGACCCGATCTGCGCGCTGCAGGCGGCGATGGACGGCTACCAGGTGACCACGCTGGAGGACGTCGTCGAGATCGCCGACATCTTCAT